>JACZSY010000408.1 GCA_022573975.1 SAR324 cluster bacterium | reverse complement strand
AGACCATTTTTTTGGAATGAATGACCCCGCCCCAAGGGGCGGGGTATCAGCTGTGGAATAGGTTCCCTTTTTTCGCGGCAAGCCGCGGGGAATTAGACCCCGATTTTGTATTAAAACTTTCAATAAGATATTGGAATGATAGGTTTAAATACTTGTTTTTCCTATGAGAAAGTTTGTTGAAACTTTTCAAAATTTCCCCCCGGAGGGCCGCCGGAGGCGCCCCTCTCCCGCTTTTATCGAGTTGATCACAGGCCTTTTGAGTGGCAAGGCCATTCACCCGGATCGCACCCGCTTCCCCTGAGGCCGATCCGCCTCCACACCCTGGAACCGCCATGAGAAATCCCAGCGCCAGACCGGATTGGATCGACCGTCAACTGGTGCGCAGGGGCATTCGCGACCAGCGGGTGCTGGACGCCTTCGCCGCTGTGCCGCGAGAGGAATTCGTGCCCTCCGATTACCGCAAGCGCGCCCTGGTGGACGCTCCCATCCCCATCGGCTGCCGCCAGACGGTCTCCCAGCCCTACGTGATCGCCCTCTCCCTGGAGGCGATGGCGTTGACCGGCACGGAGAAGGTGCTGGACGTGGGCACTGGCTCGGGCTATCAGACGGCCTTGCTCTCCTATCTGGCCGGGGAGGTCTACACCATGGAAATTCATCAGCGGCTCTACACCAACGCCCGGCTGGCCTTGCAGGGCCGCACCCGGGCGCCGGTGCACACCGGCAGCGGCGACGGCTCGCTGGGGTGGCCCGATGCGGCCCCCTTCGACGCCATCGTGGCCGGGGCCTGCGCCCCACGGATGCCCAAAAGCCTGGCGGCCCAACTGGCTCCGGGAGGCCGCCTGGTGCTTCCTATCGGCTCGGACAATTCCCAGGCCCTGATGCTGTTCGTCAAGCAGGAGGACGGCACCTTGAGCGAACGGCGGTTGGAGTGGGTGCTGTTCGTGCCCCTGGTGGGCCGCGAGGGCACGGGGCACATGCCGTAGGCCGGGGCGGGCCATGGGCTCCTGACGACGGGGACAGAAATTTTGACGAGAATTTCCAATTTAGCGATTTTACAATGAAAAAGGTGTATGGAATGTCGTAAAATAAAATTAGGTTCTTGGATGAATTTTTATCTACTCCATTTTCTTGCCCAATTGAAATCCAGGTAATGGCTTCATCTGACCGTAAAAGAAAGTCGACTACGATCCTATGCGCGGATGTGGTGGGATATTCCCGCTTAATGGAGGAAAATGAGGAGGAAACTCTGGATGCCCTAGAGTCCTCTCATGATATTTTTTCCAAAGTTATCCAGAATGGCCATGGTCGTGTGGTGAATTCACCAGGGGATTCACTTCTGGCTGAGTTCAGTAGCGCGGTGGTTGCGGTGAACAGTGCCGTGACCATTCAACGCGAGATTGAGCAAAAAAATTCAGGGTTGGATGCCAGCCGAAAAATGAAATTTAGAATTGGCATTAACCTGGGAGATGTTATTGAAAAAAAAGATGGGCAACTTTACGGGGATGGTGTCAACCGGGCCGCAAGGTTGGAGCCCTTGGCCAACCCTGGCGGTATTTGCATTTCAGGAATCGTTTACGAACTGGTGAAGGGAAAGCTTGACCTATCTCTTGAATTTGTCAATGAAGTGAAGGTTAAGAATATATCCAATCCCATCATGGTGTACAGGGTTGTAATGCAAGGGGAAAGCAAGGCTGATGATAAAATTTCTGATAAAAAAGCAAAGGAAATCACCACTTCCGTTTTAAAATCGCTCGATTCTTTTTCATTCCTGGACGCCCTCACCTGGGGGCAGGTCAATTACCTTATCAAAGAAGAAACGGTGGACGTGAAGGTCATCGTGCTCAGTCGCCTCAAATCACAGGATGTGGCCCGGATCATGGTAATGATGCCCGAAAAAGTGCAACTGGAATTGGCTGTCCAGTTTGGCGCCCTGCAGGCCTTGGCGCCTGAGAAGTTCATGGAAGTTGCAATTAATCTGGCGGAAAAAGCCAAAAAAGTACCCGATGCGGAGAAGTTGAAATTGAAGGATCCCGCCGCGCTATTGGATAATTTTTTGGAAGGCACCGCCAAGCTACCTGAAACAATAGGGCAAACCTCTCCAGAAACCAGAGAGGGCTTGTTGGCGGACATGAAGTCCCAGTACGCCAAGCCGTCCAAGGCGGTGGAAAACCATTTCTTCCGGTTCGATTATATTTCCCTTTTGCATGTCAATGAGTTGTCCGAAGCTTTTCGCACATTGCCCTGGGCAACGGTGGTCGCCGCCTTGCATGGGGCCTCCGATGAAATTCAGAGAAAAGTCATCACGGTATTTTCGGATAAGTCCAGGAGCAGCCTGGCTCTTGCGATGCGGAGATCCAGGGCGGACAAGAAAACGATCAACGAGGCGCGCCGCCGGGTTGTCGCCAAATTCCAGAGGCTTTCGCAAATGGGGCGGGTGAACCTGAAAAATTTCCAAGAATCCTAATGCCTA
>JACZSY010000407.1 GCA_022573975.1 SAR324 cluster bacterium | reverse complement strand
GGGGCCAGGTCGCCGCCGTTGGGCCATTGGACGGCTCCCAAAAAGAGGCCCACCCTGTCGAACCTTTGCCGGTCGCGCAAATCCGCAAAAGGTGTACCGTCGAGCCTTGAATCGGCAAGGAATTCCGCCATGTCCACTTCGCCTTCGGCGCCATCCACGAACCTGACGTGAAGCCGCATGTTGGGCAGTGCCCGTGCGGAAATCACCCTCCAGGGGACAGTATGGCGGATGGGTGGGGTTACGGCAGCGGTTGGATCGGATTCGGTGGTTTCATTTCGTTGCATAGGTTCCAATCCTCCATCAATTCTTCCCGGTGAGCCTCGGCCCATTCCATCACCAGGGCCTGGGCCCGTCAGGGCAACGATTCTCGGATGGGTTTTAAATCGCGGAGGCCAATCAGCACTTCATGTTCCGCATACAGGGCATGAAAATGAGGCGGCGCATGATCCCGCCAGTACATTTGAATGACGATCCCATAAAACAGGCTAATTGTAGGCACTTGGTTTTCTCCGCTTTCGCCAAATGCCTACCATACTTATACCATTCGTGCGCCCTCGCTCACGAAAAGCATTTTACACCCTCCCCAAAGTCTGGCAACTTTGTAGGACAAGACAATATGCCCGCCTGTTCCGCGACTGGGACCGGCTTAATTTTTTTCCTTTTATGTTCCAATCACCCAATCCATCCCCTACCCAATCACCTTTTTTACCAAGCTGACGATGAGCAAAAATACCCCCATGAAAGACCGGATGGTCACCATCGACGGCGTGGACTTGCGTTTGGCCCTGGCCGACGAGATGCCCATCCTGGCGGTGGGCTCCGAATTGGTGAAGAACCAGCTCCGGGCCTGCTGGCTGACCTCCAAGCGCGGTAATGAGCTTCCCCTCTCCCCCAGGATACTGGGCCCCCCCGGCGTGGGCAAGACCACCGTGGCCTTCACCGTGGCCCGCGAATTCACCGAGGAGGTGTTTATCTTCCAATGCACCTCGGACACCCGCCCCGAGGACCTGCTGATCACCCCGGTGATCGACTCCGGACAGACCATCCGCTATCACGCCTCCGCGCTGACAACCGCCATGATCCGGGGCGGGGTGTGCATCCTGGACGAAGGCAACCGCATGAGCGAAAAAAGCTGGGCCTCCCTGGCCCCGTTGCTGGACAACCGGCGCTATGTGGAGTCCATCATCGCCGGCATCAAGATCCACGCCCATCCGGAATTCCGGGTGGCGGTGACCATGAACGAGGATTCGTCCACCTACGAGATTCCCGAATACATTCTCTCCCGGCTTCAGCCCCAGGTGCGGGTGGCCTTTCCCACCGCGGAGGAAGAGCGGGAAATCATGACGGTCAACCTGCCCTATGCCGACGAGGAATTGCTGACCTTGGTCTCCGAGTTCCTGGGGCGCTGCCACAAGTACGAGCTGCCCGTGGCGTCCCGCGATGGCATCCACATCATTCGTTATGCCGGACGGCTGGTGGAAAAGATGGCCATCAGTCCCCCGGAAGCCATTACTCAGGCCGCCGAACAGATCGTGGGAGAGGAATACGCCCAATACCTCGATCCGACCTATGAACCCGAGAAGACCCCGGAGCTGAGCTTCGCCGACGCGGAGTTCTTCCTGACCCGCTTCAAGCCCACCGGCGAGGGGAATTAGAAAAGCGCCTCACCCCCGCCCTGCGGGCATCCCCTCTCCATTTGCATGGAGAGGGAGTCGTCAATTCCTGAGAAGCAGGATATATGAAGAGGAAACATCGTCCGGAAATTCCGCTTTGGGAAAAGACAAAATCCTCCGCCCGCGGAAAAGGTACAGGGGTGAGGTTTCCTTCAATCGCGGCAGTTCCAACGACTCCCCCCTCTCCCGCGGGAGAGGGGGCCGGGGGGTGAGGTTTCCCGGTGATTATTGAGAAAGTTGATTTTAAAAGAAAAAACGATGCCACATGAACGATGGCATACTTCTACGCCGGACTTATGGCGAAAGTTGAAACCTGAAGCCAGGAAAATGCGGAACCGGCCAACCAGGACCGAGGACGTATTGTGGCGATCTCTGAGAAACAAAAATCTTGGGGTTCATTTTCGAAGGCAGCATGCTATTGGACGATTTATCGCCGATTTTTGTTGTATCGAGGCAAAATTGATCGTGGAGGTGGATGGTGAAATTCATGCAGAAAATTTGGACCGGGACAGTATCCGTGATGAAGAAATTGGTAGGTTGGGATATTTGGTAATGCGCTTTTCAAATGTGGAGGTTTTAATGGATTTACCCCGGATACTCTTGGAAATTGGAAGGGTGCTGGAGGAAAGAGTGCAACCTCACCCCCGCCCTGCGGGCACCCCCTCTCCCGCGGGAGAGGGGGAATAGAACTTGAGG
Organism: SAR324 cluster bacterium; assembly: GCA_022573975.1. Taxonomy (GTDB): domain Bacteria; phylum SAR324; class SAR324; order SAR324; family JACQKK01; genus JACZSY01. The sequence continues at coordinate 120 of JACZSY010000407.1, read as the reverse complement.
TTAATTGTCGAATGGGGGTGAAAACACGGAGGGAAATTTGTTTCAAGGGGCACGGTTTTTCAATCCGCATCCCCGCCCTGCCAAACTCTCCCCCCGCGGAAAAGGTACAGGGGTGAGGTT
>JACZSY010000406.1 GCA_022573975.1 SAR324 cluster bacterium | reverse complement strand
GCGCTGTGGGGAAGACCTGAGCAGCCCCCAGGCGGCCATGAAGCGCGTTTCGGAGATCAAGAGCGACTTCACCGTGGAGGACGTCTACGAGCGGGGCAGAAACACCCTGGAGCGTTGCATCCTCAACGGCGCCACCCATATGCGCACCCATGTGGAGGTGGACCCCGCCGTGGGATTGCGGGGGTTCGAGGGCGTCAAGGCCCTGGCGGAGGACTACCGCTGGGCCATCGACGTGGAAATATGCGTCTTCCCGCAGGAGGGTTTGACCAACTATCCCGGCACCGAGGCGCTGATGGCCGAGGCCCTGCGCAACGGGGCCGCCGTGGTGGGCGCCGCGCCCGGTTTCGATACGGATCGCAAGGGGCAGATCGACCGGGTGTTCGCCCTGGCCCGCGAGTTCGATGTGGATATGGACCTGCACCTGGACTTCGCCGACGGGCCGGAGGATGCGGACCTGGATTATGTCTGCCAATGCACCGAGGCCCAGGGATGGGGCGGGCGGGTCGCCATCGGCCACGTCACCAGGCTGGCCGCCATGACGCCGGACACCTTCGCGGAGAAGGCGCGCCGCATGGCCGGCGCGGGCGTGGCCCTCACCGTGCTGCCCGCCACCGACCTCTTCCTGATGGGGCGCAACAAGGCGTACGATACGCCCCGGGGGGTGGTTCCGGCTCACAAGTTGTTGAAACTGGGCGTCAATTGCTCCCTCTCCACCAACAACGTGCTCAATCCCTTCACCCCCTACGGCGACGGGTCGCTGATCCGCATGGCCAATCTGTACGCCAACATCTGCTACGCCGCCTCGCGGGAGGAATTGCAGGAATGCTTCGAAATGCTGACCCGGCGTTCGGCGCGCCTGATGCGGATCGAGGAATATGGCCTGGAAGCAGGCGCACCGGCCGACCTGGTGGTGCTGGATTGCGCCCATCGCAAGGATGCCGTGGCGGAGCTGGCCGCGCCCCTCCATGGCTTCAAGCGCGGCCGCCGCACATTCACCCGCGCCCCGGCCAGCCTGCACCCTCCATGATTCGTGGCGATGCGGCCAGGCCGGGGGTCGTCGCATACCCCGGCCAAGGGGGTTCCCTGGGGAAATATGGGATTTCGAAGGCAGAATGACCCCTTCGATTCTCATTTGTCGTTGAAGAAAGGTATAATGAAGGGGAAACCCCGGTTCCCGGATTTACCACGACAGGCAAGTGTTCTTTCGGACACAACGCCAGGAACCCGGCCAATCGGAGGAAAGCAGGATGAAATCAGCCGATGAAAGCTCACGCGGGGGATGGGGATTGGGGCGTTTGGATATTGGCAGCTTCATGCGCCGTATCGCCAGCGTGCTGGAATTCAGGGGAAAGGATTCCGCGGCGGATACTTCCCCGGGCACCGGTACGGCCCTGGAAGAAATTCGGGCGAAATGCCTGGAGGCGGTGGAAAAGTACGGAAAACTGGCCGGACTGGTGGCCGTGGCGGAGGTGGCCGACGCCTATGCCAAGCTGGCGGAGGACGAACGCGGGGGCTTCTTCAAAATGCTCCACGAGGACTTTTCCGTGGACCCCCAGGCGCTCGATGGGGCCATCGCCGCCTATCGGGCCGCGCGGGATTCCGGAAATGACGATGCGGGCGCCGGCCCGGCGGAAGCCCATATCGCCAAGGCCTTGGTGGGATTGACCCGGACACTGGAAAGCCCGCGTCATGACCTCTTCAGGCAGTTCAACACCATTCCATCGGGAATCAAGTTCCTGGTCGACCTGCGCGCCGATCTGTATCCCTTTCTCAAGCGCGATGCGTCCCTGGCGCCCTTGGAATACGAACTGCGCCGCCTGCTGGAAGCCTTTTTCAACCTGGGCTTTCTGCGCCTGGAGCGCATCGGGTGGGACAGTCCCGCCGTGCTGCTGGAAAACCTGATCCGCTATGAAGCGGTGCATCGCATTTCCAACTGGGCGGAGCTGAAGCACCGGTTGGTCTCGGACCGGGCCTGCTTCGCCTTCATTCATCCCTTTATGCCCACGGAGCCGGTGATATTCGTGGAGGTGGCCCTGACCCGTGGCATCGCGGACAATATCCAGCGGTTGTTGGATCCGGAAGCGCCGGATCTCAGCCCGGATCAGGCCGATACGGCGATCTTCTATGGAATTTCCAACGCCCAGGCCGGGTTGCGGGGAATCCCCTTCGGGAACCTGCTGATCAAACAGGTCGCCACCCGTTTGAAGAGGGAAGTTCCGAACCTGGTCACCTTCGCCACCCTGTCGCCCCTTCCTCATTTTCGGAAGGATTTTCTCGATCCGGCGGTGGCGGACGGTTCCATTGCCGGGTTTTTCACTCAGGAGGAAAGCGAGGCGCTCTGCGCAATGGCCGGAATGGACACGGTTTCATGGGCGGTGGGCCAGCTTTTGGCTTCGCCAGGATGGGAAAGCGACGGGGAGAAGTCCGGCGCCATGCGGGCGGGTTTGCTGCGGGCCGCCCTGCATTACCTGGCGGACGGCCGCGAAAATGGCC
>JACZSY010000195.1 GCA_022573975.1 SAR324 cluster bacterium | reverse complement strand
GCACCGACTAGGGTGATCCGGATGGTGGTGATCGCCGGGCTGCTGGTGGCCGGCACGAGGGCCCTGTTGCGGGGATTGGGAATATGAACACGGAACACCGGGAGCACAGGGAACAGGGGCGCGATGCCTCCGCCGAGATCAACCGGGTCTTCGAGCGAGTGGAACTCCATGGGGTGCGCTGGACCCTGGCCTTGGTGCTGGTCTCTTTCTTCCTCTACATCAGCGGATGGATAGAAGCTTTCATCCCTCCGGACAGGCTGGTGGGGTTCATCGGCGGCGGCCTGGACGTGTTCGTGCGTGAGCATAATGCCCCCACCGGCTGGCAATGGCTCACCATGCTGGGCTACAGCGACATGCTCAGCCTGGGAGCGTTGGTGTTGATGGTGGGCGTCATCTTCACCGCCTACCTGATGGTGGTGCCGGTGTTGGTGCGGCGCCGCGACATGCTCTACCTGGCCCTGGTCTGCGCCCAACTGGCGCTGTTCATCGTGGCGGGGCTGGGCGGGCCGGGGGGGCATTAGGGGGGAGCAGGGGGGAATGGAAAAAGCGGACCTCCAGCGCGCGATCCGGCCCGCCGCGCGTCCCGCGGGGAAATCCCAGCGGAGGGAATTCAGCTTGAACCCGCCGGGCGCGGAGAAAAAACCGCACCTTTCTCCATCTCCGGGATTCCCGCCCCATGCCTGGCGCCACTGGTTCGACCGGTGCGGGCGCTAAACGTTCCACTCCTGGTAGACCAGCCCGACGACAATCTCGTTGTTGACCTGCAGAACGCCCTCCATGGACCTGATTCGTTCCACCACCTCCTCCACGAGGGCTTCGTTGGAGGTGAGGGTGCCTTGCATGGTCACGATCCCCTTTTGCACCGATACGCTGATCAGACTCAGCCGCCCCACCATGGCGTTGGCGAGTTCGGCGTAAATTCGATTCTTGAGCAGAAAATCCTTGAAGGCCGGAGCCTTTTCCTCGGTCAGTTGAAATTCGGGCTGCCTGGTCAAATCCACGATCATGTTTTGCGCGACCTTGGCCGAAATCCGTTCCATCCGGATTAACAAATCGTAGCGGGAAGGATCGCGCCAGTCGGCGTTGAAAAAATATCGCATCCGCTTGGTGCGGTCCTCGTCGATCTGCTCCACGAATCGGCGGGCCTGATCCTGGGAGTAGTTGAACTGCTCCATGATGCGTTGCACCCGGGTTTCAATGGGATACAGCAGCCGTATTTTGAGCGCATGGGGCACCTCGCGAAGGAGTTCCTGGCCCGCGTTGCCGTGATAGACCACGCTGTCCTCCCCGGCCCAATCGGCAAGGGTGGCTTGGATGTAGGCCAGATGGATGCGGCGGCTCTCCGTCATGCGCTCCCAGAACGAGGGTGTTTTCTCGAACACCTGGAGCATCTTGTCTTCCGGAACGTTGTATTTCCTGGCCGCCTCAAGCAACACTTCGCTGCTCACGCACCGGGCGCCCAAAGCCTCGGCAACCTTCTCGGCGACGATTTCCCCACCGCTGTGCAACCCGCGCGTGATGGTGACAATGGCCATGACCTGCTCCTTTCTCTTCCTCCCCGGAAAGAAAAGTTGGATCGAATTTGAACGCCTTCCACTTGGAATTGGGACAATCAATATGCCAACGCCTCGGCAGGATGTACAGAAGTTTTGTCGGAAAATTTACCTTCGTCCACGCCAGGCTTTTGGCGCTGGAACCGGCCCCTCCGTCCTGCCTGCCGTGCGGGGCGCGCGGGTGTCCCTCTCCGGCTTGGTATGGTATTGAACATCTTGGGTGCCGGGAAATTTCCTCCATGGTTTCCCGGTGGATTCCGACAGACAAAACACTCCGATGGAAAACCAAAGAGCGTTCCACCCCTTCCGAACCTACAACCCTCTTGCCGTCCAGGATTCCCATGGCGAAAGAAAACCCCCCAGCGAAGGATCTCCAGGTCGCTTTCGATCTGGGCAACGAGGCTTCCGATCCGCCCCCGGATCGCACCGGCGCCGCCAAAAAGGCGCGGGCGAAGCCGGCAAAGCCGGACGGGAAACTGGTGAAAAACCGGGACGGCGGGGGGGGAGCCGCCGGGGAGAGGGGCGGGGAGAGGCAGTCCGCCAATCCCCCGCTTGCCAAGCCGGTGACCGCGGCCCAATCCGCTCCGTCCGAATCCGATGGGGAAAAATCGGCGCCGCCCCATCTCCCAGCAACGAAAGCCGAACCCGCCACCGCTCCGCCCGCCAAGGACGCCCCCACACTATCCGCCGCTGGCGAAGACGGGGCGCCCGCATCTTCGCCGGAAAAAGACGCAGCCCCCCGGCCGGAGCAGCCCATGGCCGCCAAGGAACCGGAACCCGCCCCGGGAAATGGCGCCGAACCGGCCGGGCGCCCTCCCGTGGAAATTCCCGCCAGCGAAGAAATGGACAGCGAAGAAATGGACAGCGAAGAAATGGACAGCGAAGAAACCGAGCGGATCATCCAATTGATCAACAACCGCGAAGGATGCTGGAAGGTGCTCCCCGGAGGGGAACGCGTGGCTTTGAGCGATCAGGAATGGCGCTCCGAGTTGGCCCGGCATTTCAGGCGCGGGACCCCCGCGGGTAGCTGAAACAGGGGCGTTGCGGCAAGGGCCCCCCTCCCCCATCCCACCGATGCCCTACATGGACATGCCGCCATCGATGTTGATGGCCTGGCCGGTCATGAAGGACGATTCGTCGGCGGCCAGGTAGGCGGCCAGGGCGGCGATTTCCTCCGGTTGGCCGACGCGCCCCATGGGCTGGCGCGCGATGAAGTCCTTGAGGGCTTGATCCGGGTCGTCCGCCTGGTTCACCCGCTCGTGCCAGGATGGGGTTTCCACCGTCCCCGGACAGATGGCGTTGGCGCGCAGCCCCTTGGCGATGTAGTCCACCGCCAGGCTTTTGGTGAACCCGATCACGCCGGATTTGGAGACCGAATAAACGAAGCGCTCCCGCACGGCATAGGGGCCGGCCACGGACGCGATGTTGACGATGGAGCCGCTGCCCCGCCCGGCCATGCGCGGCACCACCTCCTGGCAGAGAAAAAACATCCCCTTCAGGTTGACCGCCATGGTGCGCTCCCAGCTTTCCTCGTCGGCCGCTTCCAGGTCGCCGACTTCCACGATGCCGGCCACGTTGCACAGGATGTCGACCGCCCCATGCGCGGAAAAGGCCTCTGCCGCGGCCGCCGCGCAATCGGCCCGGCGGGTGATGTCTCCCTCCACCGCCAGCACCGCGCCGCCGGTTTCCTCGATTTCCGCAGCCAATTGGGCCAGTGTATCCGGGTTTCGCTCCAGGGCCACGATGGCCGCGCCCTCCGCGCTGAAGCGCCTGCAAATCGCCGCTCCGATGCCAGCCCCGGCCCCGCTGACCAGCGCCACCTTGCCTGTTAATCTCTCCATGGGATTTTTCTCTCCGTAAACCGCTGATTTCAACCAGGGTTATCTATTGACAACTTTTTGAGGGGTTTCTTCCCCTCAAGTTCCCGTGCCTTCGGGTTTTCGCAAAGGCCGCCACCAACTGCAAAAGGAACCGCCGATGAACGCCGATGAACGCAGATAAATGTTGAAGCTTTTCGCAAAGGCCCAAAGGACGATCAGAAACGCCAACCATTTGTCAGGATAGATGGCCCTGCCCCGCCGGAGGCCGATCGGCAGCCATTTGCAAAACAGCATTTATTTTTCCGTTCCCATCCCCACCTCTCCCGCCGCCTTCGATCCCGCTGCCTCCAGCAACGCGGCGCGCATCACCTTCACCGGCGCTTCCCGGCCGGTCCAGAAGGTGAAGGCGGCGGCGCCCTGGTAGAGCAGCATCCCGATGCCGTTGGTGTGCGTCAGCCCCAGCGCCCTGGCCTGGGTCAGCAGCGGCGTTTCCAGCGGATGGTAGACAATATCGGCCACCGCCTCGCGCACGCCCAACGCCTCCAGTTCCACCGGGCTGTTCCCATCCCCCATGCCCACGGTGGTGGCGTTGACCAGCAGGTGTGGCGCGCCGCCGGCCAGGTCATCGATCGAGGCCGCCTCGATGGCCGGGCCGGAGTGTTGGCCCCGGCAATCGGCGGCCAGGGATTCGGCCCGGGCCGGCGTGCGGTTGGCGATAACCAGCCGCGAGACCCCCGCGCCCAACAGGGCGAAGGCGATGGCCCGGGCGGCGCCGCCGGCCCCCAGCAAAAGGGCCTCCTTTCCCGCGGGATCGAAGGAAAGGTCCTCCGCCAGCGAGCGCAGGAAGCCTTCGCCATCGGTGTTGGCGCCGCTCAACCGCCCACCGTCATTGCGCACGGTGTTCACCGCCCCGATCGCGCGGGCGGCGGGCAGAATTTCCGCCAGCATGGGCAGGATGGCGGTTTTGTGGGGCGTCGTCAGGTTGAAACCCTTCACATCCGCCGCGCTCAGGCCCGAAACCGCGGCCTCCAGCTTTTCGGGGGGAGTGGGAAAAGGCAGGTAGGCCGCATTGATGGACAAGGAACCGAAGGCGGCGTTGTGCATGGCGGGAGAAAGGCTTTGGCGCACCGGATGACCGAGAATGCCGTAAACGGCGGTGGCGCCGTCAAGCGCGGGAGGTGCGCTCACTCCTCTTCCTCGAACTTGTTGTTGATCAGCGCGCTGATTTCCTCCAGGGCTTCCCTCTCGTCCTGTCCCTCCACCACGATCCGCAATTGGGTGTCCTTGGCCCCGGCCAGCATCAACACTTCCATGATGCTTTTGGCGTTGGCTTCCTCCCCGTCCTTTTCCAGGATGATGTTGGAGGAAAATTGGATGGACAGTTGCACCAGCTTCGCGGCGGCGCGGGCATGAAGGCCCAGCTTGTTGATGATGGTGATGAGCGCGGATACCATGACGATGGCCGTCACAATGAATCCGGGGCGCCCCCGCCCCCCTGGATTGCTGGAAAAAATGAATGACCTCGCCGCAAGCAGCGGGGAATGGACCCGGACAAAAAGATTCAAGCCGGTGGGCGCCCCGCCGGAACTGTTGGGATGCCCTCCTGGCGCTTGGATTTATTTTATCTGAAAATAACGTCCAAACACAGCATACGGTTTCAGATGATTTTCGCGATGGAAGGCCCCCGCGCCCTTTTGGCCCCGCACGGGCCCGGGATGCGTTCCGCCCCGCCCATTTCCTTGGGGCTTACCCGCGATGGTCGTTTGCCGATTCTCGTCCCTGGGTTTCATAGCAACGCGGATTTCAGCGGCTCCACTTTGTCCCGGTATTCCCAGGTGAATTCGGGAAGTTCCCGTCCAAAATGCCCATAAGCGGCCGTTTTTTTATAAATCGGGCGCAGCAGGTTGAGAGCCTTGATGATCTCTCCGGGGTTGAGCGAAAACACCTCGCGCACCACGGAACCGATCTTGTCTTCATCGGTGGTGCCGGTGCCGAAGGTGTCCACCATCACCGAAACCGGCTCGGGAAATCCGATCGCGTAGGCCAATTGCACCTCACAGCGCTTGGCCAGTCCCGCCGCCACGATGTTCTTTGCCACATGGCGGGCCATGTAGGCCGCGGAGCGGTCCACCTTGGAGGGGTCCTTGCCGGAAAAGGCGCCCCCGCCGTGCCGGCCCATTCCACCATAGGTGTCCACCACGATCTTGCGGCCGGTCAGTCCGGCATCGCCATGAGGCCCCCCCACCACGAATCGTCCGGTGGGATTGATCAGGTAGCGGGTGGCGCTGGTGAGAAACTCCGCGGGAACGACCGGGCGGATCACTTTGTCGATGATGTCCTGCTCCAGCTCCTTGTGGCCGATGTCCTCGCGGTGCTGGGCGGAAATGACCACCGTGTCCACGCCCACCGGAACGTTGTCCCGGTAGCGGATCGAGACCTGGGATTTTCCGTCGGGGCCGAGGTATTCGATTTCTCCCGAACGGCGAACCGTGGCCAGCCGCTCCGCCAGCCGATGGGCGAGGAATATCGGCATGGGCATCAGGGTGTCCGTCTCGTCACAGGCATAACCGAACATCAGTCCCTGATCGCCGGCCCCTTGCCCGTCAAACTGCGAGGTATCCTGATCGACCCCCTTGGCGATGTCCGCCGATTGTTTGCCCACCGCCACCATCACCGCGCAGGACTGATAATCGAAGCCTTGTCTGGTATCCTCATACCCGATATCCCGAACCGTGGAGCGCACCACTTCCTGAAAATCCACTTGGGCCTTGGAGGTGATTTCTCCGGCCACCACCACCAGTCCGGTCGTGGTCAGCGTTTCACAGGCAACACGGCTCTGCGGGTCCTGCGCCAGCATGGCGTCCAAAATCGCGTCGGATATCTGGTCGCACATTTTGTCCGGATGTCCTTCCGTGACGCTTTCGGAGGTAAAAACCATTTCCTTCATCAAGCCGCTCCCGTCGATGGCGTAATATTTTGGAAAAAATTATTCGGAATCGATTCTTCGGCGCCGGCGCGATGGGCTGAATCCCCGCCGTTGGCCAGGGCCGGCTGAATCGCAAAAAGAAACTTCCCGTCAACCTTCGGCAAATTCCGCTGTGGTTACGTTTCCGCAAAATACCATCTACCTCATTCTTCTGTAAAATGATTTTATCGAACTTCACTAATTTTATCCCGCCGGGAGGGATGGGCGCGCCCGGAAAAAAAGGGTGAAAGCCGATCGGGCAACGGGATCGCTCACGGTTGCCGGTCTTTTTCCGTGCATCCGCTCTTTCCTCATGCAAGATAACCCCGGAAGGCATGCCGTGGCAAAATATCGAACGGCAAAATTTCATGTTGTAAAAATTCGCGTGGTAAAATATTCACAGGTGTTTCCAATTCCCACAAACCATTTTTTATTTTTGACGTTCAATGGGAATGGAGATAAACCATTACTTCAAATATTTCAAGGTTCTCAGACCTTTTCCCGAAAAAAGGCATTGACTTTGCAGCAAATCTCATAAGAAATATAATTGATTTATGAAGCCATTTCCGATCGGTCTCCGGGAAAACCGTTGCCCAGCGTGGATGGCGCCAACCAGCGAGGATAACACGATGAAAAAACCGCTTCGCAACAGCATGATATTTTTCGTGTTGGTTGTGTTCATGATGACCGCGGCGATACCGCAGGTTTTTGCACAGCGCAAGGACATCATCGCCAGCCTGCAACGGATTTCCGGGCAGGTGTCGGTCAAGCAGGTGCGCACGAGGAAAACCATTCGCGGACGCAACGGGTTGTTGTTGCGCACCGGAGATACGGTGGTGACCGCGCGGAGAGCGCGGACCACCATCATGTTCCGCAATGGCTCGGAAATCCGCCTCTTTCCCAGATCCGAATTTCAGGTGAAGGCCACCGAGCGGAAAGGGAAGAAGCGCACCTTCCGCTTCTCCCTGTTTTCCAAGGTGGGGGCGTTTTGGGGGCGTTTCGTCAAACGCCGCCAGGTGGCCAACATCCGCACGCCGACGGCCACCATCGGCATCAAGGGAACCGTGTTGCGCGTGGTGGACCGTGACGGAAAGGCGCGGGTAGCCCTGACCGAAGGCTTGATCGACGTCAGCAACGACCGGGAAACGGTCGAACTGCGGCCCGGAAAACGGCTGACGGAGTTCACCAGTTCGGACACCCTGGCCGATAAAATCCAGGACATTCCCCTCCAACTGGATATGAAGTCCCAGAAGCGCAATCTGGAATTCCTGAACAAACAAACCGAAGAGGTGTTCGTCACCATCCAACTGGTCAACATCAAGACCGGCCGCATCATCAACCGTTCGGGTCCGGTCTACCTGCGCAGCAATTACGACAAGATCACCTACCCCGCCGAGGCGGTGCTCAATGAACGGGGCTTTTTGCGGGTGCTGGTGCAATTCGCCCGGCCCGGAAAATCCGACGCCAAGTTGAACGGCAACGTTTTCCTGTGGGCGGTGATGGATCAGGAAGACGCGGACGACGTGTCCGAAGGGCGGCTCAAGTTCACCATTCCGGTGCCAGCCGGGGCCGACAAATTCCGCATTCCCTCGGATACCGGCGAAGTGAAGCGTGAAAGGTAGGGCCAGGCCATCATTGAATCGCCGCTGGGGCGCGGCCACCGTCCAGGGATAGGCGGGCGCGCCCCGCGCGATGATGGTAGTGTAGTGACATGGAATTAACTTTCATTATTCAACACCTTTCTGGCTCGGGCGACTTTTTCGAGTATCGCTTCTGCGGAGGCGGTCCAGACCAAGGGTTTGGGGTCTTGGTTTCGATGCTCCAAAAAGTTCTCAATGGCTGCGATCAACTGGGTGACAGAGCGGAAAACGCCACGGCGGATACATTTTTCGGTCAAGTCGCCGAACACCCTTTCAACCAGATTCATCCACGAGGAGGAGGTTGGGATAAAATGCATGTGGAAACGGGGATGTTTTTCCAGCCAGAGTTTGACTTTGGGATGCTTGTGGGTCTGGTAGTTGTCCAGAATCAAATGCAAATCCAGGCCTTTCGGGGTTTCCCGATTTACCTGCTGCAAAAAAGCGAGCCATTCCTGATGGCGGTGGCGCGGCATGCACGAGCCGATCACCCGACCATCGGCAAGGTTCAGGGCGGCAAAGAGGGTCGTTGTGCCGTTGCGCTTGTAGTCGTGGGTCATGGTGCCACAACGCCCTTTTTTGATCGGCAACCCTGGTTGAGTACGATCCAGCGCCTGAATTT
>JACZSY010000194.1 GCA_022573975.1 SAR324 cluster bacterium | reverse complement strand
GTTTAAGACCAGCAATCCTGAAATGAATGACCCCGCGGCAAGCTACGGGGTCATTCATTGATTTCAAGGGTATGCGTTTGTTTGGGTATGGTGAGGAGAGCTTTCTGTTCATGGGGTGGGTGAGAATTGGGGGGATGGGAGTCTCGACGCTTGAATCCTCCCCCCTCCACGGGCTGTTAAACAACACAGTGGAGGGGAAAAAGCGATTTCGGCAGTACCTATCCATTACCCACTGGCCTTTCATCCAATGTATAATGTAATTAGTTAATTATTTCAAATAATTAACTAATTCTCACGAATTCGCTTGAACAAACCCAATTCACCCACGGTTGGGCCGGTACGGCGGGGTTCCGCCCCCGCCGAAGGGTTGTGCCGCTACCAATCCCAACCCCCGCCGGTGCATATCGAACCCAATTGAAGGTGGCGGGCCGGGTAGCGGCCTATCCGGTTCATCAGTGGCTTGCAGTTGGGGTTCCCCTCCGTGCACGGGGAGGGGTGCCCGAAGGGCGGGGTGGGGTCTTGCAGTTGGGGTTGTGCCCCCGGCCTATCCCCTATCCCCGGAACCGCTCGGCCTCCAGCGCGGCGATCAGCTTGAGCAGGGGTTGCAGCAGGGGTTGGAGTTCGCCGTGGGAGGCGCCCCGCTCCAGCTCGTAAGTCAGCACCAGCAGCCCGTTGTCCCGGCCATGGGCGCCCAGGGCGCCGGGGGTGGGGTAGCCGATGGACTGCCGCCGCTCGATGCCCGCGGCCTGGGCGTATTCCTTCACCGCGGCGTTGAGGGCGCCGCTCAGTTCCGCCTCGGGCCGCTCGATCTCGATGAAGCTTTCCTTGTAGCTGTGCAGCGAGAGCACCGTGGAGGGTTTGACGCGCTCCAGGGCGGCCAGCAGGGCCCGGGTCTCCGGCTCGGAGGCCGGCGCCGCGCCGGGGGGGTAGCGCGGGTTGAGCGCCTCGGGTTGCCAGTCGGGCGTGGGCAGGTTGCGGTTGAGGTCCACGTTGTTGCGGTTCCAGCGCTGGCGCAGCAGTGCCCCGTCGGGGTTGAGGCAGGGGATGATGGGTGCCGGGCACCCCGCCGAGAGCAGCAGATGGGCCAGGAAGATGGCCTCGGACTCGTCGCCATGCACCCCGCCGATCACCAGCGCATTGGCCGGGCGCGCCCCGTACAGGTTGACGGCGTTGCCCAGCACGGAGCGGCCCACCTGCTCCGGCGGCGGGGGGGGCGCGGCCTCGTTCCACGGGGGGGGATCGCCCAGCAGGGGCATGGAGGGCATGGGGTGGACTTTGACGGTCATGGCGTCCGGTGGAAGGTTCGGGGTTTGGAGTTTGGTAATGAGGAAGACCGGCGGCGCGCTGCCTAGCCGAAGGTGGCCTTGAACAGCCGTTCGATGGCCTGCTTGCCGCTGTCCTGCAGGAAGCGGGTGCCGATTCCGGCGAACTGGGCCTCCCCGATGGCGGGATGTTCCACCGGCCGCCAGCTTTCCCCGCTCCAGCGCAGCCATGTGTCCTGGGTCTGGTCGAAGGTATGAAGCGTCTTGTTGCAGAGCTTGGCGAATTCCGCCCCCCAGCCCGTTCCGCCCCTGACGGTGCGGTCCTCCTGCACCTCGCCGATGACGAACACTTCCCGGCTCTTGTTCACGATGTGAAACAGGGTCTGCAGCACCTTGCGGAACACATCGCCTTTCTGGGTATAGTTGCGGTTCAACAGGCGCGACACGTACTGCAGGCTGACGTCTCCGGTGATCAATTCATCCCGGCTGAGCACGTGCAGCCCGCGGGTTCGCTCATTTTGGTGTCCATCGAAGGAGTAATTCACTTCCTCGATTCCGAACTGTTCGGCCCATCGGCCGAACTCCGCCTCCGCGCCGCGGGTGGCGCCGCAGTAGAGGGTCATCGCTTCAGCTTTCATGCATCGCCTTGATGGATTGTCCTGGGGGTGAACCTGTCCGTCTCTTTCGCGAACGGCCCTGATGGCCGGCTTCGTCTTTTCACCGGGGATTTATGATAGAAAAATGGGGGACAACGCGCAATGGGGCGCTTGTCGGGGAGCGTCACGGAAAAACCCGTTGATGTTATCCCGGCCTCCCGATACACTTTAAGATGGGAATTTGTCACCGATCCGGGAATCATGGAGCACCTCCCGGTCATTTGGAGCACGGCGACCCGTGAGCATCGAGACCGCATTGCAGACCATCCACGACCGCCTCGATCACTTCGTGATCGGACAGGAAGGGGTCAAGGAAGCCTTGATGCTGGCCCTGATCGCGCAGGAGCACATCTATCTGGAGGGCGAACCGGGATGCGCCAAGACCCTGCTGGCCGAGGTGGTGGGCAAAACGGCCAATCTTCGCTATCAGTTTTGCCAAATGCACCGCGACACCCGTCTCAGCGAATTGATCGGTGACGTTGTGTTGGAACGCTCCCCTTCGGAATCCGGAAAGGGCGAGGTCATCCGGCAAGGCCTCAGGCCCGGCGGGGTGCTCACCTCCGAGTTGGTGCTGTTGGACGATATTTCACGGGCGCCCGGCGAGGCGCTCAACGTGTTGTTGCGGGTGCTCAACGAGCGGAAGTTCAACAACCAGAAGCTGCCCCTGATGACCGCCATCGCCACCTCCAACCCGACCGGCAGCGATTATTACAACGAACCCCTCGACCCGGCCAATTTGGACCGCTTTACCCTCCAGTTGAAAATCGGAGGGGCCCTCTCCAATCAGGATTGGGATCAGGCCAGGGAAATCATGGATCGCTACGAGGGGGGGCAGCCGGATTTCGGGGCGGAGCAGTTGGTGGATTCCGATGTGTTGCGCCAGGCGCACCGGGCCTCGCGCCAGGTCGAGATTCCCGACCGCGTCTTCCGGGCCTATCAAAAGCTATTGGAAACCTTGCGCACGCGATACAACTGCACCCCGGCCAATTCACTGCTCACCGACCGTACCATGTTGGTCAAGGTGCCCCGCATGATCAAGGCGATGGCCCTGCTGCAAGGCCGGGAAGTGGCGGAAACCTCGGATTTGCGAGTGCTCAAGTACATCCTCACCTTCCGCGTGCCCGAGGCCGTTTATGAAGACCTGGACAAAATCCTGGAACAGGTGATCGAGGAAACCGAGCAGGAAGAAGAGCAGATGCCAGAGCAGGGGGATGAACTTCAGGGGGCCCAGGGACAAGAGGAGACCGGAGAGACCGGAGAGGATGCCCAGGAGGCCGAAGGGAGCGGGGACGACGACATGGTGGATCAGATCATGCAGGCCGTCGAAGGCGAAGGGGAGGAGACGCAAAAACGCAAGTCCATGCAGCAGCAAGCCAGCAGCGGCCAGGACGGGCTGCCCAATACCGAGCGCAATCCTCCCCAATCGGTCGAAAATCTTGAGGTGTTGCTGGACAAGATTCGAGGGCGGCTGGAACGCAATCAGGCCGATATGGAAGTGCATCCGGGCGGCTCGCCGCGCTCCTATAAGCACATGACCTCCTTCGAGGAATTTTTGGACTGCGACCCCGTGGACACGGCCATCTGGGCCGACTCGATCACCCCGAACCTGCCCAGGGCCTTCCGCCGGAAAAAAAAGCACATGGGCGGCAAAGTGGTGATCATCCGCGATGTCAGCCAATCCATGGAAGGCCGCTATGCCCGCTGGACCTCGTCCATCGTCACCCGTCTGGTGGACCTGGTGCGCCGCAAACGAATGCGGATCGGATATATCGAATTCAATCACGTCTCGCGGAAGTACAACCACGATGGGCGGTTTTTCACCCGCGATTACGACAAGATCGTCGAACAGGCATCCAATGTGTCCTGCTCCGGCGTGACCAATTATCAGTATCCCCTGCGCGACGCCTTGCAGGAAATGCGGCGGGGCAGCACCCGCAACAAGCACATATTGTTTCTCACCGATGGGGAACCCACCCAGGGGGATTGGCTGGTGCGCGAGGAACGCAAGTTGGCCAAAGCGCTGGGGGTGTCCATTCACACCCTTTTCATCGGCACCACCGAATGCCCGGAAATTTTGGACATCCTTTCCGAGGAGACCGACGGCAGTCAGTTTTTGGCCACCCCGGATGAAAAGGGAGCGTTGCGGGTGGATGAAAGGGTCAGCCGCCAGGCGAATGATCGGGCGCCGGGAGGTGGACACCCGATGGAAAACGCGTCCCCGAGGGATGCGGCGAACTATTCGAACCCTTGGAAAAGGAATTGAATCCTTTCGGGAATATTTTCCGCAAGTCCATTCCCCGTCGCTTGCGGACATAAAAATGCTGGGATTTCGATGCCTCGCCCCTTGCGCCGCGGGCATTCATTTTTGCTTTTCCCATGCTCCCGCCGGTTGGGTTTGAGTTGCGAATAATTTTTCCGTACCATCCTGGTTTGGTGGCCGATGCCGCTGGCTCGCGATCCACCGGAAAACACTGACGGGTCTCACGACCGGTCTCACGGCGACAGGTCTCACAGCATGGAAAACCCGAAGGCAACACGGGGTTCCTCAAAACCCCTTTCGACGAAAACTCCCACTCTTGGAGGATTTTTTGGATAACGGAAACACCGCGCAAAGCATATCCCGTCTTTTCGCCGACCTGCGGAAAGAAATGGACCGCTATGTGATCGGACATGACATCGTGAAGCATGGGCTTTTGCTGGGTCTGATGGCACGGGAGCACATTTACATCGAAGGCCCACCAGGGATGGCGAAGACCATGCTGGCGGAAATCGTCTCCACGGCATCCAATCTCAAATTTTATCTCTATCAGTTTCACCGGGACACGCGCCTGGCCGAATTGGTGGGAGACATCGTGATCGAACGGGAACGCACCGGGAAAGATGGCTCAAGCGAAATCATTGCCCAGTCCATCCGCAAAGGTGGCGTGCTGACGGCGGAGTTGTGCGTGCTGGACGATATCTCCCGTTCCCCCGGCGAGGCGCTCAACGTGCTGCTGCGCGTTCTCAACGAGCGGGAGTTCCAGACCGAGAAAATCCCCCTGCTGACGGCCATCGCCACCAGCAACCCCACCGCGGACGACTACTACAACGAACCGTTGGACCCCGCCAACCTGGACCGCTTCACCATCCAAATCCGATCCGCCGGGTTGATTCAGGAAAACCGCTGGGACCAGGTGCGCGAGGTGATGGATTTGTATTCCAATTCCCAGTTCAGCGAGGAGGTGCGCCCCGAACCCGTTCTTAACCGCAAGATATTCGACGATGCCTACGCGCTGATGCACCAGGTGGAAATTCCGGGAATCGTCAAACGCGGCCTGGTGGACCTGCTCTCCCGATTCGTCAATCAGTTCAAGCTGGATCCCACCAACTCCCTCATCACCGACCGCAGCTTCCTGGTCAAGACGATCAAGATCCTCAAAGCCCAGGCCCTGCTGGCGGGGAGAATGAAGGTGACACCGGACGACCTGAGCGTGATGACCTATCTCACCACCTTCCGGGTGCCCGAGGAAATCGACCGCAACATGCCCGCCCTGATCAAGGAAACCGCCCAGCGCGTGGCCGAATAGAGCCCGGCGGGCCTCCTTTTCCAGGGTGGAGCAGAAAACCAGGGCAGTTCAATGGAAAACGGAATCACCATCCCCAGCGAAGTCCTTTCCGAATTTTGCCAACGGCATCACATCGAAAAACTTGCGCTTTTCGGGTCGGTTCTGCATGAGGGTTTCGGAGCTGAAAGCGATGTTGATTTTCTGGTCGTATTCAAACCCGGATTTGTCCCAGGATTGGCGTTTTTTTCCATGGAAAAAGAACTCTCTCAATTGATAGGACGAAAAGCCGACCTGAACACACCAAATTTTTTAAGCGAGGCATTCCGGGAACATGTGATGGAAGAGGCGGAGACCCTTTATGGTGAGGGATAGAGATCGACTCCACCTTCAGGACATGCTGAATTATTCAAGGGAAGCTTCGGATATCGTAAGAAATATTTCCAGGAAAGAACTGGATTCAAATCGGATGCTCAATCTTGCCTTGGTTTGATTGCTGGAAATCATAGGAGAAGCGGCAAACCGGGTTTCCTCCGGGAAAAGATTGAAACACCCCAACATCCTCTGGGGAGAAATTATCAGTCTCAGAAATCGTTTGATCCATGGCTACGATCAGGTCGATTTCGACATCCTCTGGCAAATCGTCAACAGCGACATCCCTGCATTGATCGCGGCCTTGGAGCCGATTTTTTCTCCCGGCTCAAGGGAATGACCCTTCGCCGTTCGGGCTTCCCATCTCACGACGCCGCGGCCTCCTCCGCCTGCGTCGCCACCCCAGTCTCGATCATGCGCTCCGCCTCTTCCGCGGAATACCCGAGCAGGCCGGTCAGCACTTCCCTGGAATGTTCGCCCAGAACCGGGGCCGGGGTGTATTCCACCGGGAATCCCCCGAACCGCACCGGGTGGCGAATGAGGGGCATGCCGCCGAAAACGGGATGATCGAGGGTTCCGAGCGACCCATTGGCCAACACCTGCGGGTCGGAGACCACCTGCTCATAGTCGTTGATGGGCGCGCAGAGGATATCGTGCTTCCGCAGCACTTCCAGCCATTGGTCGGTGGTGCGGCCGGCCAGCTTCTCCCGCACCATTTCCAGCAGGCTGTCCCGGTTGGCCAGCCGGGCGTCGTTGCTGACGTAACGGGGATCGTTGACGAGGGACTCCAGGCCCAGGGCCTTGGCTCCCCGCTCCCATTGGTGGTCCAGCGTGGTGAACATCAGGAACGAGTCGCTGGTCTTGAAGACGCCCGAAGGAGCGACGTAGGAGTTGACGTTGCCATTGCGTTCGGGAAGCGCCCCGTACATCAGATATTCGGTCAATGGCGGCGCCTGAAAGGAGAGGATGGCATCCAGCAGGCTCACCGAGAGGTATTGTCCCCCGCCGCCGCGCTCCCTGCCCAGCAGGGCCGCCAGCAGGCCCTGATAGGCGCTCATGCCGGTGATCATGTCCACCATGAACATGCCGAAGCGCAAGGGATCTCCCCCCGCTTCGCCGTTGATGCTCATGATTCCCCCCATGGCCTGGATCACCGAGTCGGCCCCCGGCAGGTCCACATAGGGGCCGCTGTTGCCGAACCCGGTGACCGAGACATATACCATTTGGGGCGTTTCACCGGAAAGGGTTTCATAATCCAGCCCAAACCGTTTCATCACGCCGGGCCGGAAGCTTTCCACCACCACATCGCTTTTCCGGGCCAGCCGCCGGGCGGCCTCCAGGCCGCCGGGGTCTTTCATTTGCAGGCAAAAGGCCTTTTTGTTGCGGTTCATGCTGATATAGGTGGGGCTCATCCCCGCCTCCACCTTGCGGCCCACCATGCGGATCCAATCGCCCCGCGGGGGTTCCACCTTGACCACCTCGGCCCCCAGGTCTCCCATCAGCATGGCGCAATAGGGGCCGGCCACGCCCTGGCTGAAATCGGCCACCAACACACCCTGAAGCGGCAGTTTGGTCATTGCTTTTCCTTTGTCGAGCATGAATGGTGAACAGGTTCCCCCTGTATTGGGTTCCGCCACTCACCATTCTAGATTTCCATGATGGATTCAACCCCAAATATCGCCGGACCGGTGGCCGGCGCCGGAAAAAAAAGGGCGTCTCCCGCCGGATGGCGATGCGGGTCGTGATGCGGCCAGTGATAGCACCCCGCCCCTGGAACTGGAAAGGTGGAGCTGGCACGAACAGGGACCATAATTCTCCCCACCCCCACGCAAAAAGGAAAGCGCCATGACACCCCAGCAAGCCGCCGAAATTATTTGGGAGGGAAGAAAAAACAATCTTCATTGCCCGCCGGCATTGCGGGGCCGGTTGTCCCTGGAGGAGGGATACCGGGTGCAGATGGAATTGCTGGCCCTGGAACTGCAAGCCGGAGAACGGCAGGCGGGCTGGAAGGTCGGCCTGACGGCGAAAGCCATCCAGCAGCAGGTGGGCGTCCATGAACGGGTCTTCGGCCACCTGCTGGAAAGCGGCGAACTGCCATCCGGAACCGTGCTCAAGTTCGCCGATTTGATCCAGCCCCATTTCGAAAACGAGCTGTGCGTGATCCTGGGGGAATCCCTGCGCGGCCCCGGAGTGACCATCGAACAAGCCCGGGCGGCGATTTCCGGCGCCGCTCCGGCGATCGAAGTGGTCGAACATCGCGGAGACACCGCCGGAGACCTGCCCCTGGCCATGGCCGACAACGCCGAACAGAAGTTCTTCGTCACCGGGCCTCTCACCTCGCCGCTGTCCCCGGAGGTGGCGCTCGTTGACACCGCCCTGGAAATCCACATCGACGGAGCCATGGTGGAGGAGGCCGCCGGCCATGCGGTGATGGAAGGGCCGGAGGGTTCGGTGGCCTGGCTGGCCAACAAGCTTGGCGATTTCGGGCGGACGCTGGAAGCCGGCAGCAAAGTGATCACCGGCTCGTTCACCAAACAATACCCCGGCGTGGCCGGCCAACGCTACGAGGCGCGATTCACGCCGTTCGGGTCCGTCGTTATCGAGGTGGAGTGAGGGCGGGGCACTCACGCCAGCGGCCCGCTCGGGGGGGATGGAATTTCGACGCTTGAATCCTCCCCCCTCCGGCCTTCGGCCTCCTCCCCCCTCCACCGAGTGGAGGGGGAAACAGCGTCGTATTACAACGATATAGGTAAAGAAGTCACCCTTCCC
>JACZSY010000193.1 GCA_022573975.1 SAR324 cluster bacterium | reverse complement strand
CCAAATTGCGCAAACGGGGGGACCGCGGCTAGCCTGCGCCTGAAAAGTGGAGGTTGTGTGCCTCTGGCGGCCAAGGGGTTTCACCCCTTGGAACCCTGACCAACTTTAAAAAGTTGGATCAAACTTCTTGGTAAAATATGGATTACAGAGGTATTATTTAACCAAACCCCCCGTTAAAAAATTTGGTGCGGTTTTTCAAAACTGCACCCCGGAGGGTAGGGGTTTGGGGACAACGTCCCCATTTTTCAGGGTTTTCAGACACAGCCGAGGCGGAAGGGGGCAGGGACGCGCCTGCCGCTTTCGCTTTCACGTCCAGCCTCCGCAAAATCCCGCTTTTCCCCCGGCGGTTATCGTGGTAGGGTGCTGACCTCGAATCCGAAGCCATGGAAGGCGGCCGGAAGGTATCCCCCTCCCCACAGAATGACCGGCCCGGCATCCCGCTTCCCTCAGCGCGCAGGACAATATGACCCGCACCCGGGAAACCGGTTTCATCACCGTCGTAGGCGCCAGCGAACACAACCTTCGCAACGTGAGCATCTCGCTGCCCCGGGATACGCTGACCGTTTTTACCGGACTGAGCGGCTCGGGCAAGTCCTCGCTGGCCTACGACACGATTTTCAAGGAAGGCCAACGGCGCTTCCTGGAATCCCTCTCGCCTTATGCCCGCCAGTTTCTGGGGCAGATGGAAAAGCCCCGGGTGGAGCACGTGGAAGGCCTCAGCCCCACGGTCTCCATCGACCAGAAGACGGTCAACCGCAACCCGCGCTCCACCGTGGGAACCATCACCGAGTTGTACGACCACTACCGGCTGCTGATGGCGCGGCTGGGAGAGCCGCACTGCCCCAAATGCAATGTGCCCATCGCCACCCTCACCACGGACCAGATCGTGGACCGGGTGATGGCCACGCATCAGGAATTCGGAGCAGGGGCCACCGGGAACGGGGCTTCCGCGAACGGGGCTTCCGGAAAAAGGAAGGGCGGTGGAAGCAACGGAAGCCGGGAAGCGGGCGCCGGCCGGGAAGGAATGTGCCTGGTCTTCGCGCCAATGGTGCGCGAGCGCAAGGGGGAATACCGCAAGGAGCTGGCCGGCTGGCTGGAACAGGGTTTCCTGCGCGCCCGTGTCGACGGAGAAATCCGCCGCCTGGACGAGGAAATCGCCCTGGCCCGCTATGAGAAGCACACCCTGGAGGTGGTGCTGGACCGGTTTGCGCTGGAGAAACGGCAGCGGACCCGGCTGGCCGAGGCGGTGGAAAAAAGCGTGGCAATGGCCGGAGGGCTGGTGCGCGTGGAAGTGGACGGAAGCTCGACCCTCTACAGCAACCGGATGGCCTGCCCGCGCTGCCAGTTGCCGGTGCCGGAACTGGAACCGCGGCTGTTCTCCTTCAACGATCCCCAGGGGGCCTGCGAAACCTGCAACGGCCTGGGCACGTTGCGCCGTTTCACCGAGGAGCGGTTGACCCATCCCGACCGGCCATTGGTGGAAGGCGCGCTGACCTGCTTCACCGGGCGGGGAAACCTGGTCTTCACCGACATCGACGTGGAGTACATTGTCACCCTGGCGGGCATTTTGGGGATCGATCGGGAGAAACCCTGGGGGCGCCTGCCCGCCGCCCAGCGCCGTCTGCTGCTGGAGGGCAATCACGAACAGAAGCTGCGCGTGCGCAACGTCTTTCGCAACCCGCGGCTGCTGCTGGAGCAGGCCCGCGCCGATGGCACATGGCCGGGGCTGGTGGCCGTGTTGCGCTTCATCGAACGCTTCGTCGGCTCCGCGCTGGAGCGCTACCAGTCGGTGAGCCCCTGCCCCGATTGCGAGGGGCGCCGGCTCAACCCGGTGGCGCTGGCCGTGCGTTTCCGGGGGCACAACATCCACACCCTGGCCGGCATGACCGTGGAGGAGGCGGTGCCCTTCTTCGATGGGGTCGATCTGTCACCGGTCGAACGAATCATCGGCAAGGACATCTTCCGGGAAATCAAATCCCGGCTGGGATTCCTCGACGACGTGGGGGTGGGCTACCTGACCCTGGCGCGGCGGGCAACCTCCCTCTCCGGCGGCGAGGCCCAGCGCATCCGCCTTGCTTCCCAGGTCGGCTCGGGGCTGCAAGGCGTGCTCTACGTGTTGGACGAGCCCTCCATCGGCCTGCACCAGACCGACAACCGCAAGCTGATCAAAATCCTGCAACGCCTGCGGGACGCCGGCAACACGGTGTTCGTGGTGGAGCACGACGAGGAGACCATCTATTCCGCCGACCACGTAGTGGACCTGGGCCCCGGCGCGGGCGGCGAGGGCGGGCGGGTGCTGGCCCAGGGCACCGTGGAGACCCTCAAAGCCGCGGCGGAATCCATTTCCGGACGCTACCTCAGCGGCGCGCTGTCCATTCCCGTGCCCGCCACCCGGCGCAAGGCCGCCCCGGGCCAGGCCATCACGGTCCACGGCGCGCGGCGTCACAACCTGCGCGATCTCACCGTGAAGATTCCCCTGGGGGTGTTCGTGGCGGTGACCGGGGTCTCCGGCTCGGGCAAATCCACGCTGGTGCACGACATCCTCAAGCCGGCGCTCTCGGCCCATCTGCGCGGGGACCCGGTGGGGGGAGGCCGCGGACGGGACAAGGACTTCACCCGCTTGTCGGGGCTGGAGCTGGTGGACAAGGTGATCGAGATCGACCAGTCCCCCATCGGGCGCACGCCCCGCAGCAACCCGGCCACCTACACCAAGGTGCTGGACTGCATCCGCGGGCTGTTCGCCTCGGTGCCCGAAGCCAAAATCCGGGGTTACAAGCCCGGCCGTTTTTCCTTCAACGTCAAGGGAGGGCGGTGCGCCGCCTGCGACGGGGCCGGCCTGCGCACCATCGAAATGCAATTTCTCAGCAACGTGGAGGTGATCTGCGAGGAGTGCGGCGGGCGGCGCTTCAACGAGGAAACGCTGCAGATCCATTACAAGGGACACAGCATCCGCGACGTGCTGGAGATGAGCGTGGACGAGGCCGCGGAGTGCTTCGCCAACGTGCCCGCGGCCGCGCGCATCCTGGACACCCTGCGCGACGTGGGGCTGGGCTACATCAAGCTGGGGCAGCCCTCCACCACCCTCTCGGGCGGCGAGGCCCAGCGCATCAAGCTGGCCTCCCAACTGCGCAAGCAGGGCACGGGAAGGACGCTTTACCTGCTGGACGAGCCCACCACCGGGCTGCACTTCCACGACATCCGCACCCTGCTCGATTGCCTGGGCGCCCTGGTGGAGCAGGGCAACACCGTGCTGGTGATCGAGCACAACCTGGACGTGATCAAGGTGGCCGACTGGGTGATCGACCTGGGGCCGGGGGGCGGAAAATACGGCGGCCGGCTGGTGGCCGAGGGAACCCCGGAGCAGTTGGCGAAAAACAAGGACTCCCTCACCGGAAAAGTGCTGGCCGAGATGCTGGCCCCCCGGGTGTCCCGGGAAAACGGCGCCCGGCCCCTGCCCCGCAAAGGCAAACGCGATCTGGTGGTGCGGGGCGCGGAACAACACAACCTCAAGCATATCGACGTGACCATTCCCGCCGACAGCCTGACCGTGATCACCGGCGTGTCCGGTTCCGGCAAGACCTCGCTGGCCTTCGACACCATCTTCGCCGAGGGCCAGGCGCGCTACGTGGAATCGCTTTCCACCTATGCCCGCCGTTTCCTGGGGCGGATGGACAAGGCCCGCGTGGACGGCATCGACGGCCTGGCCCCCGCCATCGCCATCGACCAGAAGAACACCAGCCGCTCTCCCCGCTCCACGGTGGCCACCACCACGGAAATCTACGACTACCTGCGCCTGCTCTACGCCCGCGTCGGCCGGGCCCACTGCCCCCATTGCGGGAAGCCCCTGGAGGGATACAACCCCACCCGGCTGGCCCGTGAAGTCTCCGCCGCCCATCAAGGGGCGCGGCTGATGGTGACCGCCCCCTTGTTCCGTCCCGGGTCGGCCCATGCCGCCATGCTGGACAAAGCGGAACACCTGCCCGAACTGGCCAGGGCGCTGATGAGCGAGGGCTTCACCCGCCTGCTGCTGGGGGGGAAGCGGAAGAAAGCCGGCAAAAGCGGCGGCGGGGAGGCTGCCGGCGGTGATATTGGTGGCGGTGATATTGGTGGCGGTGAAATCGGCGAGGATTTTGGTGGTGGAAACAATAGTGAAACAGTGGAAATCGCCGATTGGCTGGCCCGTCCCGCGGCCAAAGGCAAGCTGGGCCGGGGGGAATCCGTCGATTTGGTGATCGACCGGGTGCGGGTCTCCGCCCGGGAACGCAAACGCATCGCCGAGGCCCTGGAAACCGCCTTTGAGAAGGGCCACGGGCTGGCGCGGTTGATCTTCACCGATGACGAGGGGCCGAGCGGGGAAACCAACAGCGCCCGGCTGGTGAGCGAAAGCCCCGGTTGCGTGGACTGCGATTTTTACCAGAAGGAGCCGCTTTCCCCCCGCATGTTCTCCTTCAATTCCCACCAGGGCGCCTGTAGGGCCTGCGCCGGCCTGGGCAAGCGGCGGGAGGTGGACCCGGCGTTGCTGGTGGCCTTTCCCGACCTGCCCCTGTTGGAGGGCGCCCTGCTTCCCGGGCGGGTGGGCCAATCCCTGGCGCGGAAGCACAGCCGTCCCTGGAGCCAGATCAACGCCTTCGCCAAGCGCGAGGGCATTCCCCTGGAAAAGCCCTTCTCGCAGTTGACGGAAAGGCAGCGCGATCTGTTGCTGTTCGGCGACGGCCAGCGCCTGGACTACACCAAGCGCCGGGCCTGGGGCGGCGGCATCCGTCCCTACCGCACCACCTTCCGGGGCCTGACGGGCATCGTCAACGATTGGATCGGCGGGGAAAAGCGCGACAAATGGCTGCCCCTGGCCGAGGACGTGCTGGGAGACGTGACCTGTTCGGACTGCAAGGGCGAGCGCCTCCAGCCCGCCTACCTGGCGGTGACCATCGGCGGAAAGAACATCACCGCCTTCTGCGTCCTGACCGTGACCGAGTCGTTGGAGACCTCGCGCGCCTGGAACCTGGACCGCACCGAGGCGCAGGTGGCCGTTCAACCCCGGCAGGAAATCGAGTCCCGGCTGGGGTTTTTGCAGGACGTGGGGCTGGGCTACCTGACCCTGGGCCGCGAAGCGATGACCCTTTCGGGCGGGGAAGCCCAGCGCATCCGGCTGGCCTCCCAACTGGGCTCCGCGCTGGTGGGCGTGCTGTACGTGCTGGACGAGCCCACCATCGGGCTGCACCAACGCGATACCAGGCGGCTGCTCTCCACCCTGAAGCGCCTGCGGGATCTGGGCAACATCGTGGTGGTGGTGGAGCACGACCCCGAAACCATCGCGGCCGCCGACCACGTGATCGACATGGGCCCCGGCGCCGGCCACCTGGGCGGCGAGGTGGTGGCGGCCTGTTCCCCCGCCCAGCTCAAGCGCAACAAGGCCTCGCTCACCGGGGACTATCTCTCCGGCCGCAAACGCATCCCCGTGCCCGAACGCGTGCGGCCCTGGCTCCCGGACAGGGTGCTGAGCGTGCGCGGAGCGCGGGCCAACAACCTGCGCGGGCTGGACGTGGATTTTCCCCTGGGCGCCTTCACCGCCGTGACGGGGGTCTCCGGCTCGGGAAAATCCTCCCTGGTGATCTCCGTGCTCCAGCACGGGCTGGACCGATTGTTCGGCCAGCGGGTGGTGCCCGGCGATCACGACGCCATCGAAGGGTGGGAACAACTGGAAAAAATGGTGGTGATCGACCAGTCCCCCATCGGAAAAACCCCCAAGAGCAACCCGGCCACCTACACCGGCGCGCTGGACAAGATTCGCGCCCTGATGAGCGAGATGCCCGAAGCCAAAAAACGGGGCTACCGCCCCGGGCGTTTCTCCTTCAACGTGACCGGCGGGCGTTGCGAGGCCTGCGAGGGGCGCGGGTACAACCACATCGAGATGCACTTCCTGCCCGACGTGTGGGTGCCCTGCGACGTCTGCGATGGGCGGCGCTACAACCGCGAGACCCTCGACATCCGCTTCCGGGGCCGCAACATGGCGGACCTGATGGAGATGGAAATCGCCACCGCGCTGGAGCTGTTCGCCAACCAGAGGGGCCTCCGGCGCATCCTCCAGACCATGGTCGACGTGGGGCTGGGATACATGAAGCTGGGGCAGGCGGGAAACACCCTGTCCGGCGGCGAGGCCCAGCGGCTCAAGCTGGCCAACCAACTGGCCCGGCCCACGGACGGCAAAACGCTCTACCTGCTGGACGAGCCCACCACCGGCCTGCACATGGACGACATCGCCAAGCTGCTGCGCGTGCTGCACCGGCTGGTGGACGCGGGCAACACCGTGATCGTGATCGAGCACAACCTGGACGTGATCAAGACCGCCGACCACGTGATCGACCTGGGCCCCGAAGGCGGCGACGCGGGCGGCCGCATCGTCGCCACCGGCACCCCGGCCAAGCTGGCCCGCGGCAAAAAAAGCCACACCGGCAGGGCGCTGGCCCCGGTGCTGGCGGCTGCGGAGACGGGGGCGGTGAAGTAACTTGCCCCGGCGGGCGGGAGTTTGCCACCCAATGCCGGTCACGGTATCCTGGGCGCCTGCCGAATACAGCTATACGGAGGGGACCCCATGATGCGCCCAATCGCACTGATCGTGCTCGCTGCTTTCCTTTTCGCCTGCACCAGCACCGTGCCCCGGCAAGGGGTGGAGGTTCGCCGCTACAGGGTGGAATGGGACAAGCTGGATGCCCAGCAGGTGAAGCTGGGCGCCCTGGAGGTGCGCGGAGTGGTGCTGACGCCGGCCCAATGGCCGCTGGAGGCGGGGCTGACCCGCCTCTTCGAGGGGGATTTCACCGGGTTCATCGAGGGACTCGACCTGAGCTTTCAATCCTCGCGCCTGCCGGCGGGCGTGCTGAGGGATTTGTACGAGGCGGGCTTCCTGCCCGTCTATCTGCGGGTGCGCAATCCCGGCCCCAAGCCCCTCGACTTCCAGCCAATCCGGTTGGGCGTGCGGCTGGACGGCGACAAGGTGCTGCGCGCCGTGCCCGTGAATGAATTGCCGAAGCATTTCCGCCGGATCGACTGGGCTACCACTGGCGCCACGGTGATCGTGGTGTTGGCGTTGGTGGTGCTGATCGCGGCCAGTTCGAGGAACAACCGGTACCAGACGATAAATCCTCCCATCCTCCACTTCCGGGGAACCTTCAGCCCCCGCTCCGGCGAAAGGAGCTATGGCCCCGCCAGCGAGAGGGGATATCTGCGGCGGGCCACCCTGCAACCCGGAGAAACCCGGGAGGGCATCCTCTTTTTCCGGCTGGAGCAAAAAGCGGCCGACTGGAAAACGGCGCGCCTGATCCAACTGCCTTGAGGGGAGCACCCCCGCCGCCCTTCACAGCCATATTTTCTCACAACGATATTTTCCCACAACCGTGGCGCCACCTGCTCGATGAACCGTTTCAACTGGCCGGTCTGGTCGTAGGCGGCGAAACGCACGCAGAACGTCCCCAGGCCGGCGGCGGCATAGGCCAGCATCGGCTCGATACACACCTCCGCCGGGCCGTAGGCGCTCCACTTGTCGATCTGCTCCCGTGTGAAATCCGCACTGTAATACTGGTCCAGGAAGCGCTTGGTCTCGGCGAAGGCCTTTTCCCGGTCGTCGCCAATGTTCAAGTTGAAATAGAGGGAGGACTCCATCGCTTCGGGATCGCGCCCATGGGCGGCGGCGGAATCGCGGATGGCCCGCCAGGAGGTGGAGAATTCTTCAGGCGTGGCCTGGATGGTCATCCAGCCGTCCGCCAGGCGGCCCACCCGCTCCACGGTGCGCTTCACGATGTGCGGCTTGGCGGCGAAAATGTGGGGGTTGTTGGCGATCCAGATGGGCGGCGCGGGTTTTTGCACTGGCTGGGGCCGCACGGCGATGCCTTCAAAGGCGTGGAATTTTCCCGAAAAACTGGCCGGGTCGTCCCGCCAGAGCACGCGCAACACCGCGATATTTTCCTCCAGCCGCTCCGCCCGCTCGGATGGGGGAATCCTGAAGGCCTCGTATTCCGCGTCGAACTTGCCTGCGATTGCTGCGCCGCCGCCGCCACTCCGCGTGCCCCCGCCGCCGATGCAAACCACCAGCAGGCTGCGGCCCTCGGAAATATTGTCCAGCGCAGCCCATTGGGCCGCCAGCACGATGGGATCGCGCAGGGGGAAGCTGGCCATGCAGGCGGTGCCCAGCCGCACCTTGCTGGTGCGCGCCGCCAGTGCCGACAGCGTGGTTACCGACTCCAGCCGTGGCTTGGCCAGCAGGTTGTCGCCCACGAACACGGAGTCGAACAGCCCGGAGGCCTCGGCGGTTTCGGCCAATTGCAAAAGTTCAGCGACGGTGGTGGCGCCGAACACCACCCCCTGGTTGGGCAGCAGCAGTCCCAGTTTCATGGCGGATGCAGTCATTTTGTTCCGTGGGTTATAGGAAATGGCGAAGGGTAGGAAATGGTAAAGCAGGAAGCCGGTTCTCCCTGACACTTTCCATACGATGTAAAACCTGGGATGTAAATTCAACGTTCATATCCCGCCTATGCTTGCGTCCAGGGAATAACTGGATTAACCCTGCAAGGTTTCCTTGATTAATTTTCTCACAACATTACAGGTACACGAACCCTGATGACTGTCTCC
>JACZSY010000013.1 GCA_022573975.1 SAR324 cluster bacterium | reverse complement strand
AGAAACGGACTCCCAACGCCCAGGCGATGGCTGACGCGATCGGTGTGATCGAAGGGAAAGCCGTTTTTGAAGGCGAGCAGCACACGGTTCACGTGCGTCTTGCCGAGCACGATGGCGCCCGCGTCCTTGACCACCAAGGGCGGATAGAAGTTGTCCCACACGAAGCCGGGCCGGAACAGGACGAAGGCCACCACCAACAGGATCGCGGTCTCATACAAGCGCGAGCGGGCGAAGAAATACCCCATGGTGGCGGCGGCGAACACCAGCATGGCCAGGGTGGCGCTGGTGACCGTGAGGACCAGGTGCCACCAGCTGGTGATGCCGATCAGGAGAAGCTGGGTGTTGAAGATGAAGATGAAGGGCAGCGCCACGGTGCGCATGCTGTAGAGGAAGGCCTGGACCCCGGTGCGGATGGGATCGGCGCCGATCTCGCAAAAGTTGTGGCGCCAACTGGAGACGCTTTTTCCCGGAGCCAGCATTCGCAATGGATATGGCACGACGGAGGCGGGGCCCATTGTCTTTGGCGCCGCCGATGGGCTTCCCGTGCCCAAGTTGTCCGTCGGCCGCCCCATGCCCGGGGTGGACTTGAAGCTGATCGACGGCCAGGGAAAAGAAGCCGATGAGGGGGTCCTTTGGCACCGCACACCCGCCACGACGGCCGGGTACCTGAACCTGCCCCAAAAAACCGCTGAATCTTTCACCCCGGACGGGTGGTATATTTCAGGAGACGTCTTCCGCCGGGACCGCGAAGGCGCCTTCCATTTCGTTGGCCGCGACGACGACATGTTCGTCTGCGGCGGAGAAAATATCCACCCTGGGGAAGTGGAAGGGGTGCTAATGTCCCTTCAGGGAATCGAGCAGTGCTGCGTGGTGCCCCTGGCCGATGAAATCAAAGGCCAGTTGCCGGTCGCCTTCGTCGTGAGGCAGGCAGGCTCAATCCTCACCAAGGAGGATATTAAACAGCACGCCCTGCGAAATGCTCCGGCCTATCTGCATCCGCGCCAGGTGGCGTTCGTGGAGGAACTTCCCCTGGCCGGCCCTGGCAAGGTGGATACCAAGGAGCTGAAAGTCCGCGCCCGCGATCTATGGCGGGAACGAACGGCGAACCAAGGAGGCAAGCATTGAAAGCCGCGGTTATCGATGAACATGGCGGTAAGGGATCGATCAGGATCGAGCTGAACTTTCCCGACCCCGAGCCGGGGCCGGAAGATGTGGTCGTCAAGGTGGGCGCCACCTCGCTCAATTATCACGACATCTTCACCCGCAACGGCATGCCCGGCATCCAGGTGCCCATGCCCTGCATCATGGGGTTGGATTTTGCCGGTGAAATCGTCGAAACCGGCGCGGAGGTGCCGGGATGGAAAACGGGGGATCGGGTGCTGATCGATCCGGTCGATCGCGTTGGCCCCGGCGGGCTGATCGGGGAAATGTGGCATGGAGGGCTGGCCGAATATTGCAAGGTGCCGGCCCATCACCTGGTGCCATTGCCCCCGTCCGTGAGCTACCAGCAGGCCTCCTGCCTCCCCGTGGCCTATGGCACCGCCCTGCGGATGATGTACACCATCGGCGAGATACAAAAAGGGGACAAAGTGCTCATCCTCGGCGCATCGGGGGGCGTGGGCACCTGCGCGGTGCAACTCGCCAAACGGGCCGGGTGCGAGGTCATCGCCTGCGCCTCGACCCAGGAAAAGCTCGATCGCCTGAAGGCCCTGGGCGCCGATCATCTGATCAATTACATCGAGGAAGACTTTGTCAAATGGGTCTATCGCACCTTCGGAAAGCCGAATCGGCGCCGCTTCGACAACGGGGTCGACGGGGTGGTGAATTTCACCGGAGGCGATACCTGGGTGCCCTCCCTGAAGGTGCTTCATCGCTCGGGGAAGGTGCTCACCTGCGGGGCCACCGCCGGGTTCGCCCCCGTGGAGGACCTGCGGTACATTTGGAGCTATGAACTCAGGATCCTGGGCGCAAATGGTTGGATGCGCGAAGAATTGGAAACCTTGATCGGACTGGTCCAGGATGGCGGCCTTGTTCCCACCATCCACAAGACATTGCCCCTCGAAGAAGTCAACGAGGCCTTTCGCCTGCTCGAGGACCGCGAAGTCTTCGGCAAGGTCGTTCTTCTCCCTTGAACCCTGAGCCAGCCGCCATGAATCCCCCTCTCGAACCGTTGACCCTGGATCGGATTCAGGAACGATTCGATCAATCCCCGGCCATTTCCGCCCTTGGGTTGAAGGTGGTTTCCCTCGATTATGAGGGCAAGGAACTCAAAGTCAGGATGCCCTTCCAGCCCGCCATGGAAAGACGCCCTGGCACACGCCAGTTTCATGGGGGCCCCATCGCCGCCTTCATCGACATCGTAGGGGATTACGTGGTGGGCATGATGCTGGGCGCGCCGGTTCCCACCATCAACCTCCGCATCGATTACCTGCGGCCGGCCTTCGGCGATGCCTTGACCGCGGTGGCGCGGGTGCGCTCGGGCGGGCGAACCGTTTCGGTGGTCGATATCGAGGTTTTCAATGAAGAATCCGCCCTGGTCGCCATCGGACGCGGCACCTACGCTTCGAAAACGGGCTGACCGATCGGGCCGGCCTGGGCGGCGCCGGCCCCTCAAAGCGATCGTGGGTTGGCCGCATCCAACGCCGGGGCGAGGAGTGATAAATGACTGAACCGCCGCAATTGGATCACACGGTCATCAACGCCCGATTCGACATGGACCGGGCCGAGGCGGTGTATCGGGATTTCGGATTTTGCCTCACCGGGCGGGGTTTCCACTCCCTGGGGTCCATCAACCACCTGATGATGTTCGGCGACAACTACCTGGAATTGATCGGCCTCCCCCCCGGGGCGGACGCTCAACGCCCCCATATCGCCGAAGCGCCCTTCGGCATCAATGGCCTGGTCTTCAAAACTTCGGACGTGGACTCCGTTTACGCCCATTTGCGAGCGCTGGGCATGGATGGAGACCCGCCCAATTCCTTTTCCCGGCCGGTGAAATTGCCCGCTGGGGAATTTTCCGCGCGGTTCCGGACGGTCACGGTGCGGCCCGACATATTCCCCGGGGGGCGGGTCTATTTTTGCGAACACGGTACGCCCCAGCTGGTATGGCGTCCCGAATGGCAAAACCATGCCAATGGGACCACCGCCATCCATGAGGTCGTGGTGGTTTCGGAGCGTCCGAGGGACGAGGCTGAAAATTTCGCCAAACTTTTGCATTCGGAGGTGGAGGGGGAATCCGGAACCCTGGGCGTCCCCTTGTCCGGTTCGCGGATCGCGCTGCTTTCCCCGGCATCCTACCAGGAGCGATATGGCGCATTGGCCTCGCCCATGGCCGGCCGGCCGTCAATCTTCGGCGCCGTGGTGTTTCAAACCGGCGGTCTCGATGCCGTTCGAAAGGTTCTCGGCCAGGCCAACAGCCCGTTCACCATGGCCGGCGGCCCCAATCGCGTGGTGATCCACGATTCGACCTTCGATTCGGTGCTGGAGTTCATCAGGGAATCATAGCCCGCGCCCATACGCCCGTAGCCGAAAAGAACGGTGCCGAAAAGAACGGTGCCGAAACCAGCCTTGCGGAAACGGCCCTGCAGCTTACAAAGCTCACCGGGGCCGGCCATGATCCGCTTCATGACCGGCCTCGTCCTGGGCGAACCTGGCGCCGGGGAACGTTGCGCGGTGGAGGCGCAGCCTGTGAAATGGCCGGGGGAGTCCTGTACCCGCCCGGAAAGCGGGCCTTGGATTCATTTTCACGCATATTGACGCGACCCCGGAAAATGTCTAATTGTTGGCCAAATGGAAAACTGATTGGAGATAGGTGAAAACCAAGCGCGCCCCATGCCTTGCCGATGGCGATATCGCCCCGCATGATGCCGCACCCGTCCTCTCGTTTCAAGGAAACCAGGATTCCACCGGCATCGAGAACGGCCACGGTCAAGGGGAGCATCCCTTCTTCCCGCCGGGTCTCGATCGCCGAATCGATGATGGCTTCGGCCACTTTCAATGGCATCGTCACCACCAGGCCGAGGGTGAACAGGCTGTTGACGATGCGCTGGCCGAATTCGGTCTGCTTGGCGAATTCCTCGTCCAGGTGCAAAGGCTGGGGATTGTGGGTCAAGGCGCAAAACATGATGTTGTCCGTTTCCGTCACCGTGCGCCTCAGCGCATGATCGAACTCCATTCCCACTGTAAATTGTTCGTAATAGAGGCCCGCCATATCCGGATGTCCTTTCTGCTGGTCGGTGGAACCGGCTCTCATCGGTGAGACCGGCGTTATTCCATAGGCCTCGAGGTCAGGCCGATGACGGCAAACATGGCCATGGCGTTCAGGGCTGGAGCCATTTCCGGGCAGGCGCCTTTGTGGGCCGCATGGCCGGCCAACGGAGCACGAAACGCCGGGCCGTTGAGGGGAGGCCTACCCGCCCGGGAACGCGGGAGTCAGGTGGCATAGGATGAAAACTTCACGGTTCCCGCCCGCGCGCGAAAATCCGTTTTCACATTGACCACGGCCACCCTCCCTTCGTCGACTTTCTTCTGGGCCCGCTCCAGGGCCGGCCGGATATCTTCCGGCTGCTCCACGTATTCGCCATGGCAGCCCAGCGCCTCGGCCATTTTGTCGAACCGGGTATAGCCCAGGTTCCGGCCAGGCTTTTCACCCTTCGGATCGGCCGTCCAGCCGCCGTTGAGGCTGATCACCACCAGGATCGGAATGTTATGCCGCACGGCGGTGTCCAGTTCCATGGCGTTCAATCCAAAAGAGCCGTCCCCGTGGACCACGATGACCTGTGTGTCCGGTTTGGCGATCTTGGCCCCAATCCCGAAAGGCAGACCCACGCCCATGGTGCCGAACGGCCCGGAATTGAGGCGATGGCCCGGCGCGAAGGTTGGCATCGATTGCCGGCCATAGTTGAGGATTTCCTGTCCGTCCACCACCAGGATGGCGTCGCGCCGCATGAAGTTTTTGATTTCCTCGCATAGCCGCAACGGGTGTATCGGCACGGCGTCCATTGCCGGGTCTCTCCCTTCCTTGGCCTGCTTCTCCGCCTCGCCGCCGGCCAGCATTTTTCGCCAGGGTTCGAATCGATCCGAATCCACCCGGCCGGGCAAGCCCTCCAGTATCTGCTGGAGCACGCTCTTGCAGTCTCCCACGATTCCGATGTCCACCTTCCGCGGGGAGGAGGCGATTTCCTCGGGATCGATGTCGATCCGTGCGATCAGGGCGTTCGCTCCAAAGCGCGGCGGGGCGGCATGGGCGATGATATAGTTCATGCGGGTGCCGACGATGAGGATCAGGTCGGCTTCGCGAAAAGCCGAGGAGCGCATGGTGAGATAGGACAGGGGATGATCGTCCGGCAAAACGCCCCGGCCCTGGGGCGTGGTGTAAAAGGGGATGCCCGCCTTTTCCACCAAGGCCTGCAATTCACTCCAGGCCCGTGACCACAGCACGCCACTGCCCGAGACGATGATCGGCTGCCTCGACTGCCCCAGCGCCGCGATCAATTCATCGATTTTTTTCTGCTCGCCCATGGGCCTCGCGCCCAGCAACGGCCGGCCGCTCAGGCTCCAATCGACCTCGTCTTCCGGAATCTCCTCATAGAGCAGGTCGCCGGGAAAATCGAGATAGACAGGCCCCGGCTTGCCGCTCATGGCTTTTTGGAACGCGAAATTGACCTGCTCGGGAATCCTTTTCAGGTTGTAGACCCGGTCGCACCACTTGGTGCACCCTTTCATGATCGCGAGTTGGTCGATTTCCTGAAAGGTCTGGCGGCCAAACTGGCCAATCGCGCTGGAACCGCCTATGGCCACCACCGGCGCGCAATCGATCAGGGCGTTGGCGATTCCGGTGGTCAGGTTGATCACGCCGGGACCGCTTGCCGCCATGCAGACGGAGGGCTTCTGGAGCAGTCGGGAATAGGCTTGGCCCATGAAGGCCGCCGCCTGCTCGTGCCTGACGTCGATGGGGCGAATTCCCTCCTTGATGCACCAGGACTCGGCCAGCAGCATCGGCCCGCCCATCAGGAAAAACAGGACATCGGTGCCTTCGTTTTTTAAAGAGCGCGCAAGAATCTCCGAGCCTGTCAATCCCGCCATGGTCATTCCTCCTCATATCCGGCATGTGGGTGGCCCATACCGCCCACCCCAGGGTTTGGCTAATCGACATATGCGGCAGCGGGGGCTAGAGCACCCCCTCTTCCCGCAGGGCGGCCACCTGCGCCGCATTCATTCCCAACCATTGCTCCAGCACCTCGGTGTTGTGCTGGCCAAGCAGGGGCGCCGGTTCTATCGGCAACGTTTCGCCATCGTGGCGCACCGGCCATCCCGGCATGGTGAACGGTCCATTGGCCGGATGATCGACCACCTGCATCATCCCCCGCCGCAAAAAATCCGGGTCCTCCCGCAACTCCTTGGTATCGCGCACCGCGCCCGCGGGAATCCCGGCTTCGCCCATCAGGCGCATGGCCTCGTTTTTGTCGCGCTGCCGGGTCCAATTGGCGATCATCTCGTCCACTTCCGCCTCGTTTTCCACCCGCGCGGCCACTTCCTCGTAACGCGGATCGCCGATCAGCTCCTCGCGGCCGATGACTCTCAGCAGACGGTGCCAGTGCGCCCGGTTGGCGCGGCTGGTATAGACGTAGATGAAGTCGTTGGCCCCGCCCGGCGCACAGGGGAAAATGCCGCAGGGCGCATTCCCCCCGGAAAGCAGCTTGGCCCCGGCCCGCGGCGCCGGCGCCCCGCTCCTCTCGGTCACGGAAAAAGCCACGCGAATGTAATGCAGCATGGCATCCTGCATGGCCACGTCCAGGCGCTCACCCACCCCGGTGTCCTTGCGCCGGAAGAGCGCGGCAAGAATGCTGATCGCCAGCAACATCCCGGTGCCCGTATCCCCAAGGGTCGCCCCCGGTTTGACCGGCGGTCCGGCGGGGTCTCCGGTAATGCTCATGACGCCGCCGCAGGCCTGGGCGATCATGTCGAAGGCCAGATAATTCTGGTATGGGCTGCCCTCGCCAAAGCCTTTCACCTGGGCGTAAACAATGCCGGGATTCAGCCCATGAACAACGTCGTAGCCGAGCCCCAGGCGTTCAATGGCGCCGGGCGCGAAATTCTCAATAAAGACATCCGCCCGCGATGCCATCTCCTTGGCGATTTCCAGGCCGCGGGGGGTTTTCAGGTTCAGCGTGATCGACTTCTTGTTGGCGTTGAACAAGAGGAAGTAGGGGGATGCCCTGTCGGCGTCAGCCCCTGGCGTCAAGCGTCCGGGATCGCCGCCATTGGGATTCTCCACCTTGACCACCTCGGCGCCGAGCCAGGCCAGCACCTCGGTGCAGGATGGGCCGGCTTCGAATTGCGTCAAATCCAGCACTCGAACCCCGGCGAGGGAACCTTGAGGCCTGCCGTTCGCTTCGCTCATGTGTCGCGCCTCCCATGTTTCGCTTCCCATCGATCCGCCATGGGTTTCATGGCCCATGGAAAACCATCCGAAAAATCCACCCGTCCCGCCAAGGCCGAAAATCAATCGGGATACGTCCTGGAGCCAGTGAAGTGATCTTCCATAACACAATATCCGCGGGGAGGCCCTTTTCGCGCCCCGCCGAAAACAAAACCCCTCGCCGCGCGGAAATCCAATGCCCTCAACAAGGCCCAGGTTGGTTGCCATCATCTCCGGGGAGCCTGCCAGGGATGGATCGAAGGACAGCCCGTGGACGGAAAAATCACGGAGCGCCGCCGGGGGAATTGCCACCGTGACCACCGGCCTGCGCCATCGGACAGGCCGCCCCCACCGGCGGCCGGCGGCGCCCGGTGGCGTTTGGAGGGCGGATCAACGCCAAGGGTGGTTTTTTCGTGAAAAATGCTGGCGTTTTCGGGTGACGAATGGAAAAAAACAAGGTGACAGTGGGAAAAAAATTCTTCAGCCAATCCATCACCAGGGAGGAAATGCGATGGCTACCAAGAAGAAAGCCAAACGGGCGCAAAAAACAGCCGAACGGAATAAAAAAAAGAAAAAATCTTCAGGCCTTCATGATCTCTTTTTCCCAGATTTTTCCAAAATAAATTTCGAAGAAGGTTTATCCAAATTTATTGAAGAACTTTCGGAGGAACCCCTTTGGCAGGCAC
This sequence comes from SAR324 cluster bacterium, assembly GCA_022573975.1. GTDB lineage: Bacteria > SAR324 > SAR324 > SAR324 > JACQKK01 > JACZSY01. Next base: position 24,600 of record JACZSY010000013.1, on the reverse strand, counting down.
AGGAAATAATTAATGACGCCTGGGAAAATGACGATCCAAAGGAACGTGTTTCAATGGCCTTTAAAGCCCTGGCGGTTTCACCCGATTGCGCGGATGCGTATGTGACGTTGGCGGAGGATAATTCCAATTTATGGGAGGAACGATTGTCCTATTACACATTGGGAGTGGCTGCCGGCCGTCGTACGATTGATGATTATTATTTCGAAGAGGAGGTGGGTAACTTCTGGGGACTGGGTGAGACAAGACCCTACATGCGTGCCCGCCTCGGTTTGGCGATTTGCCTGGACGAAGCGGAGGCCACGGATCAGGCAATTAACCATTTTAGTGATATGTTGCGTTTGAACCCAGATGACAATCAAGGTGTTCGTCATTTCCTGATGGCGGCATTGTTGAAAAATGGGGACGATGGAGGGGTGACAGAAATTTTAATGTCATACAGCAAAGACCACTCCGTTGAATTTACTTATGTTAACGCTTTGATGTCATTTAAGAAATTCGGTATTTCGGAAAAACCCAAGAAACACCTAAAGGAAGCTATTAATTTCAATCAACATGTTCCAGGGTTTTTATTGGGGGCCAAATCGATACCAGAAGCACTCCCTCCTTACACCACTGTTGGAGAGGAGGATGAAGCCGCTCATTTCGTCGAAATGTTCGGAAATGTGTGGCGTGATACACCCGGCGCCCTGGAATGGCTCAAGAATGAAACGAAGGGGTGATTTCTTTCAGACCCCCAACACCTCCCCCAACCATCGTTCCAGCGCGGGCAGGCCGAAATCGAAGCGCCCGGCTTTCAGCAGGATACGCAGGCCGGCCATCGCGGGGGGAATTTGTTCCAGCATGGCCGGGCGGTTCCGGGACAGGCCCAGCTCGGCATAGGCCCCCAGCGCCTGCAAACGCCGCAGCAGCAGGAGCGGGTAAAACCCGGCCATGAATTCCCCGCGGGGGATGGACACCCCGCACTCCCGCAAGGCCGCCAGGTAAACCTCGATCAAAGAATCGCGCAGGGCCTCGTCCGCGCCGGTGTCCGGGCTGTAGAGCAGGGAGGCCAGGTCGTAGGCAAGCGCCCCCCATCGTCCGGACTGATAATCCAGGAAGACCGGCCCGGCGTGGTGGTTCCTGGTGACCCACATGATGTTCCGCCCCTGGAAATCCCGGTAACAAAAGTAGTCCCGGGGCAGGGCGCCGGCCTTTTCCACCACCGCGTCCAGGGCGGAGCGCACCGCGCCGTCCACGGGCGCGGGCCGGGTCGCGAAGCGGGGCAGGAAGTGGGTCAGAAAGCGCTGGATGTCCGCCCGGAACACCGTCGCGTCCAGGGCCGCCCCATCCGGGGGAAGAAGGGGTTCCAACCCATCGGCCCCGCGCACCTGGAACGCCGGCAGCCATCGCACCACCGTTTGCAGGGCTTCGGCGGCCCGCGTCCCGCCGCCGGGCTCCCGCCGCCATTGGGCCAGGCTTTCGGCCAGGGTGGTTGTCCCCAGGTCTTCCATCAGGTACATCCCCCGGGTTGCGTCCTCCGCCAGCACTCGGGGCACGGGAAGATTCCGCGCGGCGAAGTGGCGGGTGAAATCAAGGAAGGCCCGTACCTCGTTCAAATCCTCTCCAATGACGCCCACCGCGCTTCCGGCGGGGCCCGACAGGCGATGGAAGGCCCGCCGGGAGCCCCCGCCGGGCATGGGCCCAGCCCGCTCCACCCGGCCGCCCAGGGCAGGCGCCGCCAGGGCGGTCAAGTCGGCGAGGGTGGCGGAAGTCATGGTCTTTCGCGGGAACGGGGGCAATGCTGGCGGAGGTCAACGCTCGTTTTCCATCGCCTTGAGCATCTCGATGTTTTCTCGGTCCGTCGCATTGAGGCGGCTCAGCGCAACGCTCCGGTCACCGGGCCGGTACCAGGAAAATTTGGCGAAGTGTTGCTGCAAATCGAACGATTTGAAGGGATAACCATACTGGGCGAAAATGGTGTTGCGGACGACTCTCAACTGGCCGAAGCTCAATTTTTGGAAATCGTCGCGATTGAGAAGGCTTTTGAGGGCGTCGATCCGGCCATTCAGGAGGTTTTGGGCCACCGGCTGCCTGGGCGGAGGTTTGGGTGCGGGAGGTTTGGGTGGCGGTCTGGGCCGTGGCGTTGCCGCTCCGGACTTGCGGAGCAACGCCACCACTTTCCGATGTCCGATGGTCTCGGCCACGGAAAGGGCGCTTTGCTTCCCATCGACGGTGTTTACCCGCTCCCTTGCCCTCGCGCCCTTGTCCAGCAGCAGGCGCACCACATTGATTTGTCCTTCCCGCGCGGCGAAAATCAACGGCGTACCGCTATTGTCCTCCACCTCCCAACGCATGTTCGGGTCGGCGCCGTGTTTGAGCAGGAACGCCACCATTCGGGCGTTGCCTGCCGCGGCCGCCTCGCCCAGCGCCGGCGGTCCGTTGAGCAGCGCTCCGGCCTGCGAATCATTGGCGTCCGCCCCTTTGTTGATCAAATACAGGGCCAACTCCACATTGCCCAGGCTGGCGGCCGCCACCAGTGGAGGGTTCAACACGCCCGCGCGGTCCTTTGGAACGGCCCGTTCCAACATGAACCGGATCAATTTCAGGTTTTCCTGTTCGGCCGCGAAGACCAGGGCGCTTCGTCCGAGTTTGGAGAATGGATTGGCTCCTCGCCGCATCAGCCGCATGGCCTCTTTGGTCATATTGAGTTCGGCGACCAGTGTCAGGGCATAATCCCGGTTCATGCCATGGGTGTAGAGAAAATTTTCCAACCGGGTATTGCCCGACTCCAGGGCGGTGAGGAAGGTGACCGCGATAAATTCACCGTCCCTGGATTTGGCGCCCAGGCCAAGCAGATAGGCGACCACCTTGACCTGCCCGGCTTCATCGGCCTTGAACAGCGCGGTCTCCCTGGTGTTGCTGACCGAGTTGACTCCCATGCCGGCGTCAATGAACAATTCAACCGCGGTCAGGTCTCCGTTTTCCGCGCTTTTCACAAAACCGGTGCTGGTGAAAGCGTATCCCTTTTCCGCCAGTTGCTGGCGGGGATTGGCCAGAGAGGCGCCAGGAGCCAACAGCAGAAATATGAGCGTGATGCAGGCCAGGGCCTGGATCGAATGTCCCCGAAATCGATGCGAAACCCGGATATTCATTGCCGTTTTCCTCTTCACTATCCGTGTGGCGGGCCGCCGGCAACCCACCGAAGGGTTGTATCCCGCTGTTCCTTTATGTATCGGGAAGGGTGAGCCATGTCCAATCCCTCCCCCGGGAGCGCCGCCCCGATCTTCCCATTGCCTCAAATCCTCCTTATCATATGCAGGGCATTTTAACGGGAGCGTTCAAGTGGACATTTGGCAGGATTTCAAGCAGCGCGGTTTTTTCAAGCAGTGTACCGACGAAGCCGGACTGGCCGGCGCCGGAGGCGGCAAGCCTCTCACCGGGTACATCGGATTCGATCCCACCGCCGATTCCTTTCACGCCGGGCACCTGATTCCGTTGATGTCCCTGGTGCGCTTCCAGCGCGCCGGCCACCGCCCCATCGCGTTGATGGGCGTGGGGACGGCCATGATCGGCGACCCCACCGGCAAGAACGAGATGCGCCAGATGCTCTCCGAGGAGCAACTGGCCCACAACCTGGAGGGCATGAAGCGCCAGTTGGAGCGCCTGTTGGATTTTGCAGGCGGGGCCACGATGGAAAACGGGGCCATCATGGTCAACAACGCCGATTGGCTGCGCGGCCTCAATTACCTCGATTTCCTGAGGGAAATCGGGCCCCATTTCTCCGTCAACCGCATGTTGACCTTCGAGACCTTCAAGATGCGCCTGGATGGCCCGGGGCTCAGCTTCATCGAGTTCAACTATCCCCTGCTGCAAAGCTACGACTTCCTGGAATTGTACCGCCGCCATGGCTGTTTGTTGCAGATGGGCGGGGACGATCAATGGGCCAACATCATCTCCGGGGTGGACCTGGTGCGCCGTCTGGAACGCACCACCGTGTATGGCTGGACCTTTCCCCTCCACACCACCGCCTCGGGCGCCAAGATGGGCAAGACCGAAAAAGGGGCGGTCTGGCTGGACCCGAACAAAACCAGCCCCTATGAATACTATCAATACTGGGTCAACGCGGACGACGCGGACGTGGGCCGCTGCCTGCGCCTGTTCACCTTGCTTGACGAAGAGGAAATCGCCGCCCTGGAAACACTGCAAGGGGCGGATATCCGCGCCGCCAAGCAAAAGCTGGCTTACGAGACCACCGCCCTGGTGCATGGGGCCGAAGAGGCCGCCAGGGCGGAAAAAGGCGCGCGGGCATTGTTCAGCGGAGGCTCCGGCGAGGGGGATTTGTCCGAGGCGCCCACCACCACCCTGGATGCGAACCGGCTCGCCGGGGGTTTGGCGGTGTGGGAGATTCTGCCCGAGGTCGGTCTGGCCAAGTCCCGGGGCGAAGCCCGGCGCCTGATCAAGCAGGGCGGGGTCTCCGTCAATGCCGAGAGGATCACCGGGGAAAACTTTTCCCTGGCGCCCGAGCATGTCCGCGACGGCGCGATCCTGCTTCGGGTGGGCAAGAAGAAGTACCACCGCCTGCTGGTGGGGTGAAGGCGCGCATGACCGAAACGATTTCCCCGCGGCTTCCACCCCTGGTGACCCTGGGAGACCCCCGGCTGGCGCGGCCATCGGCGGCGGTGCCGCTGGAGGAAATTCCCACGGCGGAATTTCAGGCGCGGCTGAAAACGCTGGCCGGGGCCATGGCGGCCTATGAGGGCATCGGCATCGCCGCGCCGCAGCTTGGGTGGTTCGAACGCTTTTTCCTGATGACGGAGGAAACCGGAGAGGATGAAGACGCCCAACCCCCCGAACCGTTGGCCTGGATCAACCCGGAGATCGTCTCCTTCTCACCGATGTGCTGTTGGGCCTGGGAAGGATGTCTCAGCGTGCCGGGCCTGTTGGGCTGGATCCGCCGACCGGCCACGGTAGGCGTGCGTGGATACGATGCCCGGGGCACGGCCATCGGCGTGGAATACACGGGGTGGGCCGCGAGGGTGTTCCAGCATGAGTTCGACCACCTGGACGGAAATCTGTTCCCCTACCGGGCCGCCGACACGCGACATCTGGTGACGGTCGAAGCGCTGGACTCGCGGGAAGACTGGCCCGGGGACTGGCCCGCCCCCGGCGCCCGCGATACGCCCCAGGGGACTTTGCTGATGGAATAAAACCATGGAAAGAAAAGGCCTGGGATACCGCCGCTCCTTCCCACGGGTTGGGGAGCGGACCAGGGCGTGACGCCGGCCATGCGCCGGCCGGGTGCGAAATTTGGAAAAGAAGGGCGGAAAAGGCCGGAGGATGGTGTTATGGTTGCCGGAAAGGTTCGGAACCCGAACCATTTTAAACCGAACCATTTTAAACTGAAGCGGTTTTGACCGGCATGGAGGAAGGACCCCGATTGAAACACACGGGCCCTGGTGAACATTCAAGAATTTTCGGCGGAAACGCAAAAACGCAAGACCGGGCAAATTCGATGGCGACAGGCAATATTGACAAAAGAAGGAAAAACAAAAACCAAAAAGACAAGGAACGCCGCGAGAAAACCGACCGCCGCGAAAGGCAGAAACGCGTCGATGAACGCCGTCTGGCCGGATATGGTGAAATCATACCCGACCGCCGCCAAAAGACACGCCGCCTGATCGCACGGCGGCTGGAGAGGAAGCGCCGATTGAAAGAACGAAGAAATATTTGACCGCCGGACACCCATAGGGGCGGAGGGAGTCCCCCACCCATACACGCCGGAGGGCCAATTCCGCCTCCAAGCCAATGAACAATATTTTACGATGACCAATTCCGCCGAGAGCGATGGCTTCAAAATCCGCCCCGCGGTGGAAGCCGACACGCCGCTGATATTGCACTTCATCCGCAAGCTGGCCGAATACGAGAACAAGGCCGATGAGGTGCTGGCCACCGAAGCGGAACTGAGGGAGATGCTGTTCGCCGGGCGGCCCATGGCCGAGGTGATCATCGGCGAAGCGGACGGCGAGGCGGTGGGGTTCGCCCTGTTTTTTCACAATTTCTCGACCTTCCTGGGCCGCCCCGGGCTCTACCTGGAGGACATCTTCATCGACCCGGCCCATCGCGGAAAATCCCATGGACGCGCGATGATGGTGCATCTGGCCAGGCTGGCGCGGGAACGGAACTGCGCCCGCTTCGAATGGTCCGTTCTCAATTGGAACGAGTCCGCCATCGGGTTTTACCAAAAGCTTGGCGCGGCGCCGAAGGACGAATGGGAGCTGTATCAATTGACCGGAGAGGCCCTGGAAAGGCTGGCCAAATAAGCCGGCCACATAACACCAGCCATATGACACCGGGGCGCCGATTTTCCCGTTGAACCTGAAATGAGACTCGAATGGAACTGAACACGCGGCCCCTCGGAGAGCGCCTGGCCCTGGAAGTGCTGGATGTGGATATCGCCCAGCCGGAACCCGGCGTTGTCGACGCCCTGCGGCGATTGTGGGAGGCCCACCCCCTGCTTTTTCTGCGGCGCCAGTCCATCATGGAGGGAGAACTGGTGGAATTTTCCCGCCAGTTTGGCGAGCCTGACATCCTGGTGCGGGACGATATGCTTTCGCCCATTCATCCCGAAGTAATTTATGTCACGAATTTGCTGGCGGAATCCGGCGAGAGGCTGGGCGGGTTGGGCAGCTACGAGTTGAGTTGGCATGTGGATCAGATCTATCGGCAACGCCCTCCCACCGGCTCCATTTTTTATGCCGTGGAAATGCCCGAGGACGGCCCGGCCACCTGGTGGTGCGATACGCAAGCCGCCTATGAGGCCTTGCCCGAGGCGATGCAATCGGAACTGGCGGGCTACCGGGCCACCTGCGAGTATGGCGTGCGGGAGGCCTGGGGATTTCAGCGGGACATTCGCGACAAGGAACAACAGGAGGAAATTCGCCGGCGCACCCCCCCGGCCACCCATCCCATGGTGCTGACCCACCCCGTCACAGGCCGGCGCTCGCTTTATTTCGACCCCCGCAAGACCACCGGCATCGACGGGATGCCGCCCGAACGAAGCGAGGCGCTGGTGCGGGAATTGTTCGCCCACGCCACCCGGCCCGAGTTCGTCTACAAACACAAGTGGCGTCCCGGCGACGTGGTCATGTGGGACAACGCCCGCCTGATGCACAGGCGCGACGACTTCGACGGTTCGCTGCCCCGCCTGGCCAAGCGCACCACGCTGCACCTTCCTCCCGGGCGATTTCCCACTCCCGGCGTGTCCGGGTCAGGTTGAGCATGGGCCGGGAGCGGTTTCATCCACTCGGCAGCGGAGACGGCGCGCCTTCCCGGCATGCCTTCAGCCTTCGGGCAGGGTCTCGTGGTCCTGGCGCAGGCGATCCAGCTCCACCCCGGCGCCCTCCAGGAAGGTGACGGCGGAGGGGCTGTAAACGAACAGGGTTTGGAGCAGGGCGTTGAGGGCCTTGCGGCGGGATCCCGCATCCCGCGGGGCCTGAAGATAATCCTGGACGCGCTGCCGCACCCGGGACCCGGAGCGTTGCAAAACCGCTGTCGGCGCGCCGTCCCGCGGGTTCATTGAGCCCAACTCCTCCAACCCACCGACCGCGTGATGAATATGGGAGGCGGCAGTGAAAAAAAGCGCATACGAACCGGCACCTCGCTTGCCGGTCAAACTGGACAGGGCCATCAATGGCGAATTCGCGCCGACGCTCCTGGGCCCAGGGGTGCCGGGCTGTGGTCACAGAGCACCCCAACCTCCGTCCGCAACGATAGTGCTTGCCTTTATGGTGCCGCTCGTGGCGGGCTGCGCGACGTTGATGCGGGTCCCCGCTCGGGGCACTCTGGCAGGCGAGACAATGGACACCACGGTGGACTCTGCCGCCGCACGCTGCCTGCTGGACGTTCAGGTCGATGCGGATGCCCACCAAGCGGCAGCGCGGTGCGGTTTGGATGGAATATTCGCCCGCTACAACGGCATGCCTCTCACCCGAGGAACACTAACCGCGCTCGTGGATTAGATCTTCGTGGAAGTGCGCGGCGCCGGCGTGTCGACGCCAAAATGCAGGCGGGCGAAGGCGACTCGATCCGCAACGGTGGTCAATTGCGCCAAGTGGCGCTCCGCCAGTTCCAGGCGGGGGCGCAGGCCGACACGGTTGGCAATCTGGATGTTCAGTCCCGGCCGGGCGTTGATCTCCAGGATCAGCGGTCCGCGCGCGCTGTCCAGCACCAGGTCCACTCCCTGGTATCCCAACCCGGTCATGTCGTAGGTCCGTGCCGCAATATCTAGCATTGTGCCCCAGTGCGGAATTTCCACACCGGACACCCTATTACCGGTGTCGGGATGTTCCTCGACAATTCTGTCGCGCCAGACGGCGGTGAGCGTGCGGCCAGTGGCCATATCAATACCGGCGCCGAGGGCGCCCTGGTGGAGGTTAGCCTTGCCGTCGGACATCCGAGTGGGCAGCCGCACCATGGCCATCACCGGGACACCGAGGAGGACGATGATGCGCACGTCGGGCACACCCAGGTAGGTGATTTTCTCGAACACAGGGTCGAACTGTACCCGGTATTCGATCAGGGCCTGGTCCGGCTGCCCGCCCAGGCTGTAGATTCCGCTGAGGATATTGGAGATGTGGTGGCCCATGTCCTCCGGCGTGAGCAGGCTCCCGTTGGCCCGGCGGTATCCCGTGCCGACGCGGCCGGTCACTACCACGATGCCATGCCCCTGGCTGCCGTGGGCGGGCTTGACCACGAAATCCTCGTGTTGTTCCAGCAGCTTGTGCACATCGCGCACCTGCCGGTAGATCTCCACCATCCCGTACAGCGGCGGGACACTGAGCCCGTGCCGCTCGGCCAACTGCTTGGTGAGCAATTTGTCGTCCACCATTGGATACTTGGCCCGGTCGTTGCGGGGCAGGATGTAGTCGGCGTTGCGCTGGTTGATGCCCAAAAGGCCAACCCGCGACAGGCGGCGAATGAGGCCCAGCATCAGGCATCCTTCCTGGCCAGGGCCCGGAATCGCGGCAGCTCGAACAGCCGGTAGCCGGTGTATCGCCCCAGCAAGAGCGTGGCGGCAAGCAGCACCAGCAGCAGTTCGGGAAAGGTGAACACCAGGTGCTCCAGGTAACTGTTGACCATGGCCACAAAGGCGATCACCGCGGCCAGGAGGCTGCCCACACCTTGCTTGAGGGCTTCGGCAGGGCCGCGCTCGTCCCACAGCACCGACATGCGCTCGATGGTCATGGTGAGAACGACCATGGGAAACAGCGCCACCGAAAGCCCGGCCTCCAGTCCGAGTTGATGCCCCAATATGCTCAATGCGGCCATCAGCAGCACCACCACGGTCAGCACGGCGGCCAGCCGCGGCACCATCAGCAGCTTGAGCCGCTCCAGGTAGAACCGCACCGCCAGCCCCAGCGCCACGATCAGGATGAACAGCAGCAGCCCGCGGCCGAGATTGGTTTCGCGAAACGACAGCGCGATCAACACCGGCATGAAGGTTCCGAAGGTCTTGAGGCCGACTACGTTTCGCAGCAACACCAGCAGAAATGCCCCCACCGGCACCAACAGCAGAATCCGGTACACCAGTTGCGAATCGATGGGGAGGCTGAACAGGGAGAAACGGAGCGCCAGAACCTGGGCGGCCTGCCCCAGGTCGCCGGCTTGCGTGATGGCCAGGGTGTGGATCTTCAACACCGAGATGTTCACTTCCAGATCGTGGCCGCCGCTCAGTTTCACCATGGGATTCGGGCCGAAATACCAGGGCATGAACGTGCGGGGCAGCCCGGCCCGGCCCGTCTTGGGGTTGAACGCCACCCAGCCGGGGTTCTTCCACACTTCCAGCCAACTGATCAGAGGTGCTCTGCGGCGCTGTTCCACCAGCTCCACGCCGTGCACGACGCGCGCGGGCACCCGGGCCAGCGCCAACAGGTTGAGCGCCAACTCCAGCTTTTGGGCTATGGTCGGCCTTGGCCCCAACAGGGGGGCGAGGTTTGCCGGAAGTGGCGTTTTGTTGAAGCTCTTCAGCAGCAGTGCGGTCAGCGTTTCGGTGTCGGCCGAGCGCGCCCGTATGCGCGCCAGGTGGGCCTGGGCCGCTTCGAATTCGAGTCCTTCCAGGGTCACGGGCTGCACGCCGGTGGGCGGCGGACCGGGCTCCACATACCGTGCGCCAAGGTCCCGGATGCGGCATCGGAAGTAGAGCGTCTGCGGCCCGCGTGCAGCCTGGATCGACCACACCGCGAGCCGCTGGCCGTCGCGGTTTCCGCTGGTGAGCCCGTAATCGCGGGAAATGAAACTGAAGTCCAACACCGGGTAGCGGTGACGGCTCTGGGGCATGAACATGTCCACTTTGATCGGGTCGCCTACCCCTTGGAAGTTGATGCGGGCTTCCACGTTCCATTGCATCAACGTCGCGTCGGGCGTCACGGGCACTTCAAGGATCAATACTTTGTAGAGGAAGAAAGACAGACCGGCCAGCGTCAGCGCGGTGACCAGCACGAAGAGATGGCGGTTGTTCATTGCATTACCCCCTCACCGCATTTTGGCTCGGCGGTGTACTGCACCGAAGGGTCGACGACGGTATGACCGGCCATGAACGTGCGGCCGATCAGGAGCTTGTAGTTGAACCGGGTGCGGTCTTCCAGATTCACTTGCACATACCGGTAGACCCGGCCCACACAGATGCCCAACTTAATCACCGGACGGATCCTCACCGAGCCGCCAAGGCGCTTGATCCTCGCCATGCGCACGATTGGCCGCTCGAAAGTCACGAACTCGCCCTCCCGGTTGGTCACGGTAAAGCGCACCCAGCGCACTCCTGCCCGCTTGAAGAACTTAGGGTCAACGGCGTGCAGAGAGGAATTCAGCGCCCCGGAATCGAGTTTTGCGTGGAGCATCAGCCGGCCGGGGTGCAATTCGACCCGTTCCACCCACCCCATGATTTGTTTTTCTAGCGCGAACGCTCCGCTGGGCGCGGCGGCGCACAGCACAAGGGCGACCACCCACGCAGCCCGCCGCCAGCGTCGCCATGCGCTCAGGCCAGTCGCTTTCCTGCCGTCGCTTCCGCCTCCCAAGTGTGTGCTTTTCACCAGGACTCCTGTCGTTTGTTAGGTGCCGATGCGGCCGTTGCGGGGTGTGGACGGCAATGCGGAGCCCGTACCCACCCGGATCGCCGCACAGTTGCGGATTAGCATACCCAAGCGTTTTAGTTTCCCACGGTGCGTTACTCGGATCGGTAATCGCAAATACGATGCCATGGCGGGGGGCGAACGGTACTGTCAAGTTAGCAGAACGTAGTTGCAGTCGCAGGCTACAAGATGGCAAATTTCAGGGATGAAAGCAAAAAAGTCACCGTATGCGGGGCACCGATACCCGATTGAGATCAATTCCCATACCGTCTGGCTCTACTACCGGTTCAGTCTGAGCTTCCGCGACATAGAAGAATTGCTTGCCGCGCGAGGAGTAGGGCTCACCTACGAGTCAATTCGCCAATGGTTGTCCCTAGCGAAAACCCGATAGGCGGAACTCTCCACCAAGGTTGCATCGTTGACATCGGCGTCCAGCGCGGCTCCATGCCTTCAATTTGCCAATTTCGTAGGCAACAGGCGATCGGGGGTGAAAGGGAGGGGCCCATAGGCCAGGCTCGTCCTCCGAAGCGGGTACCCGGCCGTGACCGATGATTTTGGGATCAGGTTTAAGCAGCGCGTCGCGTATAGCGATGGTGCAGCCCACAGTGGACGCTGAGTGATGGCATCCACACGATCACCGCAGAGGTGACCGGTTCCGGCGGCAAATCCGGCAGCGCCTCCATCAGCCTCACCGTGGGAATCCCGCCATCCACACCCACTCTCAGTGTCACCGTCTCCACGGACAAAGCGAGTTACGCGAACCGGGAGAAGGCGGTGATCACCGTCACTGTGATGACCGACGGGAGCAAGGCGGTTGAGGGGAAGAAAGAGGCCCAAAAGGCCGCGCAAGAACTGCTGGAGCGCGACCCGGATTTTTCCGTTGCCCAGTTTGCCAAAACCCAACCTTTCCGGGACGCCTCTATCCTGGAAGGTTACAGGGACCGCCCGCGCGCCGCCGGTCTGCCGGAGTGAGCGCCTCCCATTCAATTCTATGATGACCCCAATTTCTTCCGCCACACTGAACTGCCCTCAGTTATTTTACTTCGTCGTAAGCAAGGCCCAATGGGGGCGAGTGGTCTAGTTTTTTCGTCCTCATAAAAAAACATGCCTATCCCTTTGGCTCAGCAAAAAGAGATGTATAATTAATGAAAACAATAAGTTGCCGAAAATTTGGCTTCCAGCCCGAAGACTGAGGAAACGGGTGGCCCGGCCTCAGCATCCCGGAGGCGGCGATCATCCCAAACAGCACCTCACCCCGCCCTTCGGGCACCCCTCTCCCGCAGGAGAGGGGGAAATTTCACCGTATTAACAATAATATACAGTAAGAACGCCCCTCTCCTGCGGGAGAGGGGCAGTCCCGGACACGATGTTTGTGGCCGGGGCGGGGTGAGGTGCCACCGTGGAAAAACACATTTCCGCCCTTCAATCCAATAAAATTTTTCTGAGCAAAGGGGATAGGCAGTTAAAAAAAAGTGAAATCACCAGTCAATTATCGGAGATGCAGGCCTTTGGGAGCAGAAGCAAAGGCTCCATGAATGTCCCCTTTCGTGACAGGACCATGCTGTCCGGATGGTTCTGTAAGCAGCAAGCCCTCCGGGTTTCTCTTCAGGCCGGCGGTGAGGCTTGCCTAAGCGGTGCGGCGGGGGCCGCCCCCAGCCGCCTTGCGCCGCACCTCCCCGCGAATGGCTTGTTCCAGGGTGTAGGCCGGCCCTTTGGTCAACCGCTCGAAATAGGAGCGATGGGCCGGAGTGCCCTCCGGCCAGTTGGCCAGGAACCGCTCCATCCAACGTTCCTGATCGTAGACGATGGGAAGGGCGTCATAATGCACCCCATCCCTGGCCCATCCGTAGAGGCTTTCGCCGGGAAGGGCCGGATGCACCGAAATGCGCGTCAACAGCCCGCCCGCAACGCCCCGGAAGTTGGGCATCCCCGCCGCCCCGTTGTTGACGATCAGCCTGGCCATGCCGTCCACCATGAAATCCCGGGCGAAGGGCAGGCAGGTATGGGTGGCCGCGAACGCCGAAACGCCGGCGGCGCGAAAGTATTCCGCGATGCGCTCCTCTCCGGTCTGGGGCACGCCCGGTGGAGCGTCCTCCTTGGCGTTCGGTCCGCTCAGCGCCTCTTCCGCCAGCCGCCAGCCGGAGAGGGCCTCGGGGTCGCCATGGACGATGGCTATCCGGTGCGCGCCCACCCGCGCCACCAGGGTCTTGGGCATCCCGCCCAGCCGGGAGGCGATGCCGGGAGAATGAGACGCGGTTTCCTTCAGCCGCGCGAAAATGCGGTTCGAGCGTTCCACGGTGCCAGGGTCCACATAGGGCGGGTAGTTGCAGCCGCAGTCCAGCGCCGCGCCCTCGCGGGCCAGTTCGGCCTCCACGTTGCCCTGAATGGCCACATGCTCCAGCACGGCCGCGTTGATTGCCCGGAAGCTCTCCGCGTCCACGTTGAACCAGTTGAAATCGCCGTTGAAGACCAATCGCACCGGGGGGCGCATCTGGGCACCCTCCGTGGCACCGGCGCGATCCTCGCGATCCTTCATGGCCAGCACCGCGGCCAGGGCCTCCGGGTTGCCGTACAGCCCGCCAATCACATAGAGCGTCTCGGCCGAAAGGTCCGGCGGGCGGTTCAGGGCGGCGGGGCCGTAATAATAGTCGGGGGGACAGGCGGTTGAGACGGATTCGGCTGTCTGAGCGGCGGTGTCCCGGATGGAACCCGGGCCGGGTATCGGTTCGCGCATCGGTTTGGACCTAAGGTTCGGTCAGGTTTGGGTCAACGGTAAAAGGACGGATCGCGGGCCAGATCGCGGACGATGTTCTTGTGGTGGGCTTCCAGGGTGCCGCCGCCGATTTCCATCAGCTTGGCCGCGCGCCACATGCGCTCCACCACGTACTCCCCCACATAGCCGTTCCCCCCCAGCACCTGGATGGCCCGGTCGGACACGTTTTTGCACATGGTGGCCGTGAAGAGCTTGGCCGCGTCGGTCTCCATGCGGTGGCCCGGCGCGCCCAGGTCGATGCGGCGGGCGATGTCGTAGACCATGGCCCTGCCGGCCAGGAATTCGGCGTAGGACTCGGCGATATGGCGCTGAATCTGCCCGAAGCGGTTGATGGGCTCGCCGAAAGCCTCGCGCTCCATGGCGTAGCGGTTCATCACCTCCAGGCTGCGCCGCGCGATGCCCAGGGACATGCCGGCCAGGGTCAGCCGTTCCAATTCCAGGTTGCGCATCATGTGGATCAGCGAGTCCCCCTCCTCGCCCAGCCGGTTCGAGGCGGGCACCATGCACTGATCGAAGACCAGTTCCGCCGTGGGCGAACTGCGGGTGCCCAGCTTGTCCTTGATCTGCTGGCCCAGCGTGAAACCGGGCGTTCCTTTTTCCACCACGAAAGTGGAGATCTGGCCGCCGGTCTTGGCGTAGATCAGGAAAATGTCTCCCAGTTCCCCGTCCCCCACCGTGCCGTTGGTGATCCACATCTTGCGGCCGGTGATGCGGTAGCGATCCCCATCGCGTTCGGCCACGGTGGTCATGGCCCGCACGTCCGTGCCGGCGCCGGCTTCGGTCATGCCCATGCCCGCCACCCACTCGCCGGAGATCACCGGCCCGAGAAAGCGCCCGCGCTGCTCGTCGTTGGCGTTGCGAAAAAAGTTGTTCACGAACAAAATGGCGTGGGCCAGGTAGGAGAGCGTCAGGCCGGGGTCGCTGGCGGCCAACTCCTCGTGCGCCACCACCGCCGAGACGGCGTCCATGCCCGCCCCGCCATGGGCTTCGGGCACCGTGATGCCAAGCAATCCCAACTCGCCCAGCCTTTTGAAGAGCGCCCGGTTGAATTTCTCCTCGCGCTCGTGCTCCAGCACTTGCGGCTCCACCTCGCGCTCCACGAAGCGGCGCACGGTCTGGCGCAGCAATACGGTTTCTTCCGAGGGGTCGTAAAGGTCGAAGGCCGAGGACACGGAGGAGGCGGCCTTGGAGGGCGCGGAGGAGGGCGCAGTGGCGATCGCGGAGGGCATGATCCGTTTCTTCTCCCTGTCTGGTTAAAAAGGCCCACCGGCGGGGAAACCCTTCCAATTTCCACCCGGGGCGAGGCATGGGGCGGGGCGCTCTCCATCCTGGCACGTCCCGGCCCGTGTTGTAAAAAATGGCTCCGTAAAAAATGGCTCCGTAAAAAATGACTCCGTAAAAAATGGGGCGAAAAAGGGGCCGCGAACAAAGCACTGAAACCGTCGCGGGAATTTGGCATCATGGAATGAAAACAGGATGAGGTGAAAAGGGCGGAGATTCCCGCTTTCCGCGAAAAAAAACAGGACAAGATGGCATGGAAGGCAACCAGAATTGCAAAAGCCCGGCAAGGGGGGAGAATCATCGATGAACGGCCAAGGGCATGGACGCCCGGAATGGAGGAACGTATAATTGCACGCCCGGACAGCGGACCCTCTCCGGGAATGGATGTGGGGGATCCGATCCCCCACACACCGGGTCCCCGCACACCGGGTCCCCGCACACCGGGTCCCCGCACAGCATCGAGAAATCGCGATGGATGCCCTGACGGTCTTATTCGTGCTGGCGGCCCATATCGCCCTGCAAGCATGGATACTGCCCCGGCTGGGCATTTCCACCTGAATGCGCCGGGCCGGTTGCCGCGTGACGGACACCCAGACCGCCAGCCCCCAAACGCTCCCCTCCCCTCCACGGGACGGGAAATCCATCCACTCCATTCACTCCAATCCCAACGCCTGACCCGCTTCCCTTCTTTTCCGGCGCGGGCGGAATTCCGGAGCGATATGAATACTCCAGCGGCCCGGCATGTCCCATAGCGCCACACCCCCGGCCTTTTCCGGCCATTCTTCAGGCAACCCGCCCGGCGCCCCGATCGCACCCGTTTTTTTCGGCCGCGACGCCCAAGTGGTCGCCTGCGATCTGCTCGGCAAGGTGATCCGTCATGAAGTGGGGGGATTCGTGCTGATGGCCGCCATCGTCGAGACCGAGGCCTATTACCTGGAAGAAAAAGCCAGCCACGCCTCGCTGGGGTACACGGAAAAACGCAAACCCCTGTTCATGCCGCCGGGGACGATCTACATGTATTATGCCCGGGGAGGGGACTCGTTCAACGTGAGTTGCGCCGGTGAGGGGAACGCCGTGCTGGTCAAGGCGGGGGTTCCTTTTCCCTTTGATTTGGAGGCCGCGGCGGAGAGCGGTGCGGCGCCCTCTGGCGAAAACGCCGCGATCGCCGAGATGCGGCGGCGGAATCCCCTGCCCTCGGGAAAGCGCCGGCCTTTGGAGCGGTTATGCTCCGGCCAGACACTGCTCTGCCGGGCGCTGGGGTTGCGCGTTCCCATTTGGAGCGGTATCGCCGTGGGCACGCCGCCTTTGTCCCTGCTGGATGTTGGCTACCGCCCCGCCAGTGTGGTGCGCACGACCCGGTTGGGTATCCCCAAGGATCGGGATGGGCATCTGCCCTATCGGTTCGTTGACGCGGCATTCGCCCGGCAAGCCACCAAGAATCCTTATTCTCCGCAGCCCGGGAGGGGTGGAAAAACCCGGAAGGCCTTGCCTCGCGAGGCGCGCGAACTGGCCGTGCCAGCAGGGGTTGAGACGGTGGATTGGGCGAACTTGTTGCAGCGATAATTCCAATCGAGGTGAAAGGAAGTACTGCGCAACGTCATTCCCTGGCAGGCAGCGGGGAGACTTGTGGTTCAAGCCGGGATATGCGTGAATATTCCTGATCGACGGCTGACATTCACGGTTGCATTGTCTCCGGCCCGGTGTTAGAGATATTGCCAACCGACCTATATTCCATGGCGTTTTCCGCTTTGTACCTCTCCAGGGAGAATGGAACATGAAACTTTACCACCTTTGGATCGCTGTTTTGTTGACATTGGCTTTTTCGCTGCCGGCTGGGTCTGCCTTGGGCCAAGGCGGGGACGCCGATATTGCAATGGCCAAAGTAAAACTGACCGCCGAACCGAGTTTTTGGAACCGGATGCGCTTGGCCGCCCTGCAATATAACGAGGGCCATCGGTTGCTGAGTGCGGGAATGTCCGCGGAGGGGGCCAGGATGATGCAAGCCGCCGTGTGGGGATACGAGGATATCGGCGACGCCATTTCGGAGGACTCCGAAGTTTTCGAGAGGGCCCGCTACGGATTGGCCTATGCCATGAATGAGAATGGGAATACGGTCGAGGCGATCATTGTGCTGGAGAAGATGATCGCGGCCAATCCCATCATGGACCAGGCGAAATTCCTGCTGGCGAAGATCCTCACCGGCAAACCCGGTAAAAATTTCAATAAAGGGACTCAGCTGCTGGCCGGCCTCACCGAGGATGGAAGCCCGCCTTATGCCGGCAAAGCCTCCCGCGCCCTCAGGAACCTGGCCGCCAGCCAATTCAACGAGGGGTACGAATTGCTGGGAGAACTGGACGCGGCCGGGGCGGCCAAGATGATGCAAGCCGCCGTGTGGACCCTTGAAGATGCCAACGGCGGCTCCAAAGAGATTGCCGCCGAACTGGAAACGGCCCGCTATGGATTGGCCCACTCCCTGAAGGAAAGCGGCAATTCGGGGGAGGCCGTTCTGGTTTTGGAGAAGATGGTGCAGATCAATCCTGAAAACGGCCAAGCCCAGTATCTGTTGGGGGTGATCTTGATCAACTCCTCCAGCGACAAGGACATCAATAAAGGGTTGAAAGTCCTCTCCAAGCTGTCCAAGGAAGGAAAACCGCCCTTCAACGAGAGAGCCTCCCAGGCCGTCACGCGGATCCTCTACAACCGCTCCTCCGTCCTGCACTCCTCCGGCGAAAAAGATCGCGCCGCGGATTTGCTGGCGAAGATCGGTGCGTCCGTGGGCGACGGCAAAGGCTCCTCGGAGGAGGAGAACAATGGGGTGCGTTTCGCCACCAGCATGCACATGATCGATAGTGGAGACAGTTACGGAGCCTTGGAACAATTGGAGGCCATCAAGGAATCCAATCCCAAATTCACCTCCCCCGGCGGGAAAAAAATTGACGAGATGCTTTCAAGAACCTATTACAGGGCCGGAAGCGATCAGTTGGAGGCCGGCGGTGAAACCGGGGGTGAATTGGCCCTGGAAATGTTCACCAAAGCCGGGGAGACCGGTGGCGCCAACACGGCCGAAATCCGCCACGGCAAGGCCATCGCATATTCCCTGATGGGCGATGAAGAAGGCCTCAAGAAGGAAACCGAGGCTCTCAAAACTGAACATGAAGCCTATTTTGAAAAATTCAGTACCGAGGTCGATATTAAGCTCGACAAAGTCGAAAATTAGGACAGCGGCAATTGATTCCATAGCTGCGGAAGCTCGCTGAACCGCCGGGAACTTCCGGTGCGCTGTTTTCAGCAGGAACAAAAAAAGGGAAGCCTCACGGCTTCCCTTTTTTTATGCCTGAAGGTTCGCGTCCCCGCTTTCTCCGACCCGATTCAGCACCGCTCCCGCTTCACCCTCGTTGAGGTCGATCAGGATGGTCCGGTTGTGCGCGATGGTGACCGTGCCGGGCGGCGCGCCTTTCAACTTGCGCACATGTTTGCGCTGGGTGTAATCCACATCCACCTGCCCCCGCTCCCTTCCCTTTGAATAATAGGCGGCCAGCCAGGCGGCCTCCCGGAGGGTGACCGGCGGCAGAGCCAAACCGGTCGGGTTGGACACGATCACGTGGCTGCCGGGGATGCCTTGCGCATGAAACCACCAGTCCCGTCCTTTGCTCAGCCGGAAGGTGACCCGGTCGTTTTCTTCGCCAGACCGGCCCACCATGATGGTGAACCCGTCGGCGCTGATTCGCCGCATGGGTTGCCGCACGGGTTGCCGCACGGGTTGCCGCCCCGTGGCATCGGAATGCGGGCCTTTCCTCCCATCCCTTCCGGACAGCGCGCTTCCCGACAGCAAGGCGCGCAGCCGGCCGGCCGGGGCCGGGAGTTCGGCGGCCATTGCGCGGAGCCGATCGGTATTTTCAGCCGTTTCCACACTGCCCAGCCACGTTTCACGCAGACCCAATTCAGCTCGGGTTTCCGCCAGCCGCCTTTCCACATGGGCCTTTCCGTCCCGAAGTTTGCGGAATCGCTTGAAACAGCGCTCGATGTTCTCCCCCGGCTTGGCCCGGGGATGCAGAGGGATGTCCACCATGGGCTGGCCGGGTTGGAACACATCGGGCACGGAGACCGATTCCCGTCCCACCCCCAGCAGGTGGCGGTGAATCTGCAGCAACTCCCCCCGCCGATGCCACAGCGCCGCGTTGGCCGTTTCGATCAGATCCGCCTCCAGCTTTCCCAACCGGCGGTTGAGCCGTTTGATCTCCCCGCGCAGTTGCTTGAGGGCGGGGTTGCGCATCCCGGCCAGTTCGGCGGCGGCCCCCGCTTCCAGCCACTGGTGCGCCAACCGGCGGGCCTCTTCCTCGCCGCTGGCCGGCAATCGGGCTGCAAAGGGCAGTGGGCCATGAAATTTATGCATCCGGGGCGGCGGGTGATAGGGCATGCCGGCGGTCAGCGGGCGCCCGGGAAGGCCGGGGCGGCGCATGGCGGTCAGGAGCCGTCCGTCCGTATCCAGCAGCAGCAGGTTGCTCTCCCGCCGGTTGAGTTCGAGCACAAGATGGAACATCGCTTGCTGGGTCTCGATGACGATGGCCAGCACCTGGTCCCGGGGGCGCTGCAAGCGGACGATGCGCCCCCCCACCAGCCGGGTGCGCAGCCACTGGCAGAACAGCGGCGGCGGCCCTCCCCGGCCGCTGGATTGGAACACCCGCCCGAAGCGCGCGCAATCCGCATCCAGGGAAGCCATCCAAAAGGCTCCTCCGGCGCCCGCGCGGTAGGTTTCGAGAACGAGGGTGCGATCGTCCGGTTGGCGGACGCCCCGTACCCGGGCCCCCTCCAGGGCCGGCTCCAATTCCAGGGCGGGGGCATCATCGAACATGGGAAATCCAAGGGTTGTGGAATTCGCTGGCCTTCGGTGGCCGGTGGCATTCGGTGGCATTCGGTGGCATTCGGTGGCATTGCCTTGCCGCCGGATCGGACCTATATTGAAAATCTGGCTCCGGCCGCAGAAATCAATTCCTTTATTCACCGTCGCCCATATGGTTTTTGGAGGCGCATCGAGGCAGGAAGGATCGCCCATTATGCCATCTTTGGAAGAACAGTTCGAACAAGTCTTCACCGAAATCCTTATCTCCGATTCCGGCCCTCATCTGCTGGAGGCCGAGGCGGTCACCGATTGCATCGTCAATGGCGAGTCCGTGGCGATCACACTCGATCTTCCCCCCGACGATGAACTGCGCAAGGACATTTCCGGCAGAATCGAGGTGCGCCTCAAGAAAATTCCGGGAATTTCCGCCGTCACCATCCGCATGTCCGATCAGACGCCCCAGGCGCCCGAGGGACAAGCCCCACCGGCCCCGGACGCACAGCCGCGTCCACCGCAAAGCCCAGAAAAAAAGACCTACCTGCAGAATTACGAGGCGGTGATCGCCGTGGGGAGCGGCAAGGGCGGGGTCGGAAAATCCACCGTGGCCATCAACCTGGCGGTGACCCTGGCCAAAATGGGGCACAGGGTGTCCATGTTCGACTCGGACATCTACGGTCCCAGCCTGCCCATCATGATGGGCCTGCGCAACACGCGCCCCACCATGAACGACGACAGCACCATCATCCCGCTCTACAAGCACGGCCTGCACGTGATGTCCATCGGCAACGTGGTGGAAGAAGCCTCCGCCACGATCTGGCGCGGGCCGATCGTGCATCAGGTGATCGACCAGTTGTTGCGCGACACCCAATGGCCGGGGGGCGATTTCATGGTGATCGACATGCCCCCGGGCACCGGCGACGCGCAACTGACCCTGTCCCAGGTGCTGGAAATCACCGGTGCGGTGATCGTCTCCACGCCCCAGGACGTGGCCCTGCTCGACGCCATCAAGTCGGTTTCCATGTTCCACAAAGTGGAAGTGCCCGTAATTGGCATGGTGGAAAACATGAGCGGGTTCGTGTGTCCCAACTGCAATACTGAAACGGAGATTTTCGACAAGGGCAACGCGGAGCGGGCCAGCGGGCAGAACAACATTCCCTTCCTGGGACGAATCCCCCTCGAAACCGCCATCCGCGAAGGCGGGGACTTCGGCACGCCCATCGCCGTGTCCGCGGAGGACAGCCCGACCGCCGAGGCCTTCCGCAAGATCGCGGTGCGGATGATCGAGGAAATCGAACGGCTCTGACGCAGGGCTGGGGAGCGCAGTGGCGGAGGGAGTTTGTCTCTTTCGGGCAGCCTCGCAAATCGGCTCCCCGCCCCCTTGCCACATCCCGATCCGGCGGGGATGCCCTTGTTCTCCCGCCAGGTGGATCAGGGGGGACTGGAGGTATCGCTTTTGGCGCGGAATTCGTTGACGATGGAGATGGCCTCTTCAACCGAATCGGTGACGTGAAAAAGATCCAGGTCTTCCGATGAAATCATGTCCTCGCCCACCATGCGTTCCTTCATCCAGTCCACCAGCCCCCGCCAATAATCCTGGCCGATCAACACCACGGGAAACGGCGCGATCTTCCTGGTTTGGATCAGGGTCAGGGTTTCAAAGAACTCATCCATGGTGCCGTATCCCCCGGGGAGCAGGATGAAGGCGGTGGCGTATTTGACCAGCATCACCTTGCGCACGAAGAAATACCGGAAACTGAGGGAGAGGGAAAGGTAGGGGTTGGGCTTTTGTTCCTGGGGCAGTTCCACATTGAGGCCGATGGAACGGCCGCCGTTCTCGAAGGCGCCCCGGTTCGCCGATTCCATCACGCCCGGGCCGCCTCCCGTGATGACGGTGAAACCCTCCCGCACCAAGGCTTTTCCCAAATCCACGGACAACTGGTAATAGGGATTTTCCTCGGTGATGCGCGCGGAGCCATAAACCGTCACGGCGGGAAGGTAGTTGGGGAGCACGTCGAACCCTTCCACGAATTCGCCCAGGATCCTGAACATGCGCCAGGAGTCCTGTTTCTCCAGCTTGTTGATTTCATATTGGTTCTTATTTTCACTCATGGCTGCGCCTGGTGGACGATGGTCGGGAGCGCCGCCGTGGGTGGCGGCCTGGAATTCGATTGAAGGGGCAGGTGCCGGGCTCGTTTTATTGCGCATCGTGGAATCCTCGACCTACGAGGTGTATCAGCAAAAAGGGAGCATGGAAAATATACCATTCTCTGAAATGACGGGGGGACCAGGCCGGCCGCGGAGCAAAATTTCATCATCGGGCAAGTGAAGGGAAAAAATCCTGGCCGGAACCGGATCAGCCTGCACCGCAAAAAGGCGGCGAGGTCAAAAACAGCGCCAGGGTCCGCCAGGGTCCGGCGGAACCATTCATGGCCAGCCCGGAATTTGGCTCCAGGAAGGATAGCCCCGGGCCGCGGCGCGGCATCGCCATGCCTTTGGAAGAAAAAGCGCTCTTCATGGAAGAGCGCTTTTTTTATGGCGAATATCAAGGAAGAGGATCGGGTATGCCTACACGGCTTGCAGGGCGGCGGTCAGCTTGGCGCTTACCTCCTCGGCGATGGGTTGCAGGGCTTCGACGCCCGTCGCCTGCACCAGAATACTCGGGTCGACGGCGGAGATGATGGTTTTCCCGGAGTCCGGTTCCTCATAGACGGTGACGTTGCAGGGGAGCAGGAGGCCAATATCCAGTTCGGTGTTGAGCGCCCGATAGGCCAGCGCAGGATTGCAGGCGCCAAGGATGACGTACTTGGTGAACTCCTTGTCCAGCTTGGTTTTCATGGTCGCCCGCACATCGATTTCGGTGAGAATGCCGAAACCCTGTTCCTTCAACGTCGCGGTCACCTTTTCCACCGCCTCCTCATAGGTCATTTCAACGGCGCGGGAGATGCTGTACCCACTTTTGCTTTCAATGGATTGGATTTTCTTGGCTGGGGTCATTTTTTTCTCCATGTTCGGATTGGATGGATTTGATTTATAGTCCGTGATTTCAAGTTCACTCCGCGGTCGTGGCGCGGGGACGGATGCCGGAGGCTTTGAGACTGTCTGCCGATTTCCCTGTTTTTATTTTACTTCGGACTGCACCCGCTGTCACATGATCACATCACAAACCGTATTCCAGCCATCCTTCGACTTCTCGATTATGGGGACAATTGTATCCTCCATGCCTCCGTGTTATGGAACCTTTATCCACATACCGCCAGACCCCTGTGCGCATCTCGCGCGCATCGGGCGGGTGACGGCTGGCAAGGGCAATGGCTGTCTCTTCTTGTCCGCATGGCGGATTTCCGGCCCAGCCTGAAGACGGGGAAAAATGATCAAGTTCATCCGCAGCTGGAAAAAAACAGCCCTCGGCATCGCCATGCTCGCCGCATTGGCATCGCCGGGGTGCGCGACCCTCGGTGCCGCCTACAGCATCCTGGAGGCATCCAATCCGGTGTTTTTCATCCTGAGCAAATTCTTCTTTCGCCCGGTATTCGCCAGCCTCAAGGAATCCATGGCGGAATATGGGGAGGAAATTCTGGCCAAGCTTCCGCCGGGGTTGAGGAAAACCATCAATACCGTGCGGGATATTACCCGCAAGGTGGAAGCCCTCAAGGCGGAGGTCACGGAAATGAAAGGCCTGCGGGCCTTGGTGAAAAAACAGGTGGACCGAACCCGGGACGCCATCCTGCGGAAAAGCGGAATCGTCAAAGCGCTCAATGCCGCCCGCGATAAATCCCTGGCCCCGTTGAAGGGGAAATCCGAGACGTTGATCAGACAGCGCAATGTTGTCGACGCGCGGCTGGCCAGGAACACAGCCCAATTGGAAAAACCTGGCTCCACCGCTGCCCGGTTGAAACAGGAAAATGCCGCATTGCTGAAAAAGAGAGAGGAAATCAACGCCGAATTGGCCAAATCCAATGACGAACTGGAAAAAAAGCGCACGGAATCCCAGGCCCAACTGACCCTGGCCAATCAGGAACTCGCCGAGGCAAAATCCAAGTCGGCGGAGCAGGAAAAGGAATTAAGGAGCCGGGATCGGGAAATCGCCAAGTTGAACGCGAAACTGGCCGAAAACGAAAAGCAGCTCGGCACCTCCCGCAACTCCATGCAGAAACAGATGCTGGCGATGGAAGCCGAAAACCAGGGCTTGCGGAAACAACATGAGGAAATGCTGAAGAAGATCAACAGCTCCAAAGGTGTCGCCAATTCTCCCATTGTTTTCAAGTCCGGCGCCAAATGGGACGAGAGCAAGGACACGGTGCAAAAAGTGAAATTCAATGAAAAGGAATTCCAGCGAGTGGCCTGGCCGGACCAGATCACCAATCAATTCAAGGACTGGAATCCGGATATCAAGCCCATCGAGATCGAGATGCAGCAAAATGTCTTGTACACCGCCATGGTGATGAAGGAGGCGCCCGAGGAATACAATAAATTGGAAAATGAAATCAAGCAAAAGGTGGAGGAAGAATCGGATAATTATGACTTCAACGTGGTGCGCAAAAAATAACCCTTCCGGGTGGAATCACGGCCTTGGAATCGGCCCGGAAAAAAATCAGGGGCGC
>JACZSY010000405.1 GCA_022573975.1 SAR324 cluster bacterium | reverse complement strand
TAGCTTTTTCATGTCCGTTTCTCCTTGGTATGTGCACAGCTTTGGTTGAGCTTCAATGCACTGTACCAGGAGGAACGGCCCCCATGTTATCTCTCCATGGGCTGTTAAAGAAACACCGGGGAGAGGGTAAAAGCGTTGTACTTACAACAATTTAGAAAAGTAGAAACCCTCTCCGCATGGTCGAGGGTTAGACTCGCCATGCAGTTCATGGCGGGTCTGGGGTGAGGCCCGCTGTTCGCAGTTGAATCCGCGTTCATCGGCGTTCATCGGCGGTTACCAAAGCAGTTCGCTGTTGGCGGTTCTTTGTGCCCTGTGCGTCTTTGGGCGGGGTTTTCTGGCGAATCGTGAAATATCTGGGTTCAGGGTCCGTTGAAATGCACCGTGCCCAGCCCTGAGATGTCGTATCCCCCCAGGCCGGCGGCCCGTGCCTGGAATTCCGGCCCCTGGGCGAAGCGGAGCAGCCGCTGGAAGGGTGGCTCGAAGAAATCCCGGCGATGCAGCGCCAAGTCGTACCGCTCGCGGTGCAGCGGCAGGAAATCCAGCCGAAGCTGCCGGGCGGCCGCCTCCACGCATAGGCCCGCGTCGGCGTGACCTTCCAGCACGGCCAGGGCCACCTCGGTCTGAGTGCGCGCCACCCGGGCCAGGCTGCCGAGGTCTTCCGGCCGTTCGCCGGCTTGGCTGAGCAGATAATCGAACAACAGGCGGGTTCCCGCCTCCGGTTCGCGCAGCACCACCCGCGCGCCCAGGGAAATCAATCCGCCCTGTCCGCCCAGCCCAGTGAGGCCCAGGGGATTTCCCGGCGCGACCGCCAGTCCCTGCTGACGCCAGGCCCACTCGATGAGCACCATCGGCGCCGTGGCGAAGGATTGGCGCATCGCCTGGAGATTGTATTCGCCGCTTTGCGGATGAAAAATATGAAGGCCGCAGACCTGGGCTTTTCCCTCGCGCAACCGCTCCAAGCCCGCCAGGCTGCCCTCGGGCATCAGGGCCAGTCCGCAATCGGAATCCCTCAGGGCCCATTCCAGCAGGGGGTCATGGCTGCCGGCGGCGACCGGGGGAGGCGGGCGGTTGAGGGAGTGCCGCGGGCCGCCTCCCCCGCCAACTCCGCCCGCCACCCACTCGTCGATCAGGTGCAGCGGAAACAGCCACTTTCCCGTGACCCGGCTGCACGGAATGCTCCCGGTGCGCACCAGGTCGTAGATCTTCCTCTCCTTCAGGTTGAGGTATTCCGCAACTTCGCGGACATTCATCATGTTGGTCACGGCGAACCCTTGCTGTGGTCTGACGATGGCCCGATGATGGGAAGCTCGAACCTGTTCTCCAACCGGCTTCCCGGCTATTCCACCTTCCCGGCGGGGGTGCAACCCACTCCCGGATCAATTTCCTTTTACCCCAACCCGGCGGCAAGGGGAAAGTGCGGGGGAAAGCGCAGGGGGAAAGGCGCGGAGAGATGGTACCGGCCGGCCGGCCCGTTTGGAGGAGGCGCTGTCGAGGGTGATGAGGCGTGCGCTCACGATTCCGCCCCAGGATTCGATGGGGACGGATGCTTCCTTCCGCCGGGCCGGCTGTTTGCAATGGATGCGGGAACAGCCCCCGTACGGGTGCGGGGAAAGGCTCGTTTCCAGGGCCGGGGAACGGCGGTCGAAACGAACGGCCGCCCGCCAGCGGATGGGCCCCAGGGAGGAGTGCAGGATAAGGAAGGCGCTCAGAATTGCAGGGTGACGATGAGGGCGTTGGTTTCCTCGATGGCCACCTGGAAGCCGCTGGCCTCGTAGGTACTTCTTTCGAACCGCCCTGTCACCGTAAAGCCGGAAAAAGGCGCGTATCCAAAATCCAGTGTGAAACCCTCGATGGTTTCATCGGCCCGTGTGCCGGAGCCTTTGAGATTGAACGACGTGTACCCAAAAACCAGATTCCAAAAAGCCGCTTCCAGCACGCCTTGTCTGATGAGGTGGCCGGAACTCAGGGCGCCGGTTTGATCCTCGAAGGGATCGGACTCGGTCATGGATATCTCCATGTGCCAGATCACTCCGCCGGTGTGGCGAAAACCGATGCCCGACATGAAGATGTCCCGCTTCAGGTTTTGGCTGGAAGACGACAGGGAAAGGGTCGCCTCCTCGGTACCGGCGGCCGCTCCAATATACCAGGAGTCACTCATGCGCCAGGAAACGCCGAACAGCTTTTTTTCAAATTCCGCCGAGGTCGTTCCGGACAGACTGGTCTCGTTCAGTTCGCTGGAAGTGGCCGAATACCCAAAGGCGTACGATTCCGGCCAACTGAAGGAGAACGCCAGGGTGGCCGCGCTTTTCTCGACCGGGAACCCAAAGTTCGATTCGAGGGAAATATCGATCGTTTCGCCCGCCAGGGCGACCGTTTCGCCAACCAGGCGGAATCCGGCGAACCGGCCGGATATGTCGCCTTCCAACTGTGTCACGGCATGACTCGAGACACCCGCGATCTCACCGCCCCCGAACCGGGAAGGCCCGCCCCCTTCCAACCCGGCGGGGTTTTCCG
>JACZSY010000012.1 GCA_022573975.1 SAR324 cluster bacterium | reverse complement strand
AATCGTCCTTCTCCGAGGTTTTTTTGAAAAACCTTGATAAGGGAAAAAGCGAAGTTTTTTCAACTTTGATAATGGGAGAAGTCATCCCTCCCTGGGCTGTTCAACATCATCGCACGGGGAGGGACCGAGGGTGGGGTCTCGTGGCAATACCCATCCCCTGGGTTTCCGCCTTGTGCGGATTCGGTAGGTTTTCGCTGGGATTGACGGGGGAATCCCCATCTCCGGCGCTGTTATGGGGACGCTTGTCAAGTCCGCGTTGATGTTAAGGATCAACCTGCTATGCGTGCTCGAAGCACCAGTTATTTTATGCGCCTATCGCCGCCCGGCTCAGGACAAGTGAACGGGCACGCTGGGGGGAATGAGCGGGGAGGGTTTGGCGGGCGGTCAGCAGCAATTTGTGGGCGTCCCGGGTGGCGCCGGTGTGCGGCAGGGTGCGGCAGGGTGCGCGACGCGGTATCGCCGGGGTAATTGGCCACGGCCAACCTGTCCAACCGATTCACATTCGCGGGGCGTTGCCGGCTGTTACGTGATCGCTTGGGCCTGCGCTATCGTTGCATCCCGCGGGTTTCCCGCCACTACCCCACCGCGCTCGCCGAGGAGGCGTCTCTTTCATCGATGGCCGCGGCAATTTCATCCAAAATGCGGCGCACCGCCTCGCGTGGGTCGTTCCCCAGGGGATTTCGATAAATGGGGCGGCCAATCACAAGGTAGTCGGCCCCATTGATGATTGCTTCCCTTGGGGTGGTCACTCGTTTTTGGTCGTCGTTCGGCACCTGCGCCCATGCGGGCCTGATTCCCGGAGTCACGATGAGCAGGTTTTCAAACTCCTTGCGGATAACCTTGGCCTCAAGCCCCGATGCGATCACGCCATCACAGCCGGCATCGGCGGCGCGTCTGGTCTGGGCCATCACGAAGTCCATCACATTTTTCTCAATCCCGATATCCGTGAGATCGGTATGGTCCATGCTGGTCAGCAAGGTAACGACGAGAATTTTCAGGCTGTTGGATGCATCCCTGAATTTGAGGGCGCCCTCCAACCCACGGCTGAAAGCATGAATGGTAGTGAAAACGATGTGCCGATGACGGGTTTGAATCTGGTTGAGAGACTGAATCACGGTCTCCGGAATGTCGAACATCTTGAGATCGAGGAAAACCCGCGCCCCCAGTTCGCCCAGGCGCTCGACTACGCCCATGCCACCGGACGACACAATCAGTTGCAAACCCACCTTGAATGTATTTACGCTTGGTTGGAGCTTGCCGACGAGTTCGATCGCATCCGATTCCGGCAAATCGAGCGCGACAATCAAGCGATCTTGCAGCGGAATTCCCGGCAATCCCTTCGCCATGCCACCTCCCTTGGAATTTCAGCCCCCCAATTTCTCCTCCCTCGCAATATGACGTAATAGACGCTGATGCGGAAAAAATGGCAACGAAATTCAAAATTGTCACCGTGGGCGCCAGCCTCTTTTATTGGGAATGCGCCGGTTCACACAGCGTCCCGCCAACAGGCCCGCCGCCAAATTTCAGGCTGCGTACCTGCCCGGAGGTTTGATTCCCCGCCGCTTGCCGCGGGAGTCGTGGATTATTCCTTCCGCCGCCCCCCTCAGGACAAGTGTACGGGCACGTTGGGGGGAATGAGCGGGGAGGGTTTGGCGCAGGCGGTCAGCAGCAACTGATGGGCGGCCCGGGTGGCGCCGATGTGCAGCAGGTAGCGCGAGGCGGTGTCGTCTGGGTAATTGGCCGCGTCCACGTCCAGCAGGATCACGTAATCGAATTCCAGGCCCTTCACCTGCCTGACGTCGGTCACCTCGATTCCCGGGGTGAAGGTGAAATCCTGGTCCGCCACCCGCCGCAGGCTCGGCAGATCGGCCTGGAGCAGGCCCTCGTAATACAGGTCGGCGCGTTCGGGATGGCGGGAGATGAGCACCACGTTGGCTCCCGGTTCACGGCGCATCAGTTGCAGCAGTTCCTCCGATAGGGTGGCCACGGCCTGCCCTGGATCGGTGAAGCGGAGCAGGGACACCGGGGCGCCCTCCCGGGTGGCGATCCAGGGGCGGCCGGTGGCCAGCGGCCCCAGCACGGCCTTGGCGAAGTCCATGATCTGGGCTGTGGAGCGGTAGCCCACCTGCAGCGGGGAGATGGCCGTGCTTTCCAGTTCCAGATGTTCCAGCACATCCTCCCAGCGGTTGAAGGCGTTGTGGATGACCATCCGCTGGTCGGTGTCCCCGGCCAGGGTGATCGAGTGGGGCTGGGCCGCCATGCCGATCAGCACCCGCAAGTCCAGCGGCCCCAGGTCCTGCGCCTCGTCCACCAGCAAATGCTGGAAGCGCAGGGGGCGCTTGCGGCGGCTGAGCAGGGGGCCCACGGTCAAGGTGTGCAGCAGCAGAAGGAGCGTATCGTCCTCCCGGTCGATGCCGGGAATTTCGGGCGCCGCCATGTCTTCTTTTTCTTCGGCACCCATGCGGGGTGCCCAGCCACCCGAGCCCATGCGCGGTTCCAACTCCTCGGCACCCATGCGGGGTGCCTGGCCATCCGAGCCCATGCGCGGTTCCTGCTCCTCCGGCCGCCTGTTCCTCCCTCCTCCCTGCTCTTTTCGCTGTTGCAGGAGGGTGGCATGATCCTCCATGGCCGCATACAAGCGAAAGGCCCAGTCCCGCACCTCGGTCAATTGGCCTTGGGAAAACTCTCCGGGGGCCAGCCGTTCCATGGCGCTGGAAAGCCCGGCCAGGTCCAGCAGCGCTTCGCGCCATAACCCCTGGGCCAGCAATCGGGGCCGCTCCAGTTCGGCCCCATAAGTATCGCCGAGGTATTTGGTCAGCCGCTGTCTGGCCAGCCAGTCATCGCCGAAGCCCCCCACCCCCGGCACCGGTTCCTTGCCCCGCACCCAGCGGTCGAATGCTTGCAGCCGGCGGCCCAAAGGCACCTCGCCAAGGGCCTCCCAGGCCATCTCCACCCGCTGCCGGGCCTCGGGTTCCGCGGCCGTCCTGGTCAGTTCATGGCCGATCTCCAGGCTCTTGGCGGCGACTCGTTCCTGCAGCAAGGCGAGCAGGGCGGGGTGTTGCTTGAAGCGAACCACCGTGGCGGGGGTGGCCTCGTCGTAGCCGGCCTCCAACTCCGGGAAATGGCGCCGCCGCAACTCGTGCAGCAGGTCTTCGAACACCTCGACCCGCACGCCCTCCACCCCCAGCGCGGGCAGCAGGGAGGCGATGTACCTGGCCAGCGCGCGGCCGAAGACGACCACCAGCATGGCGCGGGACTGGAAGCGTTCGGGGTCCCGGTAGGCCAGATAGGCGATGCGGTGCAGGGCGATGGTGGTCTTGCCCGACCCGGCCCCGCCGTCGATCACCACCACGCCCGAATCGGGCCGGGTAATCAGGTCGAACTGCGCTGGATCGATCAGCCCGGTGATGGTGGAGAGCCGCTTGTCGGTGCGCCCCAGGGCGGGGGAGTCCTCGCTCAGCGGCGCCAGGGAGCCGGGCCGCAACGACGTCCCCTCGCCCCCGGAAAGTCCGGGCCGTTGCTCCACCGCTTCGCGCCACGAGCCGGAATCCAGCATGAATATCCCCTGGGGACAGACGATGCGCACCAGCCGCCCCTTGAGGATCATCACCCGCCGATGGGCCAGGATGCGTCCTTCCACCATTCGCCCGCCGATGGCTTCCTCGTACTCGTCGTTTTCACGGTAAAGGTAGAAGACCTTGCTGATGGGGGCGTGACGCCAGTCGATGATGGCATAGGGCAGCTCGCTGCTGGCCAGGGTGCGGTTGCCGATCAACAGCTCGCGCGTGCGGCCGTTCTGGTGAATGCGCAGATGGCCGAAATAGGGAGATTCCGGGTCCAGCGTGGCTTCCGCCCCGTCCTGCTCGCGGTGATGGCTGGACAGGGAGGCCAGGTTGGCCATTTGCTGCACGATCTGGGCGACCTCGTCCTCCGAGGCCTCGCCCAGGGAATCGCGCAACTCCAGCAGCGACTCGTCGTAATTCACGTCCCGCCAGGATGGCACGTAGCTGGTGAGGTGCGTCCGCAGCCGCTTGAGGATGCCCACCTCCTCGGTTATGATGGCGCGGGCATCCGCGGAAAGCGCATCGGCGAAACGAATGGCTCCGGATTCGGCCGCATCGTTCGTATCGTTTGTGTCGTTCGGGTCGTTCAAAGGTCTTCCAGCGGTGCAAAAGGGTTGCGGCGCTTCAACCGGTTTCAGGCGGCGAGCCGGTTTCCGGCCTCCCGGCGAACCGGCATCGGCGCGGTTTTGCTTCGGATCCGGCGCGGTATCGTCACGGCATCGTCACGCTGACATCATGTCCCGGAGAGGACGGTGGATTATTTTATCAGAAAATTTCACAGAAAAACTCGCGGAGGAAACGCCCGGTGACGCGGGGCCGGGCCTCACCCCCGCAGCCTGCGGTCTCCTCCCCTCTCCATCAGGATGGAGAGTGGAAATGTGCAGTGTCAACAATGGCTTAACCATAAACACCCCTCCGCTTGCCGGCGGCAAAACATCGGCGGCGGATGGAGGCGTGGGATGACCCTCTACCTTGCCATCGCCGCGGGCGGGGCGGGGGGGGCCATGCTGCGCTATTGGATCTCCGGCGCCGTGCATGACCTCACCGGGGCGGGCTTTCCCTGGGGCACCCTGGCGGTCAACGTGCTGGGCTCGCTGATGCTGGGGGCCTTGATGCAAATGAGCACCGAACGCTTCCTGTTCTCACCGGGCACGCGCCTGCTGCTGACCACCGGGTTCTGCGGCAGCCTGACTACCTTTTCCACCTTTTCCCATGAAACCTGGCTTTTGCTGCAGAGCCAGCAGTGGCCGGCCGCCGCGGGCAACGTGATGCTCAACGTGCTGGTCTGCCTGGCCGCGGTATACCTGGGACTCCTGCTGGCCCGGCTGGTTTGAGCCGTTGCCTTTTCATAGCGTTGCCTTTTCATAGCGTTGCCTTTTCACAGCCCATGGCGGATAATTCCCCATGGACGGCGCCATTCGCGCCGGACTGCCCGGGGACGTAGCTCAGTTGGGAGAGTGCGGCGTTCGCAATGCCGAGGTCGAGGGTTCGATCCCCTTCGTCTCCATTAAAATATTACCAGCGCAAAAGCCCGCCAGGTGACTACACCGGCGGGTTTTTTTTTGTGGGCCACATGGGCCTTGGTGTGATGCGGGGGATTGGTATAATTGCTCTTCCCCTGTTGGAGTGGGAGCCCTCACCGGATCACTCCTTCCGGGTAAAGGTCCAGCCCGCCAAGGTGGAAATAAGGCTTTTTCAGGGACGGCTAAATATGACCGGCGACGGCCAGTTTCCTGGCGGCCCGCCGTTGCTCCCGCAGCAAAAGCCGTCTTTTTTCCTTGGCCTCGGTCTTCACCAGCCGCTTGCGCACCCGCGCTTCCTGGATGACGCGGCCGATCCGGCTCATCGCTTCCGCCTCCTGCTTGGCGAGCCGTTTTAGCTCGGTGGTGGTTTTCCGGTACACCTTCCGCCATTCCATGATGGTGCCCGGCTCCTTCCCGCTTCCGCTCCGTTTTGGCCGGCCGGCCTTCAGGTGGAACCGCCGGGAACTGGGCAGCTCTTTTCTGCGCTCCTGCAGGGTTTTGGTGGAAATCCGATTGGCCAGCATCTCCCTGGCCAGCGCCAGTTGGCGGGCCGGGGCCGTGCGCCCGATATAGCGCAGATGGCGGGCGGTCAGCCTGTATTCGTCCCGGTGCTCCAGGATATGGCTCCGCACCTCCGGGGCGATGTTGGCGATGGCCAGGATATTGGCCACGAAATCCCTCGACTTGCCAATCGCCATGCCCAATTGCGCCTGGGACCAGCCGCATTCGCTCTTCAACCGGTGCAGCGTATCGGCCAGTTGCCAGGGTTCGAAGCCCTCGTCGCGGATGCGCTGGATGACCCGGATTTCCTCGGCGTATTCCGGCTCCAGCACGATGCAATCCATTTCCGGCCATTTCAGCAGCCGCGCGGCCAGCAGCCGTTTCGATCCCTGCACCAGCCGGTAGCCGGGCGCCCCCCCGGAGCGGTTTCCATTGTGGGGGGTGATCAGCACCGGTTCGCGCTGCCCCTTGGTTTTCATGGATCGGGCGAGGCCCTCCACCGCCTCGGCCGGAAGGGCCGCGTCTTCGGACGCCATGGATATTTCCAAGGGAGAGATCCGTTGGAGTTGCCGCATGGTCTGCTTGGGACGGCCCATGGAAGTCTCCTTGGTGGGAGGGAGGGTCAGGAATGGCGGGAGGGAGGGTCAGGAATGCAGGTTGGGGGTGATCACGATCAGCACCGCCAATCGGGCGCCGCTGGTGTTGACCACGCCGTGTTCCAGGCCTTCGGGCACGTAGAGCACCTCCCCGGCCGAAAGGGTGCGCTTTTCCCCGCCCACGGAAAATTCGCCGCTGCCTTCCACCACGTAATACAGCTTGTCCGCTCCCTTGTGGGCGTGCACCTTCTGCACTTGTCCCGGCTCGAAGCAGTTCAGCCCGCAGATCAGGCGGGGGCTGGAGGCCACATCCACCTTGGCCATTTTATCGGGTTGATAGCGGATCATCTCCGCCAGTTTGAATACGTCCATCGTGAATATTCTCCATTGGTAAAAGACGCCGGGTTCGATGCGGTCTCGTGGCATCGCGGTTTGGTTATCGCGGTTTGGTTTCCGCGGTTTGGTTTCCGTGGTTTTGCCACCTCTCAGCGATAGGATTTGACCGCCTCTTCCCAGTTCCGGCCGTCGAACCGCCGGCGCTCCAGGGTCGCCGATTCCAGGTCGAAATCGTCCAGGCAGCGGAAATTGACCGTGTAGTCCTCCGGGGCGGTGCGGGGATGGGTGAAGGTGTGAATGCCGCAAACCCTGCAAAAATAATGGCGGGCGGCCATGCCCTTGAGCCAGCGCCACGGTGTTGAAGCGGTACGTCTCCAGCTCCGGCTCCCCGGACAGCAGGCGGAATTTTTCCTTGGGCACCCGGTGATGCAGAATGCCTTTTTTGGTGCAGATGGAGCAGTTGCACTCGGAGACATAGGACGGATCCGTCTCGATCTCGAAGCGCACCTTTCCGCAATGACACCCGCCCCGCAAGGTCTCCATGGCCATCGGACGACTCCGTTCAATGGGCTTCCAGCCAGTTTTCGCCGACGCCGATTTCCACCTCCAGCGGCACCTTCAATTCCATCGCCCCCTCCATTTCCTCGGTCACCAACACTTTGAGCCGATCCACCTCCTCCCGGGGCGCGTCGAACAGCAACTCATCGTGAATGCTCAGCACCATCCTGGAGCGCAGGCCTTCGGAAAGCAATCGGCGGTCGATGCCGATCATGGCCAGCTTGATGATCTCGGCGGCGGTGCCCTGGATGGGCGTGTTCACGGCGGCGCCTTCGGCCAGCCGGGCGGCATAGGGGTGGCTGCTGTTGATGTCCGAAAGCGTGCGGCGCCTTCCGCATTTGGTGAGGGCGTAGCCTTCCTTGCGGGCGCGTTCGATCAGATCGTCCTGAAACTTGCGGATGGTGCTGAATTTGGCGAAGAAGCGCTCGATGAATTCGCGCGCCTCGTCCCGGGAAGTCCCCGTGACCAGGCCCAGCCGGTCCGGGCCCATCATGTAGATCAAG
Source organism: SAR324 cluster bacterium (assembly GCA_022573975.1). Classification (GTDB taxonomy): domain Bacteria; phylum SAR324; class SAR324; order SAR324; family JACQKK01; genus JACZSY01. Next base: position 25,648 of record JACZSY010000012.1, on the reverse strand, counting down.
CCGAAGTTGACCTCCTTGGCCACCGAGCGCATTTCCCGGTCCACCTCGCCGGGCGCGACGGCGAAAATCGCCGCGGCGGTGAGCGCGTGAATGTCCTCCCCGGCGCGGTAGGCCTCCAGGAAGGCCGGGTCGCCGGAGAAATCGGCCACCACCCGCAATTCGATCTGGGAATAATCCGCCGAAACCAGCACGTGATCCGCGTCCGAGGGAACGAACAAGGCCCGCACCCGCCGTCCTTCTTCGCTGCGCACGGGAATGTTCTGCAGGTTCGGGCTGTCCGAGGCCAGCCGCCCCGTGGCCGCGGCGGTTTGCCGGAAGGAGGTATGAATTTTCCCGGTGAGCGGATGCACCGCGTTGCCCAACTGGTCCAGGTAGGTCGATTTGAGCTTGCTCAGTTCGCGGTAGACCAGCAGGGCCTTGGGAAAAGGATGGCTGCGCATTTTCTCCAGGGTTTCCTCGTCGGTGGAGAGGCCCATGCCGGTCTTGATTTTCTTGGGCCGCACTTTGAGTTGCTCGTGGATTTTCAGCCGCTCGTACATCACCCGCTGCAGATCCACGATGGAGTTCAGGTTGAACTCGCGCTCCCCGGCCAGCCGGTAGAGTTGCTCGCGGTTTTCTTCCAGCCGCCCCTCCAGTTCCTCCCCCAGGCGGCGGCAGCCTTCGGTGTCGAAGCGGATGCCGGAGTGTTCCATGTTCACCAGCACGGGAATCAGCGGGATTTCGATGGTGTCGAAGACCTGCTGCTGCGCGGTTTCCTTCAACCGGGGCTGAAAGTCCTCGAACAGGCGATAGGTCACGTCCGCGTCTTCGCAGGCATAGGCCGAGACCCGGTCGATGGGCACGTCGGCCATGGTGATCTCGTCCTTGCCCTTGCCGATCAGCTCCTTGGTGGGAATCTTGGTGATGTTCAACCGGCGCAGGGCCACGGAGTCCAGGTCGTGGCGCCGTTCCGCCGGCTCGCTGAGGTGCGAGGCGATCATGGTGTCGTGGGCCAACCCGCCCACCGCGATTCCTTCCTTGCGCAGCACGTGGATGTCGAACTTCATGTTGTGCCCGCCCTTGGGCGGGCGGTCGCCCTCCAACAACGGCTTCAGCAGCGCCAGCACCTCGGCCCGGCGGGGCGCCAGGAACGGATGGTTGAGCGGAACGTAATAGGCCTCCTTGGCTTCGGTGGAAAAAGAAAGCCCGATCAACTCGGCGGTCAGATAGTCCAGCCCGGTGGTTTCCGTATCGAACACCAGCATCGGGGCGTCCTTCCATTCGGCCACCTTGGCCGCCACCGCCGCCGGGGATTTGAGCGTGAAGTAGCGCACCGGCTCGGCCTCCCCTGCGTCGCTCTCCCCGGCCGGCGGGGAGAGGCCGGCCTGTTTCAACAAGCGGTCGCGCAGGGTCTGGAACTCCAGTTCGGTGAGCAGGTCCAGCAAGGCCGGGTTGTGGGTATGGGCCGCGGGCTTGAGCGTCAGCTCCTCGAATGTCACCGTCAGGGGCACGCTGGTGTCGATGGTCACCAACTCCCGGGAGAGGAAGGCCTGCTCGCGGTTGGATGCCAGGTTTTCGCGCAACTTCCCCTTCAGGTCGTCCAGGTGATCGTACAGCGTTTCCAGGTCGCCGTAGTCTCCGATCAGCTTGGTGGCGGTCTTGGGTCCCACGCCGGGCACGCCGGGCACGTTGTCCGAGGCGTCGCCCATCAGGGCCAGCACCTCGATCACCCGCTCCGGGGTGCAGCCGAAGCGCTCGCGCACCCCGTCCATCCCGGTGAGGGTCACCTCCTCCCCCCTGGCCGCGTACATCAGGGTCTTGGAGTTGATCAGTTGCATGAAATCCTTGTCCCCGGTGACCATGTAGCTGTCCATTCCCGCGGCCTCGGCCTTCTTGACCAGGGTGCCGATGATGTCGTCCGCCTCATAGCCGGGAAGGATCAGGTAGGGCAGCCCCAGGGCCGCGGTGAGGCGCGGAATGTAGGGCAGCTGGGCCACCAATTCCTCGGGCATTTTCTCCCGCGTGGCCTTGTAGGCGGGATAGCGTTTGTGCCGGAAGGTGGGTTCCGGGGTATCGGAAACCACGGCCAGATAGGCCGGTTTCTCCCGCTCCAGGATGCCGATCAGGGCGTGGGTCAGGCCGAACAGGCCGCTCACGTTGAGACCCTTCGAGTTGATGAGGGGATTGCGGATCATGGCGAAGTAGGAACGGTACAGCACCGCCATGGTGTCAACCGCGAAAAATGTGGGCATTGCCGATATCCCGTCTTGCGATCCGTGCTCGAAACACCATGGTTTCCAAATACCGTGGCCGTTGCGCCCCGCCGCGAACCTGGCGGGAACTGACTTATACCCCATTTGGCGGTGCGACTTCCATAGCAACGGACGCTTCGAGATCGAAAAATAGAAAAATGCAGTGGCGCGGGCGTCCCTGCCCGTGGGAAAAAGCGCGGCGCGGGCCTCCCCTCCCATGGGAAAACAGGCCGGCGCGGTGGCCCGCCCTGACAATCCGTTGGATTTTTCCAGAGGGAAAGAGGTACCCGGGCAGAGGGTATCCTTGGTGTTGGAAAACTTTGCCCATGGCCGCGGGATAGTTGGTCCGCGGATGGAGGGCAATGGAACCCGTTCCCCCAGGACATGCGGCACATCCCAGGGGGTTGTAATCCCCTTTTACCGGTCCATGTTTTTGCTGACGGTCACTTCCTCCACCCGCCAGCGGCCGGCCCCGCGGTTCCGCCGCAGCACCACTTTGACTTCGAATTCCCCTTGCTTCCCTTCGGCTCTCAGAATGACCACCGCCTTGACGCCTTGTGGATCCTTCATCAGGCTGCCCCCCAGCGAGTCTCCGAAGCGGGGCGCCTCCCCCACCGCGGCGATCACCTTGGGATGCACCGCCGCCGCCTCCAGGGCGGTGCGATAGGCCGCCGATTGGCGCACCTTTTCGGCCCTCCAGGACTCCAGCCCCAGGATGATGAGGAAGGTGGCGAGAAACAGGATAGCCAGGCCCAGCAGCCGCCGGGTATAGGGGGCGACCCGGTTCGGAGTCACCACCACGGTGCCCGCCACGCGGTCTCCCAGGCGGCGGTAGAACGGATCGAAGAATACCATCGCCGCTTCCAGCGGCAGCAGGATCAGGAACAGGTTGCGCAGGGCCAGCCTGCGCCAGGAGGGCGCGGAGCCCGGATCGGCGGCGGACACCACGGCGATGCCGGTGATCCAACGCCCCGGGCTCACGCCGCCCAGGGTGTCCTTGAACGCGATCAGCACCGCTCCCGGCGCCAGCAGCGCCCACCAGGGCATCGAGGGCGCATTGAGTTCCATATCCATGCCCAAGAGAATTTTTTGCGCCACGTTGAGGGTCATCACCACCAGCAGATAATCCAGGATCAAGGCGAACAATCGCTGATGGTGGGGGGCGAGACTGGCCGGTGATGCGGGAGGGGTGGACGGCTGTGCGGTCATGAATCCTGGCGGACGAATACGGAGCGGCGGGATGCGGGGCAAAATGGGGCACTCGAAATTTCGCGCGCTCGGTTTGGGTGCGGGACGGATTTTTATCCCCCGGGCGTTTCCCAGGGATTTCCCGGGGATTCCCCGGTGGGATTCCCGCCGTGGTTCCCATGCGGGGAGTGAGGTTCCGTCAGCGGCGAGGCATCAGGAAATTTCGGCCGTATGGGCCATCAGGCGCTCCAGGCCTTTCAGGTCGATGCCATCCCATTCCAGCATCAGGCTCTGCGCCGCGCAATAGGGATCGCAATCGGGATGCCAGGGGTAGCGGTGATTCCTGTCGGGCCAGATCAATCGCAGCCGATCCCCCGTGACCGGCGGCCCCTCGGGGTCGATCGGGTTGTCCACCAGGAAAAAATCGTACCCTCTCTTCAGGTCGGAAAAAAACGCGCCCGCCTCAAGCCGGCCGCCTTGCTGGATTCGCTCCACCAGGTTTTGCAACATGGCCTGCCCCAGATCGGGAGTGACGCCCACGATTTCCAGTTCCGGGTGATCGTAGGTGACTGTCAGGCCCAGGGTGAACTGGAGGGGAAATCCCTGGTGCTCCGTACAGATCAGCGCCCAGCCCTGGCCGCGCAATTGATCGCCGATTTGAAGCAGCAGATGATCCAGGGAGACAATTCGGATGGGTTCCACGGTGACGGCCTGTCAAAGGGGGTTGGAGATTCGGGTTTCTCCGCTTCCTTAGGTCCATGAAATTCTCATGCCATGGCAGGCCGGTCCGGCGGCTCAAGGGCCGGATTTGACCATTTCGAGCAACTCCCGGGTTTTCTCGTCGGGACTGAGCTCCTCGAAACGCTCCAAATGTTGTTCCACGCCCTTGAAATCGCTTTTTTCGCACAACACCCTGATCATCCCCATCCGCGCGAATAGATTTTCGTCGTTTTCGGCCAGCAGCTCGGAAAACGCCTGCTCGGCTTCTTCGGCTTTTCCGCTTAGATACCAGGCGTAGGCCAGGCATTCATGCAGGTCCGGATATTGTTTCAGGCCGGGGATGACGCCAAGGAGTTGGTTCGCCTTTTCCACGTCCTCCGGTTCCGCGCGGAAAAGCAAGGCCCGGCAGAGAAATAGCAACAACCCCTTGTTTCCCGTATCCCGGTCATACAATCCCTGCAACTCGTTCAACGCCGTTTCCGTGTCCCCCTCCTGCAAGGAGAGTTGGGCCAAGTTTAGCCGGGTGATCGCGCAATCGGGCATTTGTTCCATGATGGCATGGTAATGGCTCCGCGCCTCCTCGGTCTCCGCCAGCAATTCATGGGCGTAGGCCAGGTTATGACGCGCCATCAAATTTTGGGGCGAGAGATCCACCGCTTGGGCGAAGCGGTCTTTCGAGGCCACCACATCGTCCTGCACCAGGGAGAAACATCCCAGATTGTAGTAGGCCAGGGCCTTCTCCGAATCTTCCAGGCCCGACAAATTCCCGGCCAGGCTGGATTCCTCCTCACGGATGAGGTCCAGTTGCGCCTCTTCCGCGTTGCCGTACAGCAGGCGGTTCAGCGACAGGGGCGCCGAGGGGCCGTCTTCATCCACGGCATACAGCGCCTCGAGACCTCCGAGGATATTCCCCTTGATGATGCTTTCCAGAAATTGGTCGTTATCCCGTGTCATGATATGCATCCGGCGATTTGTTGCGTGAAAAACTGCCTCGATAGCTGCGTGAAAAACTGCGTGAATGGCTGCGTGAAAAACTGCGTGAAAAAATTCCCCGTCCGGCCGTTGGCGACACTGCCTCCGCCAAGCCAAACGCGCCACCTGGCCACCGGCATTTGCCTTTTGCGAGGCCGCCAATCCGGCGCCGGCCGCGGGCGGTTCCTCGAGGGCGCGGCCAATGGCATGATGGTATTATTGAATGCCGGTATTATCATAACCCAACGCAAATAACCTCAATTCGTCCCGCTGATGGTCTTCACCACGCCGTTTTGCAGCACCACCCGCAGATTCTGGTACTCCCAATTGGTTTGAGTGGCATTGTCTTTTTTGGTCTCGGTGCGCCGCAGGGGATCGCCGAAGGCCCATTGCACCTGGCGCATGGTGTCCCCGACCCGCACGATGCCGGAAAGAAGCCTGATTTGCAGGCCTTTTGAAATCCCGCGGGTCACCATTTCCCCATAGACCCGCAGCAGATACTGGTCCGTTTTTCCGGCCCGGAAAATCCCCGCGGCTTCCCTGGCCCATGCTTTTCCCGGAGCATTGAAGCGATACTCCACCTTCTGCCAGATCACTTTGTCGAACCACTTGACCCTGGTGGATTCATTGAGCAGTTTGATCGCGCTGGAAGGCGCCATCATCGTCTCGAACGAACCGCCCGCCAGGGTGGGGATTTTTGAGAACACCCGCACCGGCCGATCACTGGTTTTACCGATTTCATGGGGCGCCTGGGTGATCCATCCCTGGCCGGTGAACCTGCGGATTACGCCGGGAGTGACCACCAGGTACCAAATCCGGTCCTTGTCGTCCGTGGTGATGTCCACCACCTGAAACGACAGGCGGGGGCGCACCAGAAAACGCCGGCCTTGCCGCGGACCCTTGGTGTACATGAAGGTGTTGGCCAAGGTGAAAAACCCGCCGATGGTTTCGGCCGAGGCGGTTCGCGGCTGTGTCCCCAGGCCCAGCAGAAAGGCCGCCAGGAAGGCCACCCTGAAAGCCATCCTGAAGACCACCCTGAAGACCACTGTATTCCCATGGGCCGTCTTTCGAAGTATTTTGTGACGCATCGGTCTCACCCTGGAGAAAAAAGGACGCCTTCGATCGGATCGCGGGAAACGGATCGCGGGAAACGCAGCCCCCGGCGTCCAATGCGCCCCAGGAAGCCATTCAGGGGAGAGCGCATTCCCGGGTGGAATCCGGGGGGTTTTTGCGAAAGAACGAAACTTGTGTCTCACCATATCGTTTTGTCCGGATCGGATCAAGGCTGGACGGAGGGGCCGGGGATCGATCCCGGCCGGTTTCCAGTACGATCACGGCGCCGGCGGAGACGGCGGGAGCGCCGGAAAGGAGCGCGAGCAGGCGGTCATGGCCGGAATAATCGTAGGGCGGATCCAGCAGCACCAGCGAAAATGGCGCCGCGGGTTTCGTTTTGGCCAGCCAGCTTTCCACTGGAACCGTGACCACCCGGGCGGCTTGGAGATCGATCCCGAGCCGTTTCAGGTTGGTCTTGATGACCCCCGCGGTGCGGCCATGGGATTCCACCAGGGTCGCATGCGCCGCGCCGCGGCTCAGAGCCTCGATGCCCAACGCGCCGGAGCCGGCGAAAAGGTCCAACACGCGGGCGCCCTCAAGCCGGAGCAGGGTGTGCAGCACATTGAAGATACCCTCGCGCACCCGTTCGGAAGTGGGGCGCGTGTGCTTCCCATGGGGGGCGGCGATGCGGCGGCCGCCCATATTTCCACCGACAATCCTCAACATGGCGGATGCCTTGCATTTACATTTTAACCGCTCTTGGAAACCATCGCTTCCCTCTCCGGGGAAGCGCGCCAATGCTCGGAAGTGGCATTGGCATTGTCAATTTGTTCGGGTGAGAACGTGGAATCATCTACCAATCTAACGGTTGGACGGTTTTCGGGTTACTTCAAGCATTCCGGCAGCGCCTATTATGGGGTGGTGACGGCCATTCCCATGCTGTTGGTCTACGAGGCGCTTCTTTTCATCGGCGGCAACCCGCAGATGGGGCAGATTCGAAACCTGGGAGACGTCTGGTTGCGCCAAATCCTGGGAAGCCTGGATATCAAGCAATCCCACGCCGCCATGGTGATGCTGTTGGGATTGGTGATCGCCATGGTGGTGCTCCGGCGCGGCGGAATTCGCCTGAAAGGATCGTATCTGGGGCCGATGGCCGCGGAGGCTGCGGTCTATGGGTTGCTGCTGGCCATTATTTCAAATGTTATTTTCGCCATTTCTTCTTTTGTATTGGAAGGTCCCGCCTTGCAAACCCAAGCCCTGGCCGCGGCGGGAGCGTTGTCTGGCGGAGTGGTGCAGGACATCGCCCTCTTCCTGGGCGCCGGATTGTTCGAGGAGTTCATCTTCCGGGTGGTGCTGTTGTGGGGATTGCTGCTGCTGTTCAAGCCCTGGCTTCCCAATTATCTGGCCACCGCGGCGGCCATCGGCATTGCGGCGGGGCTTTTTTCAGCCGCCCATTACATAGGACCCATGGCTTATCCGCTGGAGTTTCAAACCTTCCTGTTCCGGTTCATCGCGGGGCTTTGGTTTACCGGTGTGTATTATTTCCGCGGGTTCTCCCTCGCCGCCTACAGCCATGCGTTTTACGACATCATGATCTACACCTACCCCGGGTGATTCCCCTTTACCACCGGTCTGGCGCATCTCCACGGCGAACTCGTTTCTCCGCAATCTCGCCGCCCCCCGGCCCCGCGCACCCGCCCGGCGGGAGGAAGGAAGGGGCGCTATCGTCCGCTCTTGTCCTCGATCCGGGCGCGCTGTTTCAATTCCAGCAATTCCGACTCCACGTCGGCGCCGGAGGCATCCAGTTCGGCGAAGCGTTTTTCCAGGGCGTTTCCGCTGAATTCCTCGCTCATTTCCTGGTGGGCGTCGGCCAGCGCGACCATTTCCTCGATCTTGTTTTCCATCCGGTCAATGGTGTCCATGGCGCCGGCGGATTCTATCCCGTCGATGGTCTGGTAAATTTGATCTTGCGCCTCGGCCCGTTTCTGCTTGGAAATGAGCAGGGTTTTCTTGCGCTTGATTTCCTCGATTTTACTTTCCAGTTCCCGCAGGCTGTCTTTCAGCCGATCCACGGTGGACGAATGCGCCGTATGTTCCCCCTCGAACTGCAGGGCCAGCCGGGTGTGCTCCTTCTTGCGCCGAAGGGCCTCCTTGGCCAGGTCGTCGTCATTGTTTTCAATCGCCAAAATGGCCCGATTCTCCCAACGCTTAACCTGGTTTTGATGGTCCATCAGCGATTTTTGCAGGCGTTTTTCATCGGCCACCGAGCGGGCCACGTGCTCCTTGGCTTTCCGGTAGGCGGCCTCCATGTCGATCAGGGTTTGTTCGAGCATCTTGGTGGGGTCTTCCGCCCGGTTCAACATGGCGTTCAAATTGGACCGCACCACGGTAAAGAATCGAGAAATTATGCCCATTGTTCCTCTGGAGTGATTTGCCGCCGAAGCGGCGTTTATCGATTCGGGAAGGCGGCCGGAGCTTTTCCCGGGAAAGAACACCGTGCCGCGCCTTCCGTGCCGTGCCTTCTATGCCGCGCCTTCCGTGCCGCGCCTCCCGTGCTCCGGCAAAATTACCCCGTCCAAAATGCCATCAAAAACAACACCCAAAATAGCACCAAAAACACCACCAAAAACAACACCGCGCAGGGCGGAGACGAAGGGGATTATTCCGGCCCCTGCGGGGACTTTCCTTTCAGGATCGATCCGGCCTTTTTAATGCCATCGCGCCCGGTGAGCATGAGAGACTGTGAAGCCGCGGAAAGGTCCAATTCCGGCTCCAGGGTGGCGGCGGCGATCGCCATGGGAAGATTGACCCCGCTGATCACCTCCACCGCCTCTTCCTCCAGCATGGAAAGGGCGAGGGAGCCCGGCGTACCGCCGAACAGGTCGGACAGGATGATCACCCCGCGTCCCCGGTCGCTTTTTTCGATCAGGGATTTCAATTTTTTGGCCGAAACATTGGCCGTTTCATGCTCGGGAAATTCGAACGCCTGGAGCGAGGTTTCCCGTCCCAGAATCATTTCCGCCGTGTGTACCAGGGAGCCGGCGAAATGGCCATGGGTGGCGATGATCAGACCGATTTCAGTGCCCATTGAAACATGGCTCCCTTCGTTGGTTGTCAGCCGGCCCGCGAAGCCCTTTCGCAATCGTTCGGTGTTGTATACCCCATCCACGGTTTTTCGGGAACCTTCCCGCCAGCATTCCCCCCTTTTGGCAAGGGACAATAAAACCCGGTGGTTCTCCCGGGATGTGGCCCGCCGCCGTGGGCCGTGGGCCTTTGCCGCCGTGAACCGGAACAGGGGGAACCGGAACACCGTGGACCGTGGCGCCGGGCGGGGGCGCCGCCGGATGTTTTTCCGCGCGGATTTATCCCAACGAAACGGCCCGGCCGCCAAGGAAAAACCGGCCATGGATCGAGGGTATCACGATGGAACGTTGCCGGAACCCATTTAACCGGCCGGCCGGGAAGCCGTCACTCCAGATCGTGCAGCCCAAGCAGTTCCAGAACCTCCGGGGGGGCCTGCAGGGCCAGCAGCCGTTCCCGGATGGCCGCGTCCCGCATCAACCGCGCGATCTTGGCCAGCAGGTGGAGGTGCTGGTTTTCCCCGTTTTCCGGAGCCACCAACAGGAAAAAGATCCTGGCCGTCTTGCCGTCGATGGATGCGAAATTCACCTCCGCTTCCGTTCGCCCGAAGACCACCACCGATCGGGCCAGTTCCTTTGAGCGGCAGTGGGGAATCGCCACGCCATGCCCGATGCCGGTGGAGCCCAACTCCTCGCGTTCCATCAGCGAATCCAGGAGGTGCCCCGGCTTGGCGATGGTTCCCTGATCCGCCATCACCTGGACCAGGGCGCGCAGCACTTCCTCCTTGTTGTCCCCGCCCAGTTTCAGTTCGATGTGCGAAGGATCCAGGTAATCCAGCAACTTCATGAAGGCGATGGGGGGAAGAGGGTTGAAGGCGGTACGGGCAACCGTATGGGACAGGAATCGAAAACCCAAGCCGGAAGCGGCCATGGGAACCGGCGGTGGCTCTCCCAGGCGGTGACTCTCCCAGGCACGGCGCTCCAGGGCGAAGGCCTGCGGCGATATTTCAGAACATCTTTTTCCTTTTGTTGGATGGAAGCAGGTTCAACGCCTCCCGGTATTTCGCGACCGTTCTCCGCGCCACCTTGATTTTGCTCTCATCGGAAAGATGCTCGGCGATTTGAATGTCCGTCAGGGGTTCGCGGGCGTCCTCGCCGGTGATGATTTTCAAGATCATGTCCTTGATCTTCTTCGATGAGATCACCTCGCCGTGTCCCTGATCGATTCCGCTGGTGAAAAAATATTTCAGTTCGAAAATGCCCTGGGGGGTGTGGACGAACTTGTTGGTGGTGATGCGGCTGACGGTGGACTCGTGCACCTCGATGTCCTCGGCGACATCTTTCAGCACCAGGGGCCGCAGGTAATTGATCCCGTTTTCGAAGAATTCATACTGGTGCTTGAGGATGGAGCGGGTGACCCGCAGGATGGTCTTTTGCCGTTGCTCGATGCTCTTCATCAGCCAGTTGCCGGCCTTGATTTTTTCCTGAATGTATTCATGGGTCAGGGAAGTGTCGCCCTGATTGTTTTCCGCCATCCCCCTGTAATAATTGTTGATGCGCAGGCGGGTGATGCCCGAATCGTTCAACAGCACCCGGTAATCCCCCAAACGGTCCTCCCCGTCCTCCTCCGCGTCTCCGAACACCTTGTAAATATACACGTCGGGGATGATGGTCTGCGCCCTGTCCCGGGAAAAAGGACGGCCCGGCTTGGGCTCCAGTTCCATGATCAGCTTGTAGGCCTCGATCACCGCCTCCAGATCGGCCTTGCGGCGCCGCGCGACTTTTTTGAGGTCCTTGTTTTCCAGCAGTTTCAGGTCGTGATGCACGATGAGCCAGGGCAGCTCTCCTTCCAGTTGCACGGCCTTGAGCTGAATTTCCAGGCACTCCCGCAAATTGCGGGCGCCCACGCCAATGGGATCGAACTGCTGGATCAGCCGCAACACGTGTTCGGTCGCCGATCCCACTTCCGGACGCATGGAAACCGCGCGCACCGGGGCGGCAGGTTTTTCCTCGTCTTCCTCGAAAACCGGAGGGGCTTTTTTCTTTTTGGTTTTGGGTTCGGCGTTCCGGGAGTTGTGGCGCCAGGTCAGCACTTCGGGATCGAGTTCGGTTAGCGGCCCCAAGGCCAGCATCCCTTTTTTCAGGTGTTTGGCGATCTTGTCGTGCAGTTCGCGGTCGCTTTCGAGCATTTCCTGGATGCTGAGGGTGAGGTAGCCGTCCTCGTCCAGATTGCCGATCAGAATTTTTCCGATGGAAACTTCCACCGGGGTGATCTGGGCCATGTCCAGTTGCCAGAGCACGTGTTCCTGCAGGGAGTCGGTGCTGGAAATGGTGGCTTCCAGGTTGTATTCATCGCTTCCATCCCTCGTTCCGCGCTCCGGGATGATGCCGCTTCCCGATGTCAGGTACTGTTGCCAGTCCACATCGTTTTCGGTCAGCTTATTGTCTTTGGCCTCGGGGGCCGCCTCCCTCTCGCCGCTCACGGCCTCCGTTTCGCCGTCCGCGCGGGGCTCCTCGGCGGTCTCGGATTCCTCCGTGGTTTCCTCCAGCACCGGATTTTCGATCAAGGCCTGATCGATCAATTCCTCCAGTTCCTGGCGGGAGAGTTGCAGCAGCTTGATGGCTTGCTGCAATTGCGGCGTCATGATGAGCTGTTGGCTCAGCCGCATTTGAAGTTTTAAATTGAGGGACATCGTTTTCCGGTGGGAAGGGGGATGGCGAAGATCGGCAAATTCCTTTTGTCGTTTTGCCTTCCGGATTCCAATTTAACGAAAATCGTTGCGCCATGCAAGCCCATGGCACTGATTTTGCCCAAAGACCCGGCGGGGTGCCGATGGACCGGGGCCGGGGGGCGGGAAAATCCGCCAGGAGCGAAAGCGGCGCCCGGCGCCGGACTGGCTGGGGAAAGGCGTGATGAGAGGGGGGGAGAATTTTTCGTGGCCGGGAGGCCAAGGCGCGGTGGAAAGAACGATCGGCTATGGCGATCAACTACCGCGATCTCCTATAGCGAGAACTGTTCGCCCAGATAAATTTTCCGCGCCAGCTCGTTGTGCACCAGCTCGTCCGGCACGCCATGCAGCAGCACCTCTCCCTGGTTGATGATGTAGGCCCGGTCCGTGATGCCGAGGGTTTCCCTCACGTTGTGGTCGGTGATCAACACCCCGATACCACGCCCCTTGATCTGGATGATCACATCCTGAATGTCCAGCACGGCGATGGGGTCCACCCCGGCGAAAGGCTCGTCCAGCAGAATGAACGAGGGCCGCAGGGCCAGGGCGCGCGCGATTTCCAACCGGCGCGCCTCGCCCCCGGAGAGTTGAAATCCCAGCGAGCCGCGAATCTGGGTCAGGTTCAATTCCTCCAGCCCCTGTTCCATCCGTTCCATGCGTTCGGCCCGGGAGATCGGGATTTGCTCCAGCACGGCCAGCAGGTTTTGCTCCACGGTGAGCCGCCGGAAGACCGAACGCTCCTGGGGCAGATAGCCCAGCCCCCGGCGCGCCCTTTTGTGAATGGGCAACGAGGTGATGCGGTCTCCCTTGAGGTAAATGTCCCCCGCCTCCGGCCGGATCACCCCGGCGATCATGTAAAAGATGGTGGTTTTTCCCGCGCCGTTGGGCCCCAGCAGTCCGACCACCTCCCCAGGCCGCACGGCCAGGGAGGCCTTGTTCACCACCACCCTGCGGGCATAGCGCTTCACCAGCCCGCGGGCGGCCAGCATGTCCTCGCTGAAAGGCACGCCGAAATCGGTGTCGGCGATCGAGCCGGGTGTCCCGCCGGAAGCAGGGTCAGGCTCCCCCTTATCCTCCGCGGCCTGAGAGGGAAGGGAGGCCTCGTCCGGCGCCGGGCCGGTGGGTGGCGGGGCCATGATCAGCGGGCCGTTCCCACAATGCGTGAAAGGTAGCGCCGCGATTCGGCCCCGGTCAGCCGCGCTTTCACCGCCGCCTCCAACGCTTTGGGGGAGGGATAGGATTTATTGAGCAGGGGACCCAGTTTTTCCAGGATCAGCGGGGGCACCCCCTGTTGGGCCAGGGTGGTCATTTCCGCCGGGGTCAATCGCCGGGTTCGATCCTCCTTGAAATCGAGCAGGAGGGTGATGGGCTTCTTGGGGTTCGCGCTTTGGATCACGCCCCGCCGGGAGTCCGTGTGCACCTCCAGGGTTTCCGAGCTAAGGTCGAATTGCCCTTTTTGCCGCATGCGGGCCTTGCCGGAGAGGATGATGGTGCGCATTTTGTTGCTGGAACTGGCCCGCTCCGCCGAGATGACCCGTCCCGGCTGGGTGATGGTGACCTTGCCTTCGGCCTGGAAGGATCCCAGCGACCCGCCGGCCCCGAAGCGCAACGTCACCCGTTCCGCCTTTATTTCCAGGCCGTTGTCCGACTGGAGGATGCGCACATTGCCGCTGAGCCGCACCAGACGGGCGCTTTCCTCCAACACGGCCTTGGCGGCCGTGATCACGGTGTTTACCGGCTTGGCGGACGGTTTCCGGGGGGCGCCCACCAGGACGCGCTTCAGCACGATGCGCAAAGGCGCGCCCGGCCCGCCCCGCACCACCGTGCGCTCCGGATCGGATTCCAGCAGGGCGTCCTGGCACTGGATGGAAATATCCCCCTGTGTGATGGTGACATTTCCACTGAGCCGGATGCGCCCCTTCTCCAGCACGCTCCGGTCGCTTTTGGATTGGCGGCCCGGTTGACGGATGCGCACCCCGCCCTCGATCACCAGCCGCACCCACTCCTTGCCTCCGCCCCGGTAAGCTTTCAGGCTTTGTCCCTCAAACTCCAGTTGCCGGGCGCGCATCAGCCCCTTCACATTGCCCATCAGATGGGCCACCCCGGTTTTCAGGTCGATCCCACCGCTCTTGTCGGCCTGAAGGCAGAGTTGGCGGTCCTTGGGACATTGTTCCAGGAAGGCCGCTTTCGCGGAGGGAAAACCAGGAAACGGGAATTGGGGAGACAAAAGGAAAGCAACCATCAGCAACAGGCGTGTTGCCCCCCACCTGCCGCGGCGGCCTGCCTGGAGTGGGCGCGTCACGGAGCCGGTCACGGAGCTTGTCACGGAGCTTGTCAAGGAGCGGATGGGCGCCGCGCAAGGCCCGCCCGCCCGCTCAGGCCGTTTCCCGCTCCAACAAGGATTCCTGTTCATATCGCTTGGCGTGTTCGTGGGCCGCCTTGATGAACGCCTTGAACAACACATGGGGCGCAAAAGGCTTGGACTTGAATTCGGGGTGAAACTGGCACCCGATGAACCAGGGATGGTCTTCCAGCTCGATGGTTTCCACCAGCGAGCCGTCCGGGCTGGTGCCCGAAATCACCAGGCCGGCCTTTTTCAGGGAAGGCACGAAGGAATTGTTCACCTCGTACCGGTGCCGGTGGCGTTCGCTGATGTTCCGCTTACCGTACACCTTGGAGATCAGCGAGCCTTCGCTCAGTGACGCGGGGTAAGCCCCCAGCCGCATGGTGCCCCCCTTTTCGGTAATGCCTTGCTGGTTGGGCATCAGATCCACCACGTTGTACGAATTGGATGGCTCGAATTCCCCTGAATGCGCTTTTTTGATCCCGGCCACGTTGCGGGCGAATTCGATCACAGCCACCTGCATGCCCAGGCAGATGCCGAAAAAGGGCACCTTTTTCTCGCGGGCGAAGCGGATGGTGTCGATTTTCCCCTCGATGCCCCGGGAACCGAACCCATAAGGCACCAGGATCGCATCGAACCCCTTCAGCAGGGCTTCGGCCCCGGACTTTTCGATATCCTCCGAGTCGACGTATTCCAGTTCGAGGCGCAGCTGGTTGGCGATGGCCCCATGGCTGAGGGCCTCGTTGATGGACTCGTAGGAGTCCTTGTTGCCCATGTATTTGCCCACCATGGCAATGCGGGCGGACCCGACCGGGTTGTTGAAGCGCTCGGAAAAATCCTCCCAGTGTTTCAGGTTGGGCCGGCCGGTCCACATTTCCAGCCGTTCCACGATGCGGTCGTCCATCTGGGCCTTGTGAAACGAGAGCGGCGCCAGATACACGCTGGGCAGGTCCTCGCCGGAGATGACGCAATTCTCTTCCACGTTGGTGAACAACGATATTTTCCTGCGGATGTCCTCGGTCACCGGACGGTCCGAGCGGCAGAGCAGGATATCGGGCTGAATCCCGATTTCGCGCAGCTTGTTCACGCTGTGCTGGGCGGGCTTGGTTTTCAACTCCCCCGCGGATTTGAGGTGGGGCACCAGCACCAGGTGGACATAGAGAATGTCGGTGCGGTTGAAGTCGAAGCGAAACTGGCGGATGGCCTCCAGGAAAGGCAGGGATTCGATATCGCCGACGGTGCCTCCGATTTCCACCAGGGCGATGTCCACCCCCTCCGCGGAGAGCAGTATTTTCGATTTGATCTCGTCGGTGATGTGGGGAATCACCTGCACCGTGGCGCCCAGGAAATCTCCCCTGCGTTCTTTTTGGATGACGGTGTCGTAAATCTGGCCGGTGGTGAAGTTGTTGTTGCGGCTGAAGGAGGCGTTGGTGAATCGTTCGTAATGGCCCAGGTCCAGGTCGGTCTCGGTGCCGTCGTCGGTCACGTAGACCTCGCCATGCTGGAACGGGCTCATGGTGCCCGGGTCCACATTGATGTACGGGTCCAGCTTGGTGATGCTGATGGTCAGGCCCCGGCTTTCCAGCAGGGCGCCGATGGACGCCGTGGCGATGCCCTTGCCCAGCCCGGAAACGACACCACCGGTAACGAAGATGAACTTGGTTCTGTTATGACCCGACGGCATGACGCATCCCTGGCGATGGTTGGTTTGGCCGCGGCACGTTTTTCAGCGGCATTTTTTCGGCAGTATGGGGGCTCCGGTGGTGAAAGGCGAAGGGCGCCCGAATCCGGCGCTCCCTGCCCGGGGAGGGTACGAAGAAAAAAGTACTAGCCCATGGCCAAAATGTCCATGCCCAATGCCAGCCGGTGATGGTTCGCAGGGTCAACCCGGCGGGAAAGCGGCGCGCCCTTGCCCAGTATAACGCCGGTGCGGCGGAAAATTGCCCTCCCGGAAAATCCAGCCCCCCAGCCTGGCCAATCCGGCGGGTGTGGCAGGACCCGAATCATGGCCGGCGCTCCATGGCGTATTTTTCGCTATGTTCCCACATCCTTAAAATCCCCGCGGGAAAATTCCTGCTGGAAATTTCCTGGTTGAAAAAACGGAAAAACCCTGAAATAACAGCCAGACCGGAAGACAAATTGAAAACGGTTCATTGTTCATTCCGCAACGATGATTTTCGCGGAAATCAAGGGAGAACGACATGGGCGATTCCACCAAATTCCTGCTCGGCGAAGCGGACATTCCCAAACAATGGTACAACCTGCAGGCTGACCTCCCCACACCCCTGCCGCCGGTGCTCCATCCCGGCACCGGCGAACCCGTCGGTCCGGAGGATCTGGCGCCGCTGTTTCCGATGGCTTTGATCGAACAGGAAATGAGCCAGGAGCGCTATATCGACATCCCCGGCCCGGTGCGGGAAGCCTACCGGCTGTGGCGGCCCACCGCCCTGCACCGCGCCAAGCGGCTGGAGGCGGCCCTGGATACGCCGGCGCATATTTATTACAAGAACGAAAGCCTCTCGCCGGTGGGCTCGCACAAGCTCAACACCGCGCTGGCCCAGGCCTTTTTCAACAAGGAGGAGGGCATCAACGCGCTCACCACGGAGACCGGCGCCGGGCAGTGGGGCTGCGCCCTGGCCATGGCCTGCGAATATTTCGGGCTGACCTGCGAGGTGTACATGGTCAAGATTTCCTACGAGCAGAAACCCTACCGCCGCAACATGATGGAGGTCTATGGCGCGAAGGTCACCCCCAGCCCGTCGCAGGACACCCAGGCCGGCAAGGCCGTGCTGGAAGCCAATCCCGAGTCCACCGGCTCGCTGGGCATCGCCATCTCCGAGGCGGTGGAAGCGGCGGTCTCCAGCGGCGGCAAGAAAAAATACTCGCTGGGTTCGGTGCTCAATCATGTGCTGATGCATCAGACCGTGATCGGGCAGGAAGTGATGCAACAGATGGAAATGACCGGGGAATATCCGGACGTGGTGATCGGCTGCGCGGGCGGCGGCTCCAACTTCGGCGGGTTCGCCATCCCGTTCGTGCGGGAGAACCTGACCGGCGGCAAGTCCGCGCGCATCGTCGCCGTGGAGCCGATGGCCAGCCCCAGCCTGACCAAGGGCCGCTACACCTACGACTTCGGCGACAACGCCGCCACCACGCCCCTGTTCAAGATGAACACCCTGGGGCACACCTTCCTGCCCGCCCCCATTCATGCGGGAGGATTGCGCTATCACGGCATGTCGCCCCTGATTTCCCATCTCTACCAGTTGGGGTTGATCGAGGCGGTGGCCTACCACCAAAACACGGTCTTCGAGGCGGCGGTGACCTTCGCCCGGGCCGAAGGCATCATTCCCGCGCCGGAAACGGCCCATGCCATCAAGGCGGCCATCGACGAGGCCCTCAAATGCAAGGAAAGCGGGGAGAAGAAAGTGATCTGCTTCAACCTCTCCGGCCACGGCCATTTCGACATGGTGGCCTATGAAGAGTACTTCGCGGGCAACCTGATCGACTACGAGTACCCCGCCGAAGCAGTGAAGCAGGCCCTCAGCGGCCTGCCCCAGGTGGGGTAGGGGGGCGCCAGGCAATCTTTCGAGTGGTCCGGCTATTTCCCGGACCACTTGATGCTGGGGCACTCCCTGGCGCGGTGCTCACCGATGAGGGCAACGACCCAATCCAGATAATCCGGCGGAACGCGCATGCGGGCATGACGGAGCGCTTTGAAAATCAGGTCACCAAGCGCTTCCTCACCGAATTGCTGAAGAACATTTTCGTGAGACAGCAGATCGAGCGAATTGAAAATGGGGAGTTGCGGAAATTTCGATCTTGCTGTCCGGGTGGCTTTCCGATCATCCAACACGGCGGCCGCGCCGTTTTCCACCGCATGTGCGATGACCGCGGCCTCTCCATCCCCCAAACCCGCCTGAAATTCCGCCCCGGTCAAGGAAAGAAAAAGATCGAAACCTCGCGATGACAACCGTTCGGCATGGATCTGCCCTGTTGAGGCCATTGAATTGAGGATAGGTTCGGGGGAACCATTGGTTGAAGGGTCGATGGTGACTTCTCCCAAGGCGTACGCTTCCACGATGATGCGCCGGTCAAGCGCACGAAGAATTTTCGCGGGTTCCCCGGTACCCAGCAGATTGATCAGGACACTCGCATCCAGCACGAGTTGGTTTTGGGCATCACTTAACCGGGATGGACTCGGCATCATCGTATTTCCCGGAATCGAGTAAATCGAGCATTTCCCGAATTTCGACGCGATTCATTCTCAACATGCCCGCCAACTGGCCTTCGCTGACAAGCCCCCGCCCGAATGCCTCGGCGGCCAGGTAAAGGATGCGGGGTGGAAACACGGAAGCCTCGCCCTGGGGTTGATCTCCCAGCGCCTGGCGCTCGATTTCACCGGAAAACCCGCGTTCCTTCAACGATTCCCATTTTCCGCGAGGCAGCAGCTTCATATCCTCCAGCCGCCTGCAGATGGCTTCGGTGGAAACGTGTAAGGCGTGGGCCATGAAAATCAAATGTCTCGGCGAAAAATGTTTTTCATCGGTGACGAATTCATCAAAACGTTTCCGCACCAAAATCGCCGGCAGCAAAAAGGCCAATCCAAAAGCGGTGGCGAATCTTTCTTCCTTCGAATTTTCCTTTCCATCCTCAATGAACACATCCGGATCCCTGCGGTTGGACACAAAATGCCCCAACTCATGCGCCCCGGTCAGGGCGCGGCGTTCCCTGGGGTGATTCTTGTTGATGAGAATGCATGCCCCTATCTGGTCGTGATAGGCGAAGAGGCCGGAGATCCTACCGTCACCGAGGGGCCTCACGAATACGCGAATTCCGATTTCGAGTTCCAGCAGGCTGATCATGTCGTTCACCGGGGCCAGCCCGATGCCGAGACGGTGCCTCAATTCCATGGCGGCCTCTTCCGCCTGCTCCTTGACCTCGCCGGCGAGAATGGGACGTTCCGGCGGGTAGGCCGTGCTGAGCGGTTTGCCCAGCATCTGTTCCAGTTCCACCTCCGCCGCCGCCAGATCGTTCAATAACCGCGTGGCGTCCGCCACCGCATCGTCGTTTGCTCCTTTCAGGCCGCGGAAATGGGGAACCAGTTCCACGTGAACCGCCGATGGACGCAGCAATGAATTCACAGACACGCCGTACAGCATGGTGAGACTCCGGATTTCCTCCGCTTTGACCGGCCGTTGGCCCTTTTCGATGGCGACCAGGGTGGTGCGGGCCAGACCCAGCCGATCCGCCGCGCGCCCCTGGGTCAGTCCGGCGCGGGACCGGGCCGCCTTGAGCCTTTCGCCCAGCTCGCGGCTCTCCATTGGGATCGGAGCATTCATCGTCTTTGACCGGATTTCATGGTTGGGTTGGAAAAAAAATACATTTGGAAATAATGTCAGATTTACTATATCATTTATTCTGACATTGTCAAATTAATTTCCCATTTTCCGAAAAAATAATTTGATTTGGGCTATTTCGGCCCAAAATTGAGCCATTCAGGAAGCATCAGGGATGTGTGATCGAACGAGGAACGTGATAGAATCCCGCATTCCCCAGGGGAGGCAACGATGCGTTTCGCAACCAATCCAACACCGAACCGGCAGGGCCCCGCCAGCCAAGCACCCGCGCATTTCGAACCCGTCTACCTGGAAACCTGGCGCTCGGGGGCTTTGGCGGAGAAGGTGGCGCGGGCGCGGGAGGAGTTGCGGGCCTGCCGGGCCTGCCCCCGGGATTGCGGAATCGACCGCATGGCGGGGCGCACGGCGGCCTGTCATACGGGCCGGCACGCCGCGGTGAGCAGCGCCTTCCCCCATCACGGGGAGGAGGACTGCCTGCGCGGCCATGCGGGATCGGGCACGATCTTCTTCGCCCGCTGCAACCTGCGCTGCGTGTTCTGCCAGAACTGGGACATCAGCCAGGACAAGACCGCCGGGCGGGAGGTGACGGCCTCCCAGTTGGCCGGTCTGATGCTGAAACTGCAAGGCATGGGTTGTCACAACATCAATTTCGTGACGCCCGAGCACGTGGCGCCGCAGATCGTGGAAGCCCTGCCCGAGGCCATCGAGGGGGGCCTGCGGCTGCCGCTGGTCTACAACACATCCGCCTACGACGCCCTCTCCAGCCTGGAGTTGATGGACGGGCTGGTGGATATCTACCTGCCCGATTTCAAATACTGGGATGAGCAGAAAGCTTTCGCCTACCTGCGGGCCAGGGACTACCCGGAGGTGGCCCGGGCCGCCATCGCGGAGATGCACCGCCAGGTGGGCGAGCTGGAATTGGACGGCCAGGGAATGGCCAGGCGGGGCCTGTTGCTCCGCCATCTGGTGATGCCCGGCGCCCTGGAGGACACGCGGGCCATCCTGCGCTGGGTGGCCTCCCGGCTTTCGCCCCGCAGCTGGGTCAACCTGATGGAGCAATACCGGCCCGATCACAAGGCGGCCGATCACCCGGAATTGAACCGCCGGCCCCGGTCCGGGGAGTTCGCCGAGGCGCTCCATATCGCCAGCCGGGAGGGCCTCACCCGGCTGGACAGAAGAAGGGCGGAAATTTTCCGCTTTTGATTGGAATCAGGCCCAATTGCGGGGATTCGTTTCTGGGCGATGGGATTCATTCTGTCCGGAAACCGCCGCGGGAGCAGCCCGGGAACCGTATCAGGTCATTGGCTTGCGCAGCAGGCCTTCCACCCGTTTTTTCAACTCGACGATGCCTTTCATGTTCGGATTGATGCGCAAGGCGCGCAGGAAGTAGTTCATGGCCTCGCGCGGACGCTCCAGGCCCAGCATGCACAATCCCGCGCCGCTGAGCGCCCCGAAGTGATAGGGATTGCGGCGCAGGGTTTCGGCGATGTCGTCCAGGGATTGCTGGAACCGTCCCAGGTGGTACATGGCCGTGGCGCGCTTGTTGTACCCCTCGGCGAAGCCGGGCCGCAGCCGAATCACCCTGTCGAAAGCCTCGACGGCCTTTCCCAGTTCCCCTTCCGCCAACAACCGCGCGCCATTTTGCAGCAACGCATCCACTTGGGCATCCCCCGAGCGCATCCAGATGGACCACAGCGACTGCTCGGCCAGGGCGCGGCTGACCGGGTCGAAGTCCCGCAACGCCTCCACCAGGGCCGGCACGGCGGCGCCGCCGCCCTGGCGCCCCAACCCCATCAGGGCTTGGCGCCGTTGTTCCACGCCGCCTTTTTTCAGCCGTTGCAACAGTTCCCGCTCCGCTTCTCCGGCCAACGCGCCAGGCGCGGTCAATCCCGCCGCCACCACGGAAAATACCACCAGCAAAAACACCAGCAAAAACACCTCCCATCCGGCCGCCAAAATCCGCATCGGCACTGCCGCGATGCCCGCGCTCCAGGGGGCGGACGCCTGGGGGCGGGCGGGCCATCCAGGGCGCTTCCGCGGGGGGGCGGGGAGGCGCCTGGATTTCCGCCGGCCGGGGCCGGGAAACGTCAAGTGGTTGTCATCTTTTCGCGATGGGCGTAAACATTTCATTAAATTGCCCTTTCCGGAGGGGCGGAAGGCGCGCCATCGAAAAAATGCGCCGGGGCAGGGAAGCATCCAGCGGCGATGGACGGCCCAGCGGTCATTGACAACCCGCCGGCCACGATGAAATGGCCCTTGAGGGCGATGAAATGGCCCTTGAGGGCGATGGTACGGCGCTCAAGGCGGTCTGCCTCAAGCTTACCAACACGCCACGACCGAAGCCAGCGGCCGGCGGGATATTCGCCAGGGCCATCCATCAAAGCACAGGTCCGTGACAGCACAGGTCCGTGACAGCATAGTAAGGAGCGCACGATAACACCATGATGGAATTTGAGAAGGCCATTGAAGACGCCGAAACGCTTTTCCTGTTCGACAGGCGGTCTCAGCAGTTGTTGCAGGAGATGGCCGACGAAGCGCCGTCGAATTCAAGGGACCGCTACCTGATCCGCCTCACCCAGGCCGCCTTCGCCTATTACAATTCCGCCGAATCCCAGCAGTTGGATATTTCGCGGATCATTCGGCAGGCCACGGGCATCCTTCAGGAGGTCAAGCGTTTCCGGGAGGACCGGGTTTTTTTCACCATGGCCCTGCGCCTGGAGGTGGACCTGCTGATGCATCAATCCGGGCTGCAATACATGGCGGCGCGGGAGACCCAGAAATCCAGCAACATCTACAACGATCAGGACGCCCGGGCGCTTTCCATCTGCGAAACCCTGCTGAAAAATTTTCCGGTGACTTTCGAGCCGCTTCCCTCCGCCTGGTACAGCGGCGTCATACCCCTCTTCCCGATCTACAAGGACCAGACGGTCATGTTCTACAAGGACCGGGTGCAGGAACACCGGATGGTGCCCCTGGCCGAAATCCTGGAGCGGATCAAGGAAGAGTTGACCCTGGCCTCGGGCATCATCCGCGCCAAGAAATTCATCGCGGAAAATCATGTGGTGGTGTCCTCCCAGGAAAAAGTGGAAAAGTTCCTGATCGCCAATATTTACAACATCGAACGCTTCGTGGCCCGCAATATCCCGCAATCGGTGCATATCGCCACGGACATCGCCCCGCCACGGGGGATCGGTCATTCCCAGTTGGAAGCGGCGATGAAGACCGCCAATCTGCAAATCGCCCAGGCCCGCAAGGAAAAGGATTTTCGCAAGTACACCGGACATCTGCTGCAACTGGGCATCCTCAATTTTCTGGAGGACAATCCCGAAGACACGGTGAGCGCCCTCATCCGCACCCTGAAATCCAGCTCTCAGCTTCGCCCCGAAGACAAGCAATTGCGTCAGTACCAGCATGACACATTCCCGGATATTCCCTTCATGCTGGGGACTTCATATTTGAAAGCGCTGCTCTCCCAGCGCCAATCGGTGGAATTCCGCCATGGGTTGCTGAGCAACGGAATCAGCGGATTGATGAGGGCGTTGGTGCTGCAAAAAGGCTACCACCAAGCCTACATCAATCTGCTGGTGGCGTTCCATTATCTCGACGACATGAACCAAAGGGACACGCTGTTCAAGATGTACCTGGAAACCTTCGATCATGATTTATCGAAACTGAACAACCAGGCCTTCCGCAATCTGGCTTTTCTGGACCATCAAGCCAATGGCGAGATGTTGAACCCGGAAATCGTGCAATGGGTGCTGCTGGCCGAATTCTGCACGGGCGGGGAGTTGACCAAGGTGCGGCAAATGCTACAGGAGTTGAAAACCCTGTACATCCTCAACGCCCACGAGTATTCCATCGCCTATCTGGACACCTACCGCACCGCCCTGCGGCTCAAGGATGAGGAATTCATCAAGGATTTGGAAAGCAACGAGGTGCATTCGGCCCTGTTGTTTTACATCTCCCATGCGTTCACCTCCCTCTCCCTGCTGCAGAGCAAAAACAGCGGCGAATTGTTGATCGATTACGCCAATCTGGAACAATCCATCGAACTCAATTCGGAGGCCCTCTATTTCAATCCCCAAAACGGCAGCGCCATGCGGCTGGTGGAAACGCAGACGCAAATCCTGAAATTCGCTTTTCAGCGCAGCCAGAAGCGGTGGGAGAACATCAACAACACCATGGGCCAGCGCTTTCAGTTCTACGAGGACTACCTGCGCCAGGACAAATGCCTCTCCCAACTCCAGGACAGAATGGGCACCCTGGGGATGGCGGACAAGATCCCCGACATCCGAGTGTCAAAGCCGGTCGCGGCGCGCATGGTGGACGTCATCACCGAGGAACAGCGGGACCGCCTCAGACACCGTGTGGAAGCCACCTGAGGAGGGTGCGGAAGCCTCCTGACAGTGCAATGACCCGCCGGTGGAACAAGGGCCGAAGCCACCGCCCGATCCGGTTTCCCCATCTCACAACGGAACTCCCATGTCCGGACATGCCTTCGATTTGAGCGGCAAGGCCGCCCTGGTCACCGGCGGCAACAGCGGCATCGGCCTGGGCATGGCCAAGGGCCTGGCCGCCGCCGGGGCGGGCGTGTGCATCTGGGGCACCAACCCGGACAAGAACGCCGCCGCCCTGGAGCAACTGCGAGACGCGGCCAAAGGAGCGGCCACCCCTGGACAGGTGATGGCGCTGCAATGCGACGTGGGCGACGAGGACGCCGTGGAGCGGGGATTCGCCGAAACCGTGGACGCGCTGGGCAAGGTGGACGCCTGCTTCGCCAACGCCGGAATCGGCAGCGGCCGCCGCAAGTCCTTCGCCGAGATGACAACAGAGGAATGGCGGAGGGTGATGAACATCAACCTGGAAGGGGCCTTCTTCACCCTCCGCGCCGCCGTGCGCCATATGATGGAGCGCGGCCAGGGCGGCTCCCTGGTGGGCACGGCCAGCCTTTCCGCCATGGAGGGCGCCCCCCGGGGCCAGCACTACGCCGCCTCGAAAGGGGGCCTGATCTCCCTGATCAAGAGCCTCGCCGTCGAGTACGGCCGCAAGGGCATCCGCGCCAACGCCATCGTCCCCGGCTGGATCGAGTCCGCCATGACCCGCGATTTTTTCGCTCTCAAGGCCGTGCAGGAAAAAGTGCTCACCCGAGTGCCCATGAAGCGCTGGGGCACCGGCGACGACTTCGCCGGCATCGCCTGCTACCTCACCTCCGACGCCTCGGCCTACCACAGCGGCGACACCTTCGTCATCGACGGCGCCTACGCCCTGTTTTGATTTTTTGGCGAGGGGCAAAATGGGAGAGGATGCCCAAAATCCGACCCTGCCAGGCTGCGGTGTTTTCTCTCGATCACAAAACATCCTGAAAAAAAGGTTGACAGGCTCGATTGGATCTTCCATTAATTGGTCGAACGACCGAATGAATCGGTCGACCGAAATTTTCCACAAGGTTACAAGATGTCTCAGGCAAGGGCGAAAAAACCCGCTCCGCATAGCGAGCCAAGCGACACGGCCCGGAAACTGCTGGCGGCCACGGAAGCCTGCCTGCGCAGGTATGGCTACGCGGGGCTGTCCACCCGCAAGGTGGCCGAAATGGCGGAAGTGCCGTTGAGCCAGATCCATTATCACTTCGGCACCAAGAAGAATCTGGTGCTGGCCCTTTTGGCCCGGCAGAACGAGCGTCTGCTGGAACGGCAGACCGAAATGTTTGGGGAGCGGCTGCCCTTGTGGAAGCGTTGGGAAATCGCCTGCGATTTTCTCGACGTGGATCTGGAATCGGGCTACGTGCGGGTGTTGCTGGAAATGACCACTGCGGGCTGGAGCGATCCGGAGATCGCGGCCGAGATACAAAAAATGAGGGGGGGGTGGTTCGATTTGCTGACCCGGGTGGCCGAGGAAGCCTCCGCCATGCTGGGCGGGCTGGGCCCCTTCACCGCGGCCGAGATGGCGAATATGGTGGGCAATTTATTCTATGGGG
>JACZSY010000404.1 GCA_022573975.1 SAR324 cluster bacterium | reverse complement strand
TTACCTCGCAACCCCCCCGCGAATCAACCTCTTCCTGTCCCGCATTCCGCATTTGAAACATTCCGGCGGTTTGCGCATGAATCGTGCATCGCCCAGTACAATCCAACATGATGAAGGCGCGCGCCCTCGCGGGTGTCCGCGAAAAGGGAAGGCATAAATGACAACACCATGGGAAACCGCTGAAAACCTGAGCGCAACCGAACCGCGCCCCCGGCGTTTTCCGTCCGTGGTGCTGACATTGCTGCTGTTGGCGCTGCTGGGAGGATGCTCGGGCTATTCGGGGGCTGGCGAGAATTCGGTGCTGCATTACTTTCAGCGGGGCAACGAGGCCTTCGCGGCGGAGGACTACCGGCGGGCCATCATCCATTACCGCAACGCGCTGGCGCTGGAGCCGGGCGCCCCGGACCTGCATTACAACCTGGGGCTGGCCTATTACCGGGCCGGGGATTACCGCTCCGCGGTGCGCGCCTACCTCAATGCGATCGAACTGGACGCGAATTTTCCCAACGCCCATCACAACCTGGCGCTGGCCTACAACAAGCTCTACCAGCCCGGCATGGCCCATCAGGCCTACAACACCTATCGCAAGCTGTCCTCTCCCGCCGCCGCCAAGGCCAAGGCCAACAAGGCCAAGGAACGCAAAGTCCGGGCGGCCAAAAAGGCGCCGGCCATGAAGGCCATTCCCGGGCTTCCGCCCGGCCTGAACATCAAACAGGCGACCGCCGCCAAGCCCCGGCGGCAGGCGGCGCCCTCCAATCCCTATCAAGGAAAACGGAAATGGTGGACCTTGGATCCGGCCAAAACCGATCGGTAATCGACCTGACCACCCGCAGACGCCGTCAGGCGGGAGCGTGGAATCCGTCCCATGCGGCCGGCCTGCCCGAATCGTCCGATAAGCTGCTGTCCATCCCGTTTTTGCTCAACGGTCTTGACAGCGACAGCCAGCAGGTGGGCATGTGGGCGGCCTATCAACTGGTGGACCGCCATCAGCAGGAATGCGAGCGGTTCATCGACCGCCTGTGGGAATCGCCCCATGAGGAAATCCGTGAATCGGCGATTTCGCTGATCGGAAAATTCCGCCTCACCGATTATGCCTTTCCCATGATGCGGGTGTTCAATTCGGAGGATCATCCCCATCGCTATCTGGCGGGGGTGGCCCTGGGCCGGCTGGGATACGAGCCGGTCGGCCGCGCCCTGGAGCGCTGGTTCGCCGCCGCGGTGAGCGACCCGGAGACGCCCACCCAGGCGCTGGAATGCGCCACGGAAAGCCTGTTGCACTATCAGGCTGGGTATGAGGCTGGGAACTACCGCGATGTGGAGAACCACTGGGAGGTGGTTTTCCGCGAACTGGCGTCCTGCGGTCAAAATCACGCCTTCTATTCGATCCTCTTCGCGCAACTGTGCCTGCACGCCAAAACCCCCGCGCAGGCCGGAAAATTGGCCCTGGCCTACGCCAAGGTGCGCGATGTATTCAACGACATCCACCTCACCGAACATCTGGTGGAACTGGCCGGGCGATCCAACCTGATCCGCTTTTTCCAGACCCGCCTCAACGGGGGCTATCCCCTGGACGCCGTGTACCGGGATTGCCTCAAGGTGGTGTGCCGCGAGCCGGCCGATGAGGAAACCCTCAGCCTGGTGGCGTCCATGGCGGGCATCACCAACCGCGCCGAGGCCCTGCGCCGTTTTCCGCCCCTGGCCGAAAAGCTGCTGGATCGCCTGGAGAACGGTCCGCGCAACGGCTCCGAAACCTTAGGCTCCGAAACCTTTGGCGCCGCCCGCGGCCTCCTCAAGGCCTGCCTTTCCTGGCTGGAAAATTGGGAGCAGGCCATGCTCAAGGTGCGCGAGCTGGAGTTCCATCTCATCGTCTCCCTGCCCCTGGCCGCGCTGCTCAAGCAAGCCGAGGCCGACTGCCTGGCCGACCCCGAGGGCGAGGCGCTGCGCATCACCCGGCTCTATCAATCCCCGCTGCTCTCGCCGGCTTTCATGGTGGAGGTGCTGAAACTGATCGGCCATGGCAAGCACCGCGCCGGCATGGCGGACATGGTGGGCGCGCCCTATGCCGGGTGGGTGCGCGACGAGGAAAAGGACGCCCTCTGGCGGTTGTTCAGCGGCCAGTTGAAAACCGTGGACTATCCCCTGGAGCAAGTGCTGCCCCAGCCCTGGCTCTATCCGGTGCCGGGGTTGATGAAACGGCTGGTGCGCCATCTGCTGGAACGGATCGACGGGTATATCGGAGACGGGCGCGGACAGGCGGTGGAATTCTGCCTGGAGGTGTTCCGCAGGGCCGGGGACGAGTCGGTGGCGGAAAAGCTGCTGTCCCATTTCGAAACCCTGATCAACAATCATTACCACGGGTTCGTGGAAATGATGACCCATCTCCCCGACGCCCGGTTTCTGCAACCCCTGGTCAACCACTACCGCATCGGGGAAGCCGATCTGCTGCGGCTGATCCGCTTCATCTGCAACGTCCACGGCCGCCCCCACCCGGAACTGGAGGAAGAAGCGCCGCCCGAAGCCGGCCAACGCGCCGCGCCGGGCACGGTGCG
>JACZSY010000403.1 GCA_022573975.1 SAR324 cluster bacterium | reverse complement strand
CAAACAAACGTACACCATTGAAATCGTTAAAAAACCCGCCAAATTGGCGGGGGATTTGATGATGATATAACAATTACACAATTTAATAGAAAAGTCAAGTAAATTCGGTCATTGGACCTCAATTTTACCTGGATCCTGCCTGAATTTGAGCGGCGCCGCCCGGATGTGGTATCGGGGAGGGGAAACGACTCGCAGCGGCGTGGGGTTTCGTGGCCCTACCCATCCCCCCCCCGCCCGCGAAAAAACTTCACGCCTCCTCTTCCCCCGCCTCCCCATCCCGGTCTTCCGTCGCCCCCCCGGTCTTGGGATAGGGCTGGGCCGGCGAGCGCCCGGAAAGGACGCGGTTGATGTGGTCGAACATACCCATCAGCACGGGCAACTCCCGCACGTCCGGCTGGATGCGGCGCAGCATGTGCTTCACCAGGCCGGGCAGCGGCGCCGGGGTGCCCTTGCCGTAAAATCCGCTGCGCACCATGGCCTCCTCCACCAGGCGTTCCATTCGCTGCAAGTCCGCCTCCCGCGCGGGCGGCGGGCCATCCACCCTGGGCAGGGAATCCCAGTCCAGGCGGCTGATCTCGAACAGGGCCAGCAGCACCGACTGCGCCAGGTTGAACGATGGGTTTTCCGCCTCGGAGGGAATGCGCACCAGCCAGCGGCAGGCCGAAAGGTGTTCGCTGCGCAGGCCGGTGTCCTCCGGGCCGAACAGCAGCGCGGTTTCCAGCGGCCGGGCCGTCTTCACCGTGGCGATCCAATCGGGCAGGGTGACGTGCTGGGGGCGGTGGCGGCCATGGCGGGCGGTGAATCCCACCACCTGCTCCATGGGGGCCAGCGCCTCCGCGAGGCTGGCATGTTCCCTGGCCTGCTCCAGCAGCCCGGTGGCCCAGCAGGCGGTCATGGCCGCCTGCCGCCGGTTGTAGCGGGGCGGGGCCACCAGATGCAGATTGTGGAATCCCAGGTTGCTCATGGCCCTGGCCACCGAGCCGATGTTGAGGCTGTCCCCCGGTTCCACCAGCACCACGTGGAACCGGTTGATGGCCTCGGCGCTCTCCGGAACCGGGTCTGGCGCTGGGTCTGGGTGCGGGTCCGCTGCTGAGGTCATGGGCCGGGGCCGTTGAGGGGATGGGAGGAAAAATTGGCCGGGCGGGGCGGGACCAACCCGGCGGTTGAAAAAATCCGGGATAAATCCCTCGCCGGGTTTTATGGTATGCCGATTTCCTTTTTTACATCTCGCTTTTGCATCGCGGAACCCAAACCCCATCGTGCGGCGGCGGGAAAAATTCCGCAACCACGGCGCTTCAAACCACGGCGCCTCAAACCACGGTGCCTCAAACCACGGTGATTCATTCCTCCGTGCTCCAAACCACGGTGATTCATTCCTCCGTGCTCCAAACCACCGCGCCTCCGGCCACGATCAACGCCGCTGCAGGCGGGGATTCACCGGGCGCGAGCCCGCCGATCGGGCCGGCCCCGCGGGAGGGCCACGGTCACCCTCAGGGACGGGCGCGTGGTGCGGATGCAATTGGCCAGGCAGGACGCCAGGGGCACCCGCGGCTCCCAGGGAAAGCGGGTGCCGGGGTGCTGATAACCGGCGTGGCGTAGAGGGACCCACCGGGGGGAATTGGCGCGGAGAACCGGCGCGCCGGGTTCCCGGATGGTGGTCTAATCTCCGCCGGCCAGAAATTCCGGGGTGAGCAGGACCTGGCCAGTGTGGGTGAAACTCCCTCACGCGGCGTGATTGAAGTCAAGCCGCTCAATGACGATGCGTGGGTTACCGCCAATTCGGCCCAGGTCTCCAGGGATCGAGACCGGTATAGCCAAGTCCTTGTGACCAACTATCGGGATTTCCACCTTGCCGGCCAAGGGCCGGATGGCCACCCGGCACTGCTGGAGCCCGCGTTTCGCCTGGGCGGCTTGGCCTCACCCCCATCAATCGGATATGATGGGGGAAAGGCCGGCGGAAACCACCGCGGAAACCACCGCGAAAATAATTGCGCCACCGCTTATTGGGCGGCGGGCGGCCATCACCCAGAAAACCGGCGAACCCTCAAGCATCCCCATGAAAATTTCGGACAAGACCCTGGCCTTCGACAAACACCTCTGGGTGCAGTTCGATGGCGTGGACGTGAAGGAGACCGGCGGCGAGATCAAGCTGACCGCAAAGGACGAGGAGGCCTACCTCAAGGTCTTCAACCATTTCGGCAGGGTGCTCAAGCTGTTCATCTTCGAAAACGGCCAATGGGTGGATTCGGACACCGGATTGGCGGCCAAGCCCTTCGATGAATTACAGGCCGGGCGCCTGCCGGAAGCCCCGCCGGGCGCGACCAGGATAAAGGCCGGGGGAAAAAAGGCCGCGAAGAGCAAGGCGCCAAAGAAAAAAGCCGCGAAAAAACCGGCTGCGATTAAAGCCGCCGCGCCCAAAAAGGCCAAAGCCACAGCCACCAAAGCCACCGCCACAAAAGCAACAGCCACCAAAGCCACCGCCAGGAAGACCAAAGCCCCTGTCGCGGCAGGCAAAAAGGCCGGCGGCAAGGCCAAAACCGCCAAATGACAGGC
>JACZSY010000192.1 GCA_022573975.1 SAR324 cluster bacterium | reverse complement strand
ACCAGGAAGCGCAGCAGGTGCTCCATCCGCGACCGGATCGAATTGACGTTCCAGGTGACGATGGTGAGGTCGCTTGGCATGATCGGCCCTCCGATGGGGAATTGGACGGGGGAATCGCGGTGGGTTTCTCAACCCCAGATATTGAATCCGCCGTCCACGAACAGGGTCTGTCCGGTGATGCCCGAAGACAGGTCGCTGGCCAGGAAAGCCACCGTGTTGGCCACCTCCCCGGTGGTGATGTTGCGTTTCAACGCGGATTTCTCCTCCGCGGTGTGCAACAGGTCCAGGAAGTCCTTGATCCCGGAGGCGGACAGGGTGCGGATTGGCCCGGCGGAGACGGCGTTGACGCGGATTTTCTCCGGCCCCAGTTCCATCGCCAGATACCGCATGTTGGCTTCCAGCGCGGCCTTGGCGCTTCCCATCACGTTGTAATTGGGGGTGGTGCGTTGGCTGCCGATGAAGGTCAGGGCAATGATCGATCCCCCGCCTTCCATCAAGGGACGCGCCCGCCGGGTCAGTTCGATCAACGAATAGGCGCTCACCTGCTGGGCCAGCAAATACCCCTCCAGGGACACATCCGACGGCCGCCCGGCCAGTTCCTCCCGCAGGGCGGTGGCGATGGAATGCACCAGGATATCCACCCGCCCGAATTCTTTCTTCAGCGTGTCGAACAGGCCCTCCACCGATTCCGGCTGGGAGACGTCCAGGGGAAGCAGCAGGGCCGGGCCGATGTCCTCGGTGAGTTTGCGCAGTTTTTTTTCGGCGTCCTTGTTTTCCAGCGGTTGATAGGCAATGGCCAGCTTGACGCCAAAATGGGCCAGCCGCTCCGCGATGGCGAAGGCGATGGAGCGTTTGTTGGCCACTCCGGTGACCAGGGCGGTTTTTTCTTGCAAGTCCTGCATCTGGCGGGAAGACCTATGTGTTTAAAAAAAATCTGTGTGTATAAAAATCTGTGCGGATGGAAATCGGTTCGGGAGAGAACCTGAATCCGCTCACTTAAAATCGCAGTGCAACTTCCCATGGAATTGCGAGGCGGGTCAACCATGAGGGGAGTGGCTGGCCGCATTTTGCAACCCGCCCGGGATCGGGTATCAATGGAAAGACAGCTTCCGCCCCGAAACCAAGGAAACGACAATCACCGCTCTGACATGAACAACCCGACATGACCCTCCCCGCATGAACATCAACGAGACCCCCCAACAGGCCGCCTTCCGCGCCGAGGTGCGCCACTGGATCGAAACCAGCGTGCCCGGCCGGCTGAAAGGATTGCGCCAGGGCATCGTGCAGGGGCCGGGGCTGGGCCGCGATGCGCTGGAACCGATGGAGGCCGCGCTGGCCGAAAAAGGCTGGCAGGCTCCCCATTGGCCGGAGGAGCACGGCGGCGCCGGATTCGATATTCCCCAACTGGTGATCTTTCACGAGGAATGCGCCAAAGCGGGCCTGCCGGACCGGCACACCACGGGGTTGGACATGCTGGGGCCGATCCTGATCGCTTACGGCACCGATGCCCAGCGGAAGCGCTTCCTGGGCCCGATCCTCAACTCCGAAATGACCTGGGCCCAGGGATATTCCGAACCCGACGCCGGTTCGGACCTGGCCTCGCTGCAACTGCGGGCAGAGGTGACCGGGGAGGGATTCGTCCTCAACGGCCAGAAAATCTGGACCTCCAAGGCCCACACGGCGGATTGGATTTTCCTGCTGGCCCGCACGAACCCGAAGCCGGAGCGAAAACAGGAGGGGATCAGCTTCCTGCTGACGGATCTGAAAACCCCGGGCATCGAGGTGCGCCCCATCGTCACCATGGACGGCTTCACCCATTTCTGCGAGACCTTCTTCAACGACGTGAAGGTGCCCCGCGAAAACCTGGTGGGCGAGCTGCACCAGGGCTGGAGCGTGGCCAAGGCGCTGCTGGGGCATGAGCGCTTCACCCACCCCACGGCCAACCCGCTGCTGATCCGCAAGGCCCTGGACAACCTGAAGTCCCGCGCCAGGGTGACCCCCGAGGGCAATGGCGTGGTGTGGGACAATTCCGGCCTGCGCAGGCGCGTGGCGGCGTTGGAAATCGACATCGAAAGCATGCTGCACACCCGTTACCGCGCCCTCACCCGGATCGAGAAGGGCGGGGCGCCGGGCCCCGAGACCCAGCTTTTCAAGCTGTTCGGGGCCGAATTGATGCAGCGCATCGTGGAATTGCAACAGGAAGTGGAAGGCCCGGAGGGAATCGTCTGGGATCACACCGGCCAGGGCGACGGCCATGGCGAAACCGCCCGCCACGCCACCAACATCCGCGCCGCCTCCCTGCGCGGCGGCACCACCGAAGTGCAGCGCAACGTGATCGCCAAGCGGGTGCTGGGCCTGCCCGGCTGAATCTTTTCGGGAATAAATTTAGCGATTCCTTTGCCCGCCGCTTGCGGGAAGGGCGTGTTTTCCCTCACCGGGCCGAAATGACCGATATCACACAACCCGCGCCCACGACTCCCTTGCGCCTCCGCTCCAGCACCCCCGCTCCGGCCGTCTCCGTGCTGCTTCCCTTCCGGAACGCCGCCCGCACCCTGGCCCGCTGCCTGGACAGCCTGCTGGCGCAGAGCGATTCCGATTTCGAAATCGTGGCGGTGGACGACGGCTCCACGGACGAGGGCGGCGCCATCGCCGGGAATTATGCCGCGCGCGACGCCAGGGTGCGGGTGGTTTCCCAGGCGCCGCTGGGACTGGTTACCGCGCTCAACGTGGGGCTGGCGGCTTGCCGGGGCCGCTTCGTGGCCAGGATGGACGCCGACGACATCGCCCTGCCGCACCGGCTGGCGCGCCAGCGGGAGTTTCTGACCGCCCATCCCGAAATCGACCTGCTGGGTTGCCTGGCCGAGCCGTTTCCCGATCCCGAAAATGGCGGGGGAAAGCTTTCCCCTGGGATGACCCGCTATCACCATTGGATGAACGCCTTGCGGGACGACGCGGACATCAAGCGCGGACTGTTCGTGGATTCCCCCCTGCCCCACCCCTCCTTCTTCGCCCGCCGCGCGTTTTTCCAGTCCCTGTGGGGCTACCGCGACCTGCCCTGGCCCGAGGACTATGACCTGCTGTTGCGGGCGGCGGAGCGAGGATCCGTCTTCGGCAAGGTGCCAGAGGTGCTGGTGCGCCGCGGAGACGGCCCCGGGCGGCTCTCCCGCACCGATCCGCGTTACCGCCGCGAAGGAATGTTCCGGGCCAAGGTGAATTTTCTGCTGCGCGGACCCTGGCTGAAGGGCGGGACGGAAAACGGAGCGCGGGAAATCGTCATCGGCGGCAGCGGCACCTCGGGACGGCTGGCGGCCCGGCTGCTGACCAAAGCCGGGGCGCGGGTGCGTTGCTTCCTGGACAACCGCGCCGGACCGCCCGGGCGCCGGGTGATGGGCCTGCCCGCCCATGGCTGGCCGGATGAAATTCCGGCGGCGTTTTTCGCCCAACACCGGGATGCCTTCTTTCTGTCCTGCATCGGGGAGGCCGCCGGGCGGGAACGATTGCGCAGCCACCTGGAGCGCCACGGGTTCATCGAGGGAAAGGACTGGCTGCGCTTCGCCTGAAAACGAGCGCGGCGGCGCCCCGAACGGCGCTTTGGCCGCCCCTGCTCCCCTGCCGCGCCTTCGGCGCGAGGGCCCGGGGCGCTGCCAGGTTGTCCACGGGATCGGTTTCTGCGACCCTCCTCTCACTGAAAGCTCTTATTGAGGGAAAGATCGCCCTGGAACCACCCAGCGCTTTACCAACACACCATATGAGGAGAGTTCGGCATGTATCGAATGAGTGTGATGTATCCCATGAAGGAAGGATCCCATTTCGATTTCGATTATTATCGCCAGACCCACATGCCTTTGGCCCAGGTGCAACTGGAACCCTACGGCATGATCCGCTACGAAATCGACAAGGGCATCAGCGCACTGGACGGCCAGCAGGGGCCTTACGTCTGCGTGGGGCACCTCTACTTCGAATCCCTGGAAGATTACGAGAGAGGCATTGCGGAGGTAGGGCCTGAACTCAGGGAGGATATTCCCAATTACACCAACATCACGCCCATCCGCCAGTTCGCGGAAATCCTGGAGGAATGACGGGGAAAGGTGGATGCACCCATGAAAACCAAACCGCCTTACAGCCTGCGCAACACCGTCAGGTTTCTGGTTAAACTCCTGCCTTTCCTCATTCTGATCATTGTAGGGATGCAGTTCTATAATCTGGCCGGTCAGGACACCCCAGTGATAAGATTTTTGGAATCCCGTATTGAGAAATGCGATATCCAGGACTCCACGGGTTTGGATTCCACTTTTATCGGAATACGATTGGCTGGAGCCCAACCCGATTACATCCGGTTTGGCGATCCCGAGGATTTTTTCGAGGAGGTTGTCCGATTGTGTGGGGAAAAGGCGATGGTGCGGATTGGGTTCAAGGAAACCCGGGTCTTTACCCAGGAGCAGCCTCTATACTGGATGGTCGCTTTGGCATCCCTCAAGGACGAGCGCACCATTTTTTCCCTGGCGGATACCGAGGCCTGGGAGCGCGGCAACGAGAGGACAGGATATCTCTTGCTGGGCGGGACGCTGCTGGCATGGGTAGGGTGCCTGCTGTTCCTTTACATCACCGCGGAAAAAAGAAGCGGGGGTTGAGGGTCCGCCATCACTCCCCCGGCCTGTTCAATGCCCCTGCGTTAACCGGACGCGCGCCGCTGTGAAGCGTCCTCGCAGAGCGCGATGAAATAACGGTGCAGATGGCCGGCCTCGGACAGTTCGGGATGAAAGGTGGTGGCCAGGTGCCGTCCGTATTGCAGCGCCACCGGCCAGCCTTCGTGCTCACCCAACACCTGCACGCCATCGTCCCGCGCCGTCACGTGGGGCGCGCGGATGAATACGCCTTCCTGGCTGACGGCCGGCCGGCCGGGCAGCCGCAACTCGAAACCGGCGATGAAGCTTTCGTTCTGCCGGCCGTAACCGTTGCGGCGCACGGTGAAGGGCAGAATGCCCAGGGAGCGCTGGCTTGGGTTTTCCACCCGCCGGGCCAGCAGGATCGTTCCCGCGCAGACGCCCCACAGGGGCCGTGTTTCCGCGAAGGCTTTCAGCGGCTGGGCCAGGCCAAAATGGCCGATCAGCTTGAGGAAGGTGGTGCTTTCTCCGCCGGGGAGAATCAATCCGTCCAGTCCCTCCAGGCCGGCCGCTTCGCGCACCGCGGGGGCTTCCACCCCCAGCGCGGCCAGCTTGGCCTGATGCGGCGCCACGGCCCCTTGCAGGGCGAGGATTCCGATGCGCATTTTCCGCCGCCCTTACCAGCCCCGCCCGGCCAGTTTCTGCTGCTCCTCCAGGTCCCCCACGGCGATGCTGGCCATGGGCGCGCCCAATCCCTTGGAGACGGCCAACAGTTCCGAGGGCTTGTCGAAATGGGCCACCGCCTTGACGATGGCGTCGGCCACCTTGGCCGGCTCGGAGGCCTTGAAGATGCCCGAACCGACGAACACCGCCTCGGCCCCCAATTGCATCAGCAGGGAGGCGTCGGCGGGCGTGGCCACGCCCCCGGCGGTGAATTTGGGCACCGGCAGCTTGCCGTGCTCGTGCACGTTCTTCACCAGCTCGTAGGGCGCCTGGAGGCGCTTGGCCTCGGCCATCAACTCCATTTCGCTCAGTTGCCCGATGAGGGCCATGTCGCGGTTGATGGCCCGCAGGTGCCGCACGGCCTCGATGATGTCGCCGGTGCCGGCCTCGCCCTTGGTGCGGATCATGGTGGCGCCTTCGCCGATCCGGCGCAGGGCCTCGCCCAGGTTGGTGGCCCCGCAGACGAACGGCGTCTTGAACCCCAGCTTGGCCACGTGGTGGGCCTCGTCCGCCGGAGTGAGCACCTCGGACTCGTCGATGTAGTCCACGCCCATCTCCTGGAGGATCTGGGCCTCGGCGAAGTGCCCGATGCGGCATTTGGCCATCACCGGAATGCTCACCGTGGCCATGATTTCCTCGATCAGCGCCGGATCGCTCATGCGGGCCACCCCGCCCTCCTTGCGGATGTCCGCCGGCACGCGCTCCAGGGCCATCACGGCCACCGCCCCGGCGTCCTCGGCGATGCGGGCATGGTCGGCGGTCACCACGTCCATGATCACGCCGCCTTTCAGCATTTCGGCCAGTCCCACCTTGAGCCGCATGGGCTCCGAATTCCAGCTGGTTCCATTGTCCATGAGAGTTCTCCTCAGGTTTGAGTACGCGGCTCCAATCGCCGCTGGTTGGAGTTTCCCCCAAAAGCAGGGCCAAAGCGCCCCCCGCCGATGTTGGTGATCGCGGTGAGGTCTTTCATCGCGATGATTTCATTAATGCATGGGTTGATATTCTTCTTCGGCCGGGGTGGGCGGGGGCTGGCGCAGCGCCCGTTCCAGTTCCCGTCCCAGGATTTTGAAACCCTCGGCCAGCCGTTCTTCCGGCTCGTTGGAGACGCAGAGGCGGATGCCGTTGCGGGCGTTGCGCGGGGAGTTGGGGGGCTGATAAAGCGATCCCGGGGAGACCAGCACGCCCTGGACGCGCAGCGCGTCGAAGAGGCGGTCCGCATTGACATGGGACGGCAGGTCCACCCAGACGCAGAGCCCGCCATCGGGCCGGGTGTGCGGGGCGTCGGCGGGCAGGGAGGCCGACAGCATTTCCAACACCCGCTCCATCCGCGCCCGGTAGACCGCGCGCACGTTTTCCACGTGCTCGTCGAAGTAGCCCCGCTCCATGAATTCGGCCACCGCCCCTTGCAGGATCAGCGATTGGGAGAGGTCCGTCATCTCCTTGAGTTCGCTCAGGCGCCGCACCAGGGTTGCTGGCGCGCGGATGTAGCCCATTCGCACCGCCGGCACCAGGGTCTTGCTGAAGGTGTTGACGTGAATCACGCGGCCCGTGGCGTCCATGGAAGCCAGCGGGGGCCAGCGGGCCGGATCGGCGTGCAGTTCCAGGTCCGAGGCGTCCTCCACCACCACGCTGCCCAGGCGGCAGGCCTCCCGCAGCAGGCCCTGCTTTTCCTCCAGGGTGTACGAATGGGTGGTGGGGTTCTGAAAATTGGGCACGGCATAGAACAGCTTGGGCGAACCGTGCCCCCCCAACTGTTTCAGCGCGTCCAGGCCGGCCCCATCGCGGCCGATCGGATAGGGATGGAATTTGGCGCCATTGGCGGCGAAGATTTTCAGCGCGATGGAATAGGCCGGGGCCTCCACCACCACGCCGTCCCCGGGGTTGAGAAAAGCCCGCGCCAGCAGGTCGATCCCCTGCTGGCTGCCGCTCATCACCAGCACCTGGCTGGGATCGGCCTGGATGCCCGAGGCCGCCAGCCGCCGGGCGATCTGTTCGCGCAGGGGCAGAAATCCCGCCGGCGCCCCATAGTTCAGCAGGTGGCGCCCCGACCGCCGCAGCACCGTGTTGAGGCATTGGCGGAAGCGCTCCAATGGAAAGATCCCGGTATCGGGGCGCAGTTGGTAGAGGTTGATCGGACTGGGCTGGTTCGGCGGAAAGAGGGAGGGCTGCCCCCCCGCCATGAACCCGTTCAACCGCACGGCGAACATCCGCTCCCAGTCCGTCTCGCTCATCGGGGCCAGGGCGCCGGGGGGCAAAAAGGAAGGGCCAGGCTGGGAATTCACCGGCACGGCCACCGGCGGGGGCAGATGAATGGTGCTCCCGCCACCGAAGCGGGAGCGGAGGTATCCCTTTTCCGCCAATTCCCGGAAGGAATGGGCCACGGTATTGCGGTTGACGCCCAGTTGGGCCGCCAAGCCGCGAATCGAAGGCAGACGGGTTCCGGCCGCGATCCCGCCGGAGGTGACCAGGCCGATCAGCCGGGAGACGATCTGGTAGCCATTGCCCGAAAAAGCAGCTCTATGGATGCGATCTGGAGACGCCTCAAGTCCAGTGGAGAATACCAGCCACTGCTATTTGCTGCCTGGCAACAAAACCGCACGGACTACTATCCACCGATGCGCATACACGATGAAATGTTGCTGGATGAGCAATTGCGTCCACCGACAAACATCATGATTGCAGATCTTGCCGCCGCCGACCCGCTGGGTGCTGAGGTACACCTTGGTCGAAGCGGTCGGGTTGATGCGGACGGCAAAGACGTTGGCGAGGCTGCGGCCCTCGCGGAAGGTGTTGGTGAAGCCGAAAGAGTAGCGCTTGGCGCTCAACGTGGCGGACGACTTTCAACTACGGTACGCCGCGCACTACTTCATCAGCGCGCAGGTTACACAAGCAGCCGATGCGACTGTCGACGCTTACCATCGACTTCCCAAGCGGTCGGGCGATCACACGCCGATCCAGATGATTCAATATCTCTGCGAATTCGGCGACTTGCGCGGCATCGCTCTGGCGGCGGAAGACCCGTTGCTTCTGGCGTCGGTTGTGCGATATCTGCCCGACGCGCCCGCTGTGGATTTTCCGGCCGGGCACTTCGATTACAACCGTGTCGAAGACGCCTTGCGTGTCCAGGCGTGGTATCAGCAGCACGCCGGCGATTTGCGATGGGATCCCGCCTCGTCCCAGTTCCGGATGACAGGCCACGCGCCGTGAAGCCGGATTGGCCCTTCCGGGCGGGCCAATGGGCGCGATTGACGGCCTTCGGACCGACGCGCGAACACGCTTCGCCTGCGGAAAATTTGCACTAACACCTCTCGCGACGGTCGCCTATACTGTGCGGCGTTGCGGGGTCTGCGACGTTGGCGAGCCGCCCGTACGTGCGAGGTGATTCGAAAAATGGCGACAACCGTGTCGGACAGCCAGCCAGTGCAGACCGCGGAGCGCAGCGGGTCCAATCGGCCGCTGACCGCACTGGTCGATCGTCTGCTGAGCATCGG
>JACZSY010000191.1 GCA_022573975.1 SAR324 cluster bacterium | reverse complement strand
TTGAGCTTCAAGACCTCGGGCATGTCTCCCCTGGGAGTTTGCGTCCGCTGTGAAAATGAAAATTCGGATGGCCCCTCCTACTACCCCCATATTTCCTGGTTGGCGCCGGAAATACGGCCCCTCAATTGAGCATACCTCATCCAAACTCAAGGCCAGCGCGGCCAGCCATGGGTTGGGTTCGAGCCCAGTAGCCATGCCCATCCTGCCTCCAGCATTCCTACCCGAAAGAAAAGGTTTACGACCCGGACGATTTTTTCTTCCCAACGGGCTTGGATGCCTTGATGGCGGCCAGCGCCGCCTTGCCCTGCGCCTTTTGGGCC
This sequence comes from SAR324 cluster bacterium, assembly GCA_022573975.1. Lineage (GTDB taxonomy): Bacteria > SAR324 > SAR324 > SAR324 > JACQKK01 > JACZSY01. The sequence continues at coordinate 8,535 of JACZSY010000191.1, read as the reverse complement.
GAAGCGGAGAGTTCCTTTTTGGCGTCCTTGCCGTAGAAGCGGGCCTCGAGGGTCACCCCGTCCGGATCCTGAAAATAAATGGAATTGCCCCAGCCCTCGGCCCCATAGGAGCGGGGCAGCCGCCGGATGATGGGCACTTTGTTGCGGCTGAGCCGCCGTTTGAGGGCGGCGACCTCGCTTTGGCTCATGGTGAAGCAGACGTGATTGGGGTTTTGCTGCCGCCGGCGGTTGTCCCAGAATTCCTTGGGGAAGAAATCCACCAGCGTTTGTCTGTTGACGCGGGCGGAGGGAAAGGGAGCATCGCCCGCGAGGAACTCCTTCATTCTCACCGTGGGAAATTGCAGTATCTTTTCATAAAAATCCACCGTGGCCTGGACGTCTTTCACTTCGAACACCACATGGTCCATCGTGATTGGTTTTCCTTTGCCGCTTTTCATGTTGTTCACCTGGACAGGTTGCTGAAACGTTCGCCAATGACATTCTCCGGCATTCCCCGGCATTCCCCGGTATTCCCCGCACATCACCCCGCTTGAGCCGTGCATCTGGCCCAGGCGGCTCCCCACCCCTCCAATACCACGATTTTCCAGTCGAATTCCACCTCAAACCGGTACTTCGTCCCATCCCGATGCCGCGGGATGGGGTTGCCGCGATTTTGCGGGAATGGGGCCAGTGAACGCTCATGCTCCCTTTCCTCCGAACCGCAGGCGCACCATGGCCACGTTGAGGTGCACCAGTCCCGTCACGCCGAACGCCACCACGCCCAGGGCGGCCCACCAGGGGTTGGATTCGGCCGCGGGGGCCAGGGCCATCATGAAGCCGCCGCCGGCGCAGACCACCAGCGACCCGGCGGTGTTCATGGCCAGCGCGGCGGGCAGCCCGATGGAGCGCAGGGCGCGGCGCTGGCCTTCCAACTGATTGCGCTCGCCCGCGCCCCGCGCCAGGGCGCCGTGGGAGAGGTTGGTGCCCGCCACCAAGGCGCTCAGCACCACCAGCGTGATGGACAAACCGTGATGGGCCAGCGGCAGGGCGGCCAGCGGCGCGTTGAGTGCGATCATGCCTCCCCAACGCAACCGCCGCGCCAGGGGGTTGGCCTCCAGCGCCAGCCTGGGGGTGACCAGCCAGGTGGAGAGGAAATCCAGCGCCCGGCTGAGCGCCACCGCGAAGATCAAAAACAGTGTGAGGGGTTCCATGGCTCCGTCGGATGAGAGGGGGGTTGGGCCTCGCTGGGCCGCTTGACGGGGGGAGCAACCGTTCCCGTGGAAGAGAGCCTATCGCATACCGGAAGAAAACAGGCCCCGCGGGCGCCTCCTTTGGTGAGGTCTGCAAAAAAAGAAGGGAATTGGAATTTTTTTTGTTCTCTCACCGGTCCATTTCAGGATTTTTTGCCGGGAAGAGCCTGGGGACTCGGCCGGCAGGATCGATAGGGTCCGTGGCCGCACCGGCACTGTGTCCCGCGCCATTCCTTGCGCGATCCTGTTGTTCCGCCAAACCCTTTGGGAACCTGGGCGGAATACGCCCTCAGACCCGATCGCACTCGGATATGGAGTGATATTCCGGAGAGGAACCCCGAGGAACCCCCGGGTCTCTGCTCCACCCTCCCTTCCCATGCCAGCATGAGCCGCATCCTTTTGCCGCGTTGCGCGTTTATATGTGGAGTAGCATCTTCCGGCCACGGGCATCGCCATCCTCCTGGAAAAAATATCCAGGCCGTGATCGTCAAAACCCCATTAATGTACGTATGACCGGATACAGATACACCCAAGCACTTTTCTCTATCTTATAAGGCTGGGTTTCAGCGGTCCGGCTTTTCCCGGCCGTTCAACGAATAACCATTCAACGAGAGCAACGCGATGAGGAAGCTTTTGTTGGCCGTGGTGATTACGGCCGTTTTCTCCATGCTGTTCATCCTTCCCCTTCAAGCGCAAAACGTCGCACCCATGTTTGGGGGCGTTTTGATCGATGGCTACAATCCCGGCAAGGACAGCGCGCCCAGGGGCACCATTTTGTACGATGGCAAGAAAAACCTGTTCAAAGGTTCTTACTTTGGGCTGAAGATGCCAAAGGGCAGGAAAGCCATTTTCGCATGGGTGCACAACACCAAGAACGGCGAATCCACCTACATCGGTCCCGTCGGGTGGTTGAAGCGAAAACCGACCCACCGGAACAACAGGGCGCGGTTTTCCATCAAACTCCCCCGCCGTTTCCAGGGGGGAAATTTCGGGGAAAACGAAATCATCGGCTTTAGCGCCGAAAAAACCCTCTACATCGGGTACAAAAATGGCCGCCCGATGGCGAAAACCCGACCCCGCAAACCAGCGGGAAGTTCCATAATGAAATTCCCCAACCCGGCCTTTTTCCTGTTCGCGAAACTCCCCGGCGCCGATACCGACCTGCATTATTGCGGACACGGCCAGGACTTTTTCTATGCCAAGGACCTGAACAAACAAACCTGCTATGACTGATTCTGCGGGCAGAAGTATTCATCCTGCAGGTCTGCGGGAAAATCCATTCAGTAACCAGTGGCTTTAATCCATCCTGTTCGCGATGGATGGAAAATCGGAAAGCGGCTCATACGGTGGCGCTCTTGCGCCGAATGGGCCGTTTTTTTTTAAACGTTGTCCCCCGATTCACATCCTCTCCCCATCTCCTTCCAGCCGAATCGTGGGCGAATTGTTGAAATGAAGCCGGCGGCTCATGGAACAGAGCGTCGAACCAACGGGGTTCCGGCACGTTCCTGTGGGGGAGCGCACCGCTTTTTTTCCTGAGGGTTGTATCCTCAAAACAGCGAAACCATAACGACCCTGTTGCGGTGCGCCCCGCCGCCGGTGCGAAGTGGAAAAGGAGGATGCGCCGAAAGAGAGCATGGGCACTTGAACCAAAATGAAAATAATGAGTATCTAATGCTATGGGGACCGAAGACAGGAGGTTCATGATGGATGCGTTTGGAAACAGGAATTTGAATTTTGTGATCCGGGTGCATTTCCCGCCGCCCGCGGCGAAAAAAGAAGCCGCAGGTTGGATCCCTCGTCACCTGCGGCGGGGCCGTCCTTTTCCATGGGCCATCCTTGGAGGGGGCGCCGGCGTGGTATTCCGATTCGCCTTGTTGAGAAAGGCGCTATCGCGGGTGGCGGCATCGTTGGTTGCGGCATCGCTGGTTGCGGCATCGCTTGTCGCGGCATCGCTGGTAGTGCCGCCGCTGGTGGTTGGGGTGCTTGGGGCGGGGTTGCTTGAGGGGCAGGCCTTGGCCCATGGCCCCCGGCAACACAGCGTCAAATTGGTGGAATTTAAACCGCCTGTGCCGGCGCCCGATTTCACCCTGGAAAACCTGGAGGGCGAATCGGTGCGGCTGGCCGATTTCCGGGGGAAATTCGTGCTGCTCAACTTCTGGGCCACCTGGTGCCCGCCCTGCGTGAGGGAAATGCCATCCATGCAACGCCTGGGAAAGCGCTTCAAGGACAGGCCATTCGTGGTGCTGGGGATTTCACTGGACACCAGCAAGGACGCACCCAAGGTCAAGGCATTCATAAAACGCCTGAAGCTGACCTTCCCCATGTCTCTGGACCCAAACTCACGCATTTCGGAGAAATACGGCGCGCGCGATTTGCCCGCCACCTTTTTGATCGATCCGCTGGGGCGTGTAATCCTGGCGGCCAAGGGGGAACGGGACTGGTATTCGAAGGAAATAGTGGGTTATCTTGAGGAAGTGGTCGCGGCTACCACCTCCGGGAATTAGGGGGGCGGCGTGAAAGGAAAGGAACGATGGGAACCCCGATAGCCTTGCGCGCCACCAAAGGTGGCGTCTTCTTCTTCAAAGCCGCATGGGTTGCCCTTGGGCTGTTGATTCTCGCCCCGCCCCCGGCGGCCGCGCAACCGCGGAAACAGGAGAGCTTCATCGCGCCCCCGGCGGCCGCGCAAGCGCGGAAAAAAACGCCCATCGTCGCCAGGGTGAACGAGCAGGACATCAGGCTTTCGGAGGTGTACGACTCCATCGAGTCGCTCTCCCTTGGCGACCAGATCGATGCCCGGGGCGAATTGAATACCTACATCGAGGCCATGATCAACGAGGAGGTGTTGTTCCAGTGGGCCTTGCGCAACAATTTCAAGGGGAACAAGAAGTTGCGCTCCAAGGTCAAGGACCTGGTGGTGCGCGCCCTGATCGAAAAACATGTCCGCTCCCAGATCAAGATCGGCGAGGCGCAGGTGCGGGCCTACTATGACAACAACCCATCCCTGGTGCGCGGCGAGCACGTCCGTGTGCGGCGCATCCTGCTCAAAAAACGGACCGATTGCGAGCGCATGTTGCGCCGGATCGATTCGGAAAATGCTTTTATCGTGCTGGCCAAGTCCCATTCCCTGGAACGGAATACCGCGGCCAACGGTGGGGATTCCGGACTGATCATGCGCGGAGAAGGCCGGCGCCGGGGTTACGACCTGGCGTTTTTCAAGATGAAGGTGGGGGAGATGCGCATCTTCGATTTGCCCCATGGCTGCCTGATCGTGCGGTCCATCTTCTACACCAACCCGCCCCTGCCCCCCTACGATTCGGTCAAGGGAAGCGTGAGGCAGTACCTGGAAAGCCGGGAGGAGGTGCGGCTGGTGGACAAACTGTTCAAAAAGGCCCTGCGGGGCATGACAATCCAGCGCAGCTATCGCGCGTCCGGACGGAAGTAGGCCCTCTCTCTCTCCGGTTTGTCCTTTACCGCCAACCCCGCATTACAGCGCAACCTTCCCGCGGGGGCGGAGCGGAACCCACCACAGCAACAGCACGGCGAACGCGGCCAGCATCAGGTAGGCCGCCGTGAAGACCCACGGCGGCAGGTCGTAATAGAGCAGCGAGCGCATGATGCGGCCCATCAACGATTCTCCCTCACCCGAGCCGCGCAGCAGGTTCTCGATCCCGGTCAACGGGCAGACCATGCCGATCGCCGCCTCGAAGGCGACGAAGGCGATGGCCGCCAGGTGCGCCAGCCGGAAGACCCGCCCCCGCACCCAGGCCCAGCCCAGCGCTCCCCCGGCCATCACCGAGAGATAGCCGAAGATGACGAACCCCACATAGAGCAAATGCAGGGCCAGGACGATTTCGGCGAGCAGGGTGTTGGTCATGGGAGATTTTGGCCAGGAAGATAGAAATGGGGAGGATCAGCCTGGAGGGTATTCGTCACCCATTTGAGCGCCTGCAACTTCCCCGGTTTCCACGAACTGCCGCAATACATCGCAAAATTCTCCCGGGGCCGAAATCCAGGGATTGTGCCCCGCGGATGGGAATTCATACACTAAGGCATGTTTGATTTGTTCCGCGGCATATCTCGTGTGGATGGGATCAACATTCCCATCAATTAGGCCATGGATCAACAAAATCGGAATCATAATTTTCTGAAACAGGGGAACCATATTCATTTCCGGATCGGGAGCCACAAATTTCAAAATGGTTTTTTCCGGCAGTTGAACGTATTTTTTGACAATCTCCACATTATAGAGTTCCAAACCCGGTTCCGGATTGAATTTCCGCACAAAAATTTGAAAGAAAATTTCATAATCCTTTTCCTGAAGTGCTTTGATCATCCGCGGATCCGGGGTCTGGGGAAACAGACTGCCTGGCTTGCGATCGTCCACGGGCATGCCAATCGTCACGATTTTTTCCAGTTTACCGGGATAAGCAATGGCCAGTTTTATTATTTGATTGCCACCCCGAGAAATGCCCACGCCCACAACGGTGGTTGCGCCGGCATCGTCGATCACCGCCCGCACGTCTTCCATGTGATCGCGCATGGAATAATCGTCGGGAATGGGATCGGAATTGCCGCTGCCCCGACCGTCGATGGTGATGATGCGGTAGTCCTGGCAGAGCCGCTCCACCAATGGTTGAAACATTGCGATTCCATACAACGCCGGGTTGACAAAAATCAGGGTTATGGGCCCGCTCCCATGCTCGTAATAGACGATTTTCCCTCCGTCCCGCACCACGAAACGGGGGTGATGAATCCTATTGGCGATGCCCACGGATTCGGCCGCGTCGCGGCTGAGGGCCATAGCTTGCTCGTAATGGGAGTTGGCCGGCTCCAACTCGCCCAGCAGGCTGTCCAGATCGCCTAGCAGCACCAGCGCCCTTATCTGTTCACCCTCCAGCTTCTCCACTTTTTTAACGGCCGTCAGGGTCTGCCACCCTAATTGCTGCGCGGCACGGTAGGAGTAATGAGACTTGGCCTGCTCGGCGGCGGCCAAGGAATAAGCCGCGGCCTTGGGCCAGACCTCGCCTTTGAAAAAATGGGCGGCCAGGGCTTCTTGAATTTCCGCCAGTCTCTCAGGGTGTTGGGCTTCCAGCAATTCGGCCACCTTGCGATGCAGTTGTTTGCGCCGTTTCAACAGCAGGGTTTCGTAGGCGACCTCCTGGGTTACCACGTGCTTGAAGCGGAATACCGGCTCGGGGACGACTCGCACCTGCCTCAGGATTTCCAGCGCCTTCAATCGTTCCAGCGCGGCGGGAACTCCTTTTTCCGCGGGCATGAGGGATTCCAGCAGGCGTCCGCTGAACTCGCGTCCGATCACCGAAGCATGCAGCACCACTTCCCGCGTGGGGTCGTCCAGCCGGTCCAGGCGGCTGCGGATCACCGCCTGCACGGTTTCGGGCAGGGCCAGGTGTTCCAGATCGCCGGTGAGCACCGCTTCGCGCATTTCACGGATTTCGATGTCCCCGCGTTCGAGCAGCGAACGGCATAGTTCTTCGATGAAAAAAGGATTGCCGCCCGTTCGGGCCTGAATGATGGCCGGGAGTTGTTCAGGAAGGCGATCCACACCCAGGGTCTGTTGGACGATCCGCAGGCTTTCCGCTGTGCCGAAGGCCGTCAAGGACAACTGGATAAGATAATCCAGGTTGCCCCAGTGGGGTTGGTAATCGGGGCGATAATTGACGACGATCATGATCGGGGTCTCCCCGATCAATCCCACCAGATATTTCAACGCCGCATCGGATGCCTCGTCGCTCCAGTGCCAATCCTCAAGGAGCAGCAGGATCGTTTTTCGTTGCGCGGCGAGGGTGAACAAGGCGGCCAGGGCCAGCCGCAACCCGCGTTGCAATTCCTCCCCGTCCAGATTTCGGGGGAGCGCCCGTCCGGCGCCGGGGATGGAAAGCAGATGCAGCACATGGGGAATATAGGGCTCCAGGGCTTGATCCAACCCGATCAGACTGGAGGATACGGCCTCGGCGTCCGGCGTCTCGGAGGTCAGATTGAGCAAACCCCGCATCGGTTCGAGCAGCGGAAAAAATGGGGTGCCCGAAGACAAGGGATTGCACCTCCCCGTCAGCACAGTAACCTCGCCATCGGCCACTCCCTCGCGCAATTCGTGCATCAGCCGGCTTTTTCCGACCCCGGCGTCCCCGACCAGGCTGACGAAACGGCCGCCGCCACCCGCCGCCTGCTCCATGCACTTTCGCAGGGTAGACAGTTCCATTTCCCGGCCGATAAAGTGGGTGAAGCCACGTTGGGCCGAAGCTTCCAGCCGGGATTGTATGGCGGTTTTGCGCAGCACCCTAAAAGGCGTGATCGCTTCGGCCTTGCCTTTCACCGTCACCGGCGGCAAGGTTTCCAGTTCGAAATAGGGGGCAACGAGTCTTTGGGTATCCTTGCCGATCAGGATTTGACCGGGTTGCGCCTGGGCGGCCAAGCGGGCGCAGGTGTTGACCGAATCCCCCGTAAGGCCATAGCGCCCGTCCCTGTCATCGCGCAGTTGGGTCACCACCAGCCCGGTATTGATGCCCGTATGCAGGGAGAGGCCCTGGCCCAGCCGGTCTTCCATCTCCACGCCGATCCGGGCCACCATTTGATGGAGTTCCAATGCCGCGGCAACCGCGCGGCGGGGATCGTCCTCCTGCGCCGTGGGGATGCCAAAGAGAGCCACCACCTCGTCGCCCACGAACTGATTGACGATTCCGCCATGGGTTTCCACGATGCGCACCGCCGCTTCCTTGACGCGGCCCATGATGGCCTGCACCTCTTCGGGGTCCAGGCGCTCGTTCATGGCCGTGTAGCCCGAAAGATCGGAAAAGACGATGTGGCTTGGCGCCGCTCGCCTGCTTCGGGCAGGTGGCTGGGCTGGGAGGTGGGGCCAGCACCTGAGTCATGGCGTAGGTTGCACTCTCCACAGAACTTCTGTCCGTCGAGATTGGAATGATCACACGTTTCGCATATCATCGCGGCTCCCCATGCGAGACTTGGGAAAGGAATTATTTTGTACCATATCCAGGGATACGATTGCAGGAGGGGCGCCTCCAACGCCAACCGGGTGAGGAGATCGAGGCGTCCAGTGCCAACCCGGCCTATACGTCGTTTCGCTTTAGGATCGTGGACAACGGCGTGGAGGTAATCGGTCGCGTGGTTTGGGTGGGAAGGGAGGTGTAGCAGGCGGACGAAACGCAGGCCCTTTTTCGGTTTGCCCTGAAACCCGTCCTTAGATTATTTAAACGCTGGCCCGTTTTATTACTGCCACCAGGGGGCGTGGCCGGTTGAGCAATTTTCCGATTTTTACGTAATGGACAGT
>JACZSY010000190.1 GCA_022573975.1 SAR324 cluster bacterium | reverse complement strand
GCGGGGGGACTTGGGCGGCCCTACGGGCGGGGACATTGGCGGCCCTACGGGCGGAGACATTGGCGGCCCTACGGGCGGAGACATTGGCGGCCCTACGGGCGGAGACATTGGCGGCCCTACGGGCGGAGACATTGGCGGCCCTACGGGCCGACGGCAGCCCGGCCGAGGGTGTTCCGGTCCGTGCCGAACCATATGGTGCCGCTGGGGGCGTGGTAGTTCATGTGGCGCACGGAACCCGCGCCCGACGGGATGGGCGTCACGGAAAACACGCTTTCGGTGCGCGTGTCGAACCCCACGAACAGGTTGGGCGAAACACCGGTTTCCACCACCCAGATGCGGCCGTTTTTATCCAGGGCCATCCCATAGGGATACGAGCTGGCCCCGGAGGGCAGCGCCCATTCCCTGAACTCCCTGGTCTTGGGGTCGTAGCGGCCCAGGTAACCGCGGCTGTAGTCCGCATACCAGACCCGTCCGTCGCCGGTGATCTCGAGACGGCGCGGGCGGGCACTCCTGGCCGGTAATTCGTACTCGGTGAGTTTCAGCGTTCGCGGGTGCACCGAGGCCAGCTTGTTGGTGCCGAGCAGCACGATCCAGGGCGTGTTGTCCGGCGCCACCTTGATGCCGTAGGGGCGTGAACCGGAGGTGGGCACCGCGATAAGATCGACGGCCCGGGTGGAGAGGGTCAGGCGCCCGATGAAGTTTCCCCATTGCACCGTGAACCAGATGTGACGCTCGCCTTGATCGAACACCAGCGTGTGCGGATCGCCCGCCTTGGAGCCGGGCATGGCGATCTTCTCGATTTTGCCGGACACCGGATCGTAGCGCCCGATGTAGCCCTTGCGGTTGCCCGCGTACCAGACGATGCCGTCCGAGCCCACGATCAGGTTGTGGGGCCCGGGCGAATCGGGCAGGCCGCGCTTGAAGAACGACCCGGCCGAGGGCGTGAAACGAGCCAGGTAATGACCACCTTGGCCGACGAACCAGATCGCGTCCCGGCCCGCTGCGAAGGGATCCCGCGGGCGGCCGCCATAGGGCACTTTCCACTCCTTGATGTCGACAGGATTGATTATTTCGGCCGTTGAGGCCGGCGCGCAACTCATCAGCAGGGACAGGAGCACCCCCAGAGGAATCCCAAACCAGGTCACGCCACCTTTTTTGATGTTCATCGCTTCATTCTCCAACGCCGGATGCGGCGGCCCGCGCCATGGGTTCTTGAGGGGCTACGGATTTTTCCTATCCACGAACATCGATAGCGCGGGCTCGGGAAAACCTGACCGCACGCCCCCGTTTCGCCCTCACCCCTTCCCATTCCCCATTTTTCCGCGGGGCGCCTCCTCCTCCAGGGGGATCGAGGATTGGTAGACATAGCGGTCGCCCCGCAGGTAGAGCAGGGTGACGGCCACCACGGCCCCGGCGGGATCGAGATAGCGGTTTTCCACCATGAACAGGGGCGCGCCGAACCCGGTCTCCAGGATTTCCGCCAGGTCCCGCTCCGCCACCATGGCCTCGACGCGTTGATCCATGCGGGCCAGGACGATCCCCAGTTCGGCGCGCATCACCTCCACGAAGCTGCGGCTGGGGGCCATGGTGGCCGCCGTTACCTGCGCGAACCTTGCGGGCGCTCCATAGTTGACGTGGTGTGAGATGGGCCTGCCCGCGATCCGCCGCAGGCGCCGCATGCGCCACAGGGGGGCCTGGAGAGGCAAGGCCAGAGCGGCCGCGATGTCCGCCGGGCCTGGGGCCACTGCGATGTCCAGCACCTCCTGCTCGATGGGGTGGTTTTGCCCGCTGGCCGATTCCAGCCATTCGCGGAAATTGCCGGACACCTTGATGGCCAGTTTTTCCTCCGCCGCGCCGGGCATGACCAGGGTGCCCACGCCCCGGCGGCCCCGCACCCGGCCCTCGCCGGCCAGGATGCCCAGCGCCTTGCGGATGGTGATCCCGCTCACCTGGAAGATGCGCTCCAACTCCGCCTGGGTGGGCAGCGGTTGGCCCTGGCGATATTCCCCGTTGCGGATGCGCCTGCGGAGGGTATCGGCCACCTGCCGGTATTGCGGAAGCGCCTCCGTGGGGTTCATGGAAGCGCTCATCTCCCGTTGGACTGGAACACCGGAGGTTTGCCGGTGACGCTGACGCGCCACAGCACCCGCCGGTCCGTGTCTCCGTGGGCGGGTTCCTGGGCCTGGGCCTTGTGCAGGGTGGAAAAAGTGTCCCAGGCCGCCAGGTCCCCCACGGCGTAGTCGTACTGGGTGCGGTATTTTTGCTGGATGCAATGGTGGGCCAACTCGTCCAGCAGCCCGATGCCTTCGTCCTCGGGCCAGCCTTCGATGCCAAACGCGGAACCGGCCACACCGTAAAGCGCCTTGCGCCCGGTCACATGATGGCTGCGCACCAGGGGCATCACCACGTTGCGCACCCGCTCTTTCTGCCCGGGGGTCAGGGTCTCGGCCGAATGCTTGGAGTTCTCGTCCATGTCCCAGCGGTTGCCGTAATGGTGGATCACCCGCAAGCCGGCGATCCGCTCCTTCATGGCCTGGGGCAGGTCGTCGTAGGCGGTGAAGCAGTCGGCGAACTCCGTGGGGCACCCGCCCCGGGGAACCTCCAGCGAATAGACGATGGTGGAACTGTTGGGCGGATCCTCGTAGGCCACGTCGGTGTGCCAGAAGGCCGCGCCCCTGTACACGCCGGTGGGGCGGCCATTTTCCTGCACGTTGGTGAGCATCAAAATGGCCGGGTGGCCGTTCAAGCGCAGATGATCCAGGAAATGCGGCTTCTGGCCGCCGAAATGCCGGGTGACCCGGTCATACTGCCCGAATGACAGCTTTTGCTCGCGGAGCACGATGATCTGGTGCTGGTGAAACAGGTTCAGCAGGGCCTCGACGGTCTCCCGCTCCATGGGCTGGGCCAGGTCCAGGCCCAGTATTTCCACGCCGAACGGGCCGGGCAACGGTCTGGTTTCGAGTTTCATCGTCTTTCGTTTTCCCGTCGGCGGTGTGAGAGGGAAATGGAAGGGATAGCCCCTTCGGCCATGCGCGGGGGCGGCGGTTTCCGCGGATTCAGACTGTGCTCCGATTCGGCGCGGCATCGCTCCAACCGCAGTATTGTATATTGGTATACAATTATAAAATGGAAGGCAAACAAAAAGAGAGACGGAGGAGGGCGGATCGTGGAATCGCCGGGAACCGGGAGACCGGCCCGCGGATGGAAGCAACTCCCTCGCCGTGGGTGGATGGACCGGAAAGGCTGGGAGCAGGCGTTCTCACCTTTTACGGGATCCCTCCTCATGGGTGGTCAGCGCGGGGTCGAGGTGGTCCCAGGAGGGGGCGCTTTTGGTGTAGACGGCCATGGTGGGCCGGAATCGCTCCGGGTCGTCCAGGCCGGAGGCGTAGAGGAACACCGCGCCGGTCACCCCGGCGTGCTTGCTGAACAAGCCGCTCCCGCAGGCGGGGCAGAAATGGTGGGTGATGACAGCTCCGCTTCCCCCGGCATAGTCGTAGGCCGAGACCTGGCCGGTGACGGTAAACCCCCCGGCCGGCATCATCATGAAAGACTTGTGGGCCGAGCCGCTGAACTTGCGGCAGTCGGCGCATTGGCAATGGGCCGAAAATCCCGGCTCGCCCGCGGCCTCGTAACGCACCGCGCCGCAATGGCAGCCGCCGCCGATGGCATCGCTCATGACGCTTCTCCTCCGTGTGGGTGAAAATCGGGAAATTTCGTACTTTCCTCCAAGCGTTATGCCTACCGCATTTATGGGAGCGGCGGGAAGGGGGGAGGCAAGGATAGCCCCCCCTAAAACCGCCGCCCGGCCCAGACCACGCGGCCGATGATGTCGAAGTTTTCCGCGTCGTTATTCAACGAGACCCGGTAGGGCTGATAGGCCTCGTTGTCCGAGGTGACGTTGATTTCGCCTTCGGGCAGGAACTGCAGCCGCTTGATCAGCAGGGCCTCTCCCATGCGGATCACGTAGATGCCGTCGGAGGTATTGCGCTGGGGGTCGCGCTCGATCAGGATCACGTCCCCGGGGTTGAGGGTGGGAATCATCGATTCGCCCTGCACGTAGATCAGGGAGAGGTTGTCCGGGCTGGTGCGCAGTTCCCTCGCGATCCAGTCCTGCTTGAAGGCCAGCAGGTCCTCCACCTCTTCGGAATCGATAAGATTGCCGGGCCCCGCCCCGCCGGCCACGTTGTAGAGGGGCAGCAATACGTAACGCTCATCGATATTTGTAGATACGGTGGCTTCCCGCCATCCGCCGCCGCTGCGGTAGGGCGGGCCGACCCCCTTGAGCAGCCACTCCGGATTGACGTTGGTGCGCTCGGCCACCATTGACAGCAAATCCGCCGTGGGCTTCGATTTACGCCCGCTGATGATGTGGTGGTAGCGGGTATAGGGAAAACCGATCCGTTCACAAAAGGCCGGAGGCGTAAGATTGAGATCGGTGCGAATCTGTTCGATCCGATCCGTCATTCGATTCAACGCATCACTATTTGTGCTATTTTTAATTGACATTTGTATTATGACCGTTTATAACGGAAATTACCGGTAAACATCGATGGTCGATTGTATTGAAACGCCTGGAATCTCCATGTGGCGCCCCTCGGCGAATGAAGGGTCGATGGCTGCATTACTTTCAGCAAGCGATAACTATACAATAGTACATCATTTAAACGATTTGCAACATTATTTTTCATTTTAATGAGAATTTTCGCAAAAAGAGCCTCATATGGAAACAAACGTCAATACCCTGGTTCACCCGCGCCAGCCCTGGCTGGAGGCCGTGAGGATGGCGCTGGCCTTGCCGATCCCGGTACCCGGGCGCCCTTATTTCCGCTGCTTTCCCCTTTCGGCCACCCTCTCGGCGGGCCAGTGCCGGGCCAACCGCTCGCGGGTTCCGGCGGACATCGCGCTGCGTCTGCCCTTCGAGCTGCCGTCCTGGCAAATTCTCCCGCCGGCCTGCGCGTCGTGCGGTCTGGCCACGGCCATGGAGGCGGGGGGGGTGCCTTTTTTCACGGCGGGGGAAGTCCTCTCCGGTCTGTCCCGTTACTCCGATCCCGCCAGCGTCTCGCTGCCCGTTTCCAATTAAACCGTCTCCCTGAAAGGAGTTCCCATGGAAATCGTTTTTTATGTGCCCGGCATGCCCTTCAACGGTGAAACCCTGGCCCGGGGCCTGAGCCTGGGCGGCTCGGAATCGGCGGGCTATTACCTGGCCCGCGAACTGGCGGCCCGGGGACACCGGGTCTCCGTCTTTTCCACCATTCCGCCCCAGGGCGCGGGAAGCTGGGACGGCGTGACCTATCTGCCCATCGGCGCGGCCACGGAGGAGGCGCCCTGCGGGGAGGGCTTCGAGGCCTGGGCGGCCTCGACGCCCCACGACGCGCTGATCGGCCAGCGCCTGCCGGCGTTGTTTCACCGCCGCTATGCGGCCAAGGTCACCTTGTGGTGGACGCACGACCTGGCGCTCAAGCGCAACCTGCCCGCCCTCAGCCGGCAGTTGTGGAACCTCAACGGCGTGCTCTGCGTTTCCGCCTTTCACAAGGCGCAGGTGGCCGAGGTGTACGGGCTGCCGCCCGAACGGATCGCCGTGGCGCCCAACGGGGTGGACCCGGCCCTGTTCAGCGGCGGCGGGGAAGCCAGCATCAAGCGCCGCGGCAAGATATTGTTCTACTCCTCGCGGCCCGAGCGCGGGCTGGAGAACCTGCTGGGCCTCAACGGCTCCACCGGCATCATGGAACGGCTCCACCAGGCCGATCCGGAGATCGTGCTCCAGGTCTGCGGCTACGAGAACACCACGCCGGAATTGGCCGGATATTATGCGGCCCTGCTGGAACGATGCGCCGCCCTGCCCAACGTGACCTGGCTGGGCGCGCTCTCCAAGGGCGAGCTGGCCGCCCGCATGGAGGCGGCCTGGCTGCATGTCTATCCCACCACCTTCGAGGAGGTGTCCTGCATCACGGTCATGGAGGCCCAATGCGCGGGCACGCCGGTGGTGGCCTCGCCCGTGGCGGCCCTGCCGGAAACCCTGCGCGACGGCGGGGTGCATTGGGTGCCGCTGGCGGCGCCGAAAACGCCCGATGGCGAGAACGCTCCCTCCAGCGCGGTGCTTCAAACCCCGGGGTTTCAGTCCACGGTATCTCAAACTACGGTGCCGGGCCGGGTGGATCGGGAAGCCTTCGCCCAGGCCGTGCTGGCCCTGCGGGAGGATCCCGAACGCTACGACCGGTTGCGGGGAATCGCCCTGGAGAAGGGAGCGGGCTTCCGTTGGGCGCAGGCCGCCGACGCGGTGGAGGCGGCCATCGGGGAGGCCATGGCCAGGCAAAGCGGGGCGCCCGGGCGGCTGGCCCGCCATCTGATGCGGATGAGCGACATCGGCGCCCTGCGCGCGCACCTGAAGGGGCTCGACGCCGGGGGAACCTCCGGGAAAGCGGCGCCGGAGCCGGACGGCCCGCCGAGCTTGTCATCTGGCGTAACCCCGGACGGGTCTTCCGGCGGGTCTTCCGGCGGGTCTTACGACCTGGCCCTGGCCGAGGACGTGCGGGAGGAACTGGGGGAATGCTACCGCTTCGCCGAACCGGAAGCGGACGGCGCCGGAGGGAAAGAGACCATGGAAGCAACGGCCGGTGCCCGGCTGGCCGATCACTACACCGCCTATTACGAGTACGAACAAAAGCGCGGGGTGGTCTACGGCCCGGAGGCGCTGGCGGGCAACCCCCGCTTCGAAGCCGTGGCGCGGCGGCTGGAGGGCCTCGAAGCCGGAGGGGTGGTGCTCGATTACGGCTGCGCCCACGGCCATTACACCATCAATCTGGCCCGGCGGTTTCCCCATCTGCGCTTCATCGGGATCGACCTGGTGTCCTCCAACCTGGATGCCGCGCGCCGCTGGGCCGGGGAGGAAAAGCTGGACAACGTGGCGTTCCGCCTGGGGACGCTGGACGCCCACCTGGAAACCCTGCCGCCGCTGACGCGGGTGATCGCCGCGGAGGTGCTGGAACACGTCCCGCATCCGGCCACCCTGGCGGACCGGCTGGCCGGGCTGCTGACGCCCGCCGGGCGCATGATCCTCACCACGCCCTACGGTCCCTGGGAGGCCCAGGGCTACGCCGCGCACCATCCCTGGCGGGCCCACCTGCACCACCTGGAACGCGCGGACCTGGAGGACATGTTCGCCGCGCACCCCGGCTTTTCCATCGAGGCCGTGCCCGCCGGGCAAAGCCCCTGGGGCGAGGCGCTGGGTTCGTGGATCACCGAATATGGCAAGCCCGCCTCCCCCAACCGCCGCAGCGGCTCCATGGACCTGGAACGAAAACTGCGCACCCAGGCCCCCCGCGAAACCCTCAGCGTGTGCATGATCGTAAAGCCAGACGGGGACACCCTGGCCCGCACCCTCAAGTCCGTGAGCGCCATCGCCGACGAGGTGATCATCGGCATCGACGATGGCCGGGCAGGGAACCCGGGCGGCGCGGCGGATCGAGCGGACGGCGCGGCGGATCGATCAAGCGGCGCGGTTAATCGAGCGGGCGGCGCGGCGGGCCGGGCCTGGCAGATCGCCGAGGACTGCGGGGCGCGCGCCTTTTCCATCGCCTCGCCCCTGAGCGTGGGGTTCGACACCGTGCGCAACACCACCATCGAGCGGGCCAGCGGGGACTGGATCCTCTGGATCGACGACGACGAGGAACTGCTCTGGCCCGAGCGCCTGCCCAAGTACCTGCGCGACAACAGCTATGACGCCTACGCGGTCAAGCAGCATCACTATTCCGTGGAGCCCGGCGGCGTGCTGAAGACCGACTTTCCCTGCCGCCTCTTCCGCAATCGCAACGGCATCCGCTTTTACGGCGCGGTGCACGAGCATCCCGAGCGCGGCCTCAACCAGGGCGCGGGGCGCGTGCTGCTGCTGCCCGACGTGGCCATCTGCCACAACGGCTACGTCACCGAGGCCGTGCGGCGCGAGCGCTTCCAACGCAACCTGCCGCTGATGCGCCGGGACCGCGAAGCCAACGCGGAGCGGCTGCTGGGGCGTTTCCTCTGGATCCGCGACCTGGCCCACCTCAACCGCTTCGACTTCGAGCGAGGCGGAACCGTCAGCGATGAGATGCGCGCCCGCGCCGAGGAGGCCGTGGCCCTCTGGCGGGGACTGGTGGCCGAGGGCCAGGCCCGCATGGCCGTGGATTCCCTGCCCTACTACTCCGAGGCCACCGACCTGCTCACCGGCGGGGGCATCGACTACGCCCTGCAACTGGGCATCCACCACCACGGCCTGGGCGATCCCGCCGGACAGGCCGGCACCACCCTCCAGGGCCGCTTCATGGACACCGGCGACATCCGCCGCCTCACCGAAGCCCTGCTCAACGAAAAAACCGCGCTGGTGGAGGGGAGGTATGTGTAGGGGGAACAGCACCTCACCCCCCGGCCCCCTCTCCAAAAGAGAGGGGGTGAACAGCAAGCGCCGATGGATGGGGGAAGGGACGGATGTGGGAGGATGTCGTAGGGATTCCTCTCCTGCCATTCGTTCCCTCCCTCCCGACTATCCAGGGAAGAATGAAAGCGCTACCCTTGCCGACGGGCAGTAAGGTTGTTGAGTTTGAAACTTCAAAACATAAACCTGTTAAATAAATTTATTTCTAGCGAAATTTATGGTAGGAAATTTTTAAACAAAGGTTTTACGGTTAATTTATTAAAATCAGCCAATTAAAGTCATTTTTATTATGTATATTTCAAAAATAAAACTTACAAACATTAGAGGGTTTAAAGCCGAGGAAATTTCTTTTTACGGAGAAAACAACAAACCTCAAATGTCAAATTTATTTATTGGAATGAACGGAACATGCAAAACCACAATTTTGAGATGTATAGCTATTGGATTATCCGGAGGAGCAGCA
>JACZSY010000189.1 GCA_022573975.1 SAR324 cluster bacterium | reverse complement strand
CCCCGCCCCCCAGACCATTTTTTGAAAAAAATGAATGACCCCGCCCCAAGGGGCGGGGTATCAGCTGCGGAATAGGTTCCCTTTTTTCGCGGCAAGCCGCGGGGAATTAGACCCCGATTTTGTAATAAAATATTGGAATGATAGGTTTAAATACTTGTTTTTCCTGTGAAAATTTGTTGAAACTTTTCAAAGTTTCCCCCCGGAGGGCCGCCGGAGGCACCCCCTTCTGCTTTTATCGAGTTGATCACAGGCCTTCTATGGGGTTTCAGATTTCCGAAGATAAAGATCCACGGAAAACCGGGCCGGGGTGAATTTCCGCTCAAGAAAGCGGGGGTCGTTCCGATAAGAAGGACATGGACCTCCGCCCCATTCGCGTCCCTGGATCGCTCCCGGGGCCGATGCGGCCCACCCGACTCTTTGAACCGGAATTTTTGGCATGAAATCCCTGCGGCATTTAGCGATCATCGGCGGCGTCATCCTGCTGTTGCCATGGGGATGTATCGGTTCCTCTCCCAGGGTGCCTGTTCGCCGTGAAATCGCCCTCGGCGACCGCAAGGTGGACTGGGCCCTGGTGTATTACCAAAGCTGGCGCCGGGACAGGGACGGAATCTACCTCCGACTGGCCCGCAGGCACATGGTGGACGCGATCAATTCCTACTTCCGGCTTCAGGTGAAAATGGGCCATTCGTACCCGGATTTCTACATCGTGGACCGCAAGCGGCGGAGGGGTTGCCGCTTTTTGCAGCAGATGGAAAGAGAAGCCGGCCGGTTCGCGGTGATGCTGGAAGAAGCCGACCAGAGCGGATGCCTGCGCTGATCCTGTTTCTCCCCTTTTTCCCGGCGGTTCCCGGCCGTTTTTGCCCTGATTGGTCTTTTTTGTTGCATTTTCCCCCCTCCGCCCTCCAAAATACCCTAAAGGAGTGAACTCCAACCTCCTCTCATCGACCGTCCACTCCGGCTCATGAGACGATACTTTTCCTTCAGTAATGTGATCGCGGCCGCCGCGCTGGTTGCGCTGGCGGTGATGGTGGCGACCG
Organism: SAR324 cluster bacterium; assembly: GCA_022573975.1. Classification (GTDB taxonomy): domain Bacteria; phylum SAR324; class SAR324; order SAR324; family JACQKK01; genus JACZSY01. Next base: position 7,840 of record JACZSY010000189.1, on the reverse strand, counting down.
ACCCGCGCTTCCGGGAGTTGCTGTCCAGCAATTGGCAGTGGTTCGTGCTGCTGCTGGGCATCGTCGTGCTGGTGATGGCTCAGGTCATCCTGGTGCGCCGCAACCTGTACGTGCTCCCGGCGGGGCGCACCTCCCTGGCCGAGCCCGCGACGCCGTCAACGGTGCCGTCAACGGTGCCATCAACGGTGCCGTCAACGGTGCCACCCACCCCTCCAGCCACCACCGGCCAAGCGCCACAAGCCGCCTCGGGGAACCCCGCGCCGGCCGGCACGGCAACCCACGGCAAATCCGCCAGCCCCTCAACGTCTCCCGGAGACGGGGAAAAACCGGCGGGCGATTCCCGATCCGAGGCAGGGCGGGACGGCGCGGGCGAACCGAGCCCAAACCTCGACAAGAATCTGTTCACCCGCTTCCAGCAACACCTGGAACGCGTGGAGAATGAGGATGCCCAAACACCGGCCCCAAACCGCGCACCGGCCAGCGAAGAGGATGTGGTGGACCGGGTGGAACTCTCTTCAGCCTCGCGCCGGAAGGCGCCCAAGCGCGGCGCGGCGAGCAAGACCAATTCCGGCACGGGGAAGAAGACGGCCTCCGGCGGGGGAACCTATGGAGCCTTTGGCGCGGAAAACACCGCCGCCTTTGGCGCCGAAAACACCGCCGCCTCCGGGAATGACATTGCCGCCTTTGGCGATAGTGAGGACGAACCCGATGGGCCGGACCTGTTTTCCGACCTGAGGCCCCAGCCGGTCACGCCGCCTGCCGATGAGGAAACCAGCGGGGACGGCGAGGGCGCCACAGGCGGGGCTGTTACCGGTGATGCGCCCCCGCACCCGGCCTTCAGGCAAGACGAAGCGGACCGCTCCGGGGAGACCGCCGCCGGGAGGACGGCCGATTCGGCCCCGCCCCCGGCGCCCGATGGCGAAGGAGAAAACGGGGAACGCGCAGCGGGCGCGAAACCGGACGCTTCCACAGATGTCACCAGCGATGTCACCACCGATCGCCCCGGGACCGACGGCGGGGCGGATGGGAGAACAGGCTCCCCGGGCGCGCAGAGGCCCCCGGGAGAGGCTCCCCAACCGCCGCCGGACGAGGCGGCCGGCGAGGTGACCGACGAGGTGACCGATGCGTTGGCGGCCCGGCCCGGGGACTCACCGGAAAAGGGCAAGGCCGAACTGGCCGAGGAGGCGGCCGCCCTGCTGAATCTGGCGGAGGAAGCCGGCCGGCGCGGTGTGTGGGAGCGCCTGCGGGCCACCCTGGAAAACTACCTGGCCCATCTGGCCGAGGCCCCCGAACTGGTGGATTGGCGCGCGCGGCGGCTGCAGGTGCGCCTCGCCGTCAACGACCGCGCCACCGGCCCCGCCCTGCAGGCCTTCGAGGACATGCTGGCCGCGGGCTACCAACCCGATGTGGACGGCACGCCCGGACTGCTGGAGGAACTGCTGGACGGCGGCGAACGCAAACTGGCGGACACCCTGCGCGTCTCCATGCTGGTGCGCATCCTGGCGGTGTTCCGCCAGAACCGCGACCAAGCGGCCATGGACCGCGCCTACGGCTGGATCGAAGCGGCGCAGGAGCGGGCCGGGGACGAGAAACGCCTGCTGCAATACCTCAAGAACCACCTGGAAATCCGCAAGGCCCTGGGCAACGTGCCCGGCCAACTGGAACTGATCGACCAGATCGGCAACCGCTGCTTCAAGCTCGGCCTCACCGGCGAGGCCAAGACCTACTACGAGATGGGGCTGAAACTGCGCGGCGAGTCCGAAGACGACCAGGCCCCCGCCGGAGACGACGACAGCGCCGTGGGGTGAGAGGGGGCCACATGACCAAGTTGGTGTAGTGACGCGTTAATAGTGGACCTTTGTGGTTAAATGTGCTTTGCTTTCCTGAAATCATCCATGGAGGGATATTCATGAGAGCAGCAGTGAGGATTGTCTTGACAGAACAGGAACAAGCCACTTTGGAGCATAGGGTTCGTGGCCGTGTAACTGAGGCGCGTCTTGTCCAGCGCGCGCGGATTGTGCTGGAAGCGGCGCAAGGGCGCACCGACAAAGCGATTGCCGAAATGGTGGGGCTCGGCCGGCGCGCGGTCGGCCGTTGGCGGCGCCGGTTTGCGGAGAAACGGTGTGCGGGCATCGAAAAAGACCTTCCCCGCTCGGGCCGCAAGCCGGTGAAGCGCGACAAGATGACGCGTTTGATTATCAGCACGACCACCCAGCAAAAGCCGCCCGGAGCGACCCACTGGAGCGTTCGCACTCTGGCTTCGCATCTTGGGATCAACCGCGAGATGGTGCGGCGCGTATGGAATGCGGCGGGCCTCAAGCCGCACTTGGTGCGCACCTTCAAGCTGAGCAATGACCCCCAGTTCGCCGAAAAGGTCGTTGATGTCGTGGGACTTTATCTGAATCCGCCCGAACACGCCCTGGTGATGTGCGTGGATGAGAAGAGTCAGATTCAGGCGCTGGATCGCACACAACCAGGATTGCCGATCAAAAAAGGGCGTTGTGGCACCATGACCCACGACTACAAGCGCTATGGCACCACGACCCTGTTTGCCGCCCTGAACCTTGCCGATGGCCGGGTGATCGGCTCTTGCATGCCGCGCCACCGTCATCAGGAGTGGCTCGCCTTTTTACGGCAGATAGAAAGGCAGACTCCCAAAGGTCTGGATTTGCATTTGATTCTGGACAACTACCAGACCCACAAGCATCCCAAAGTCAAACTCTGGCTGGAAAAACATCCCCGTTTCCACATGCATTTCATTCCGACTTCCTCGTCGTGGTTGAATATGGTGGAACGGGTGTTCGCTGACTTGACCGAAAAATGCATCCGTCGCGGAGCTTTCCGCTCTGTGGACCAGTTGATCGCAGCCATTGATGATTACTTGGAACATCGCAACAACAATCCCAAACCCCTGGTCTGGACAGCATCCGCGAAAGCGATACTCGAAAAAATAGCCCGAGCCAGAAAGGTTCTGAATAATGAATGTTAATTCCGTGTCACTACACTAGGAACTGCGAACGGCAAACTGCTTTGGAACCACCGATGAACGCGGATTCAACTGCGAACGGCGGGCCTCACCCCCGACCATGCGGAGAGGGTTTCCACCTTTCTAAATTGTTGTAGGTACAACGTTTTTACCCTATCCACGGGCTGTAAAAAAAACCGGGAGAAGGTTGGAGGGTTGTTGCCGCTGGGGTGAGGCCTCGTCGAAATCCATCGCGCCCAACGCCCAAAAACCGTAAAACGCACCGATCACCGCCATGGCGATAGAGTTAAATTTATTTTTTGGAAAGAATGCGATTGCCCCGGCGGCAAGAGTGCAGTACTGGACAATTTCCCCCAAAGGCCGTAGGAATCCCGATTGAAGCGTTTTTGCCATGATGAATCGGGAGTCTCCAAAGTGAAAGTCGCCGTACTGACCAAGGCCCGCCCGGAAATGCTGGCGCGGATAACGAAGGAGCTGGACCATGTGGTGGCCTGGGCCGGGGAGGGGGATGTCTGGGACGACGAGTCCCTGGCCAAAATGGCGGACGTGGAGGCGATGCTGGTGGCGGCCGAGCCGGTCAACGAACAACTGCTGGCGGCCTGCCCCAGGCTGAAGATCGTGCAACGCCTGGGGGTGGGCTACAACACCCTCGATCTCGAAGCCGCGGCCCGGCGGGGCATCCCCTGCTGCAACGTGGCCGGGGTGAACAAGGAGGCGGTGGCCGAGCACGGCATGGCGCTGATCCTGGCGCTGGCCACCAAGCTGGTGGACACCCACCAGGCCACCCGGGCCGGGGACTGGCACGGCGCGCGGCTGCTCACCCAGGACAGCATCGAACTGGCCGGCAAGACCCTGGGGGTGATCGGGCTGGGAGACACGGGGAGCAGCCTGGCCGTCCGGGCCAGGTCGTTTGGGATGGGCATCGTCTACAACGACGTGCGCGAGATTCCGCCCGAAACGATCGAGAAGGTGGGCGCGCGCTTCATGGAAAAGGACGACCTGTTCCAGGCGGCCGATTTCGTCTCCATCAACACCGACCTCAACGAGACCACCGCCGGCATGGTGGACGCCCGGCGCATCGGCCTGATGAAACAGGGCGCCTACCTGATCTGCTGCGCCCGGGGCGGCATCATCGACGAGACGGCCCTGCGCGATGCGCTGGAATCCGGGCGGCTGGCAGGAGCCGGCATCGACGTGTTCGCCGAAGAGCCCATGCCCCCGGGCTATCCCCTGCTGGACGCCAAGAACATTATCGTCACCGCCCACGTGGCGGGCGTGAATCCGGAGACCTCCGAGCGTTCCCTTCAGCGGGCGCTGGACAACATGCGCGCCGTGGTGGAGCGGGGAGAAAAGCCCCGCTGGGTGCTCAACGGGGTGGGGGAATAGCCCGGCCCTGGCGGTGGGATTGGGGTGCGGTTGAACGAACCGTATTGGCGACTGGCATGGCCCCTACCCCTCCAGCTTGGCCAGCGCCTCCTTGACCTGCGCCGAGGCGGCCTTCATGTCCACGCCCGGAATCTGCTTGAGGGCGCCCATCACCTTTCCCATGTCCCGCGCCCCCGCCGCGCCGCTGTCCGCGATGGCCTTTTGTACGGCCGCGGCGGTGGCTTCGGGCGAAAGGGCCTTGGGCAGGTGGGCCTCAAGCATCCCGATGATGTGGGCGTTCTTGTCGTAATCCCCCTGGCCGGGCTGGTAATATTCGTTGGACTCCCCGCGCTCCTTGATCTCCCGGCGAATCAGCGCCTCCAGTTCGTCCTCGGCCAGGGGTTTGTCCCCCCGTCCAGCCTCGGTGAGCTTGGCGCCGATCCTGGTCTTGAGCGAGCGGTAGCCGGCCAGGGTGTCTTTCTCCCGGGCCTTGATGGCGGTCTTGATGGCGGCGTCGACGTCGAGCATGGCGGGGGTTCCCGGTTGATGGATTGGCGGAACGGCGCGGCGGGGGAGCCAGGCTCCCCACGGCAGCGCGCCTTTCCTCCAGCATCCCCCGGAAGGGGCGGCGGGCGCAATCCCCGGCTGCGATCGTTACAAAAGGTCGGCCAGCATTTTGGCGGCGCGTTGGGCGCCGTCGGTTTCCACGGGCTTGTAGTTCAGTTCGCGGCCCAGTTCCGCCACCATGGCTTCGGCGATGGCGTCCGGGTCGGCGGTGTCATAATCCATCCGCCGGCCCGCGCCGTATCTTTGCAGCCGATGATGGACGTGAAAGTTCTGCTCGAAGTGGTTCTTGAGCGGAAAGTATAGGAAGGGCCGGTTGGCGGCCGCCAGTTCCATGGTGGTGGAAAGGCCCCCCTGCACCATGGCCAGGTCGCAGACGGCCAGGTGCTTGTGCAGGTCGGGCACGTAGGCGCGCACCTCCACGCCCTTGGGAGCGCCGAGGGAGGCCGGATCGATGCGCGGCCCGGCCACCAGCACCATCCGCAGCTCGGGCAGCTTGCGTTGCACCTCGGGCCAGGCTTCCAGGATGCGCCGCAACAAGGGGGCGCCCACGCCGGAACCCCCCACGGTGGCGATGCACACCTTCTCGTCCGGACGGTATCCCAGTTCTTTCCTCAGTTCCGCCGGGTCGCCCCATTGGGAGGGATGCCCCCCGGTGATGTAGCCGCAGAAGTCGAAGTGCTTTTGCGTCCAGTCCTTGATGGCGGGCAGTTGCGGGCCGAAGGCATCGGGCACGATGTCTTCGGGGCCGCCCACGAAGATGGCCCGGTCCCGCACCCAGGGAAAGCGTTCCACGTGCTCGATCATTTCCTCGTTGTAGTCCGCGGTCAGATAGGCCTCCCATTCGCCGCCCTCGGAGAAGGGCAGGAAGCCCACGAAGTCGGTGAACCAGGCCAGCGCGCCGCGCTTCAGTTCGGGATGCTCATGCCAGAAATGATCCACGTCCCAGGCCTCGTCGGCGATGATCAAATCGTAATGGCCCTCCTCCACCACCTCCTGGAAGACATGGAAGTTGGAGACCAGGATCTCGTCCATGCGCCGCAGGGCCTGGAAGCAATGCAGGTCGTGCTCGCCGCACTCGTCCTCGAGGTGGGCCGACTCGTTGGCCAGCAGGCGGCTGGCGGGGTGAACGCGCTCCCCCGTGTCTTGCAAAAAGGTGGTCACCGGTTCCTGGGTCAACCAGTCGATGTGCAGGTCCGGCTTGAGGGCTTTCAATTCCTGGGCGATGGCCAGGTCGCGCCGGGCGTGGCCCAGGCCGATGGGCGAGGACAGGTAGAGCGCTTTTCGCTGCCGGGAGCGGCCCCGCACCCAATGGAAGCGGGCGGGGCGGGTGTTCCAAAGGCGGTCCAGGAAGTCCTTGATCACCAGGTTGGTCTTGACCGGTTCGCGCCCATGGGGCATATGGCCCGAGCCGTGGAAAGTGATCAGTTCTCCCCCGGTCAGTTCGGCCACCGCCGCGCCCTTGCCGTGTGGAATGACATGGTCGTCGTCCCCGTGAATGACCAGCACCGGGCATTTGATGTTGCGGTAGATGCCTTCCCCATGGTCGTCCGAGGCGATCCGGGCGAGCATCGTATCGGCGATCAGATGCCCATCGGTTTCCAGCGCCCAGCCGATGCCGTCCTCGATCTGCTTGGTGGAATGGGCCTCGCTGCAAATTTCACGAACGAAAAATTCAATGAAATCGGGGTAGTTCTCCTTCCAATAAGGCACGTTGAACTTGTCCCAGCCTTCGTGGGATTCCAGTTCCGCGATGACTTTCGCCGACTCGCGGCCCTCATGCACCGGCCCGAAGGACACCGACGGGGCGATCAGCACCGCGCCCTCCACGCGCTCTGGGTGCAGGGACGCGGTCATTCCGGCGAAATGCCCGCCCCTGGATGATCCGACCACCACTGCTGTTTCGGTCCCCGTGGCGTCCATCACGGCGATCACATCATCCACGTATTGCCGGGTCAGGTGGGCCTCGACGCCCAGCGGCCGGTCCGACTTGCCGTTGCCCCGCCCGTCGCAGGTGATGACGCGGAAATGGCGGGACAGGTAGGGAATCTGCCCCTTCCAGACCCGTGAATGGTAAATGGACCAGGTGGGCATCAGAAACACGGTGTGCTCGCCTTCGCCATAGACCTCGTAGTGGGTCTTCACGCCACCGCGCTCCACAAAGCCTTCGGAATCCGGATACTTCGCTCGCATGACCGTTCCCTCCCCAATGATTCAGGTTTCCGACTGTTTATCCGCCGCCTTTTCCTCCGCCAGCTTGATCAAATCCCCGAATTTCCGCAGGGCGGCGCGGATGGGGCGGTCATTTTCGGTGAATCCGACCAGCATCATGGTTTCAGCCCCCATGAATACGGCGCCAATCAGAGCGGCCATTTCTTTTGGGTCGAAAGGCCCCAATCCACCAAACCGTTCCCCCGCTTCGGAGGCCACGGTGACCAGCAGATCAAACCACCGGCCCATCAGACCGCGGAATTCACCGGCGATCTCCGGGTCGCTGTACCCGGCCGCCGCCAACTCCTGCAACACCCGCACATAGCCCGACTCGATGTCCTCATCCAGATATGCGCAGGCCTGCTCCCAGCGCCGCCACAGGGGCAGTTGCTCACCGAACATCCGGGCCTGCCGCTCCAGCAAGCGCGCGTTGTGGCGGCGGAATACCTCCAGCAGCAGGTTCTTCTTGGTGCCGAAATGATAATGAATCTGGCTCAGCGGCATTTCCGCCATTTCCGCCACCTTGCGGGTGGACAGCCCGGCATACCCGTACTTGCGCAAGCAGGCTTCCGCCGCCGACAGCAGCGCCAGGGAGGCGTCCGAATCCTCAATGGATGCGGGATTCTTGATTGGGCCCCCTCTCGCCATCGGTCAACCCTTCTTTCCTAAGGTTAATTCGGTCGTACGATTCAATCGGTCGATTGACCAAACAAT
>JACZSY010000188.1 GCA_022573975.1 SAR324 cluster bacterium | reverse complement strand
AATATATGCCTTATCGTTTTTCAGGATCCGGTAGGTGATATCGGCGATGCGCGTTTTATTGTTAACCCGGATTTCCGGGCGAATCTGGACAAAAGCGTAGCCTTGTTCCTGATAGATGCCCTGAAGCCGGAATTGATCCTGGGTCCGTAAAATAACGTTGAAGGGCATTCCGGTCTTTAATCCCAGCCTGTCCAGCAATTGTTGCTTGTCGCCTATGATGTCGCCACTGATATCGATTTTACCCGTGATGTATTGCTCCCCTTCAACAATTTTTAATTCCACCTTGATTTTCGAAAATTCAGGATTGTGAATGAGAGTGATTTTGGGGGTGTCGATAAACACCCGGATATATCCACGCGTCAGGTACCGCGTGACCACATTGCGCAGGTCGCTATTGATTTTGTCCTCGTCGAACACCCCCGAATCGGTGATCCAGTCAAAACAATCGACCTCCGCGGTCGCCAGCATGCGTTTGATCTCCAACTCGGTGAACACATTGGCGCCCTTCACCCGAATTTGGGTGATGTACAATCTGGAGGATTCCTCCACGCGGATGGTGACGTCATAATTGAATTCATCGCGGGGTCTGATCTCGGGAATCAGCTTGACCTTCAAATACCCTTGCGTCCGGTAGACCGAGCGAATCTTTTCCAGATTCGCCTCCAGCAGGCTTTTGTTGTAAAACCCGCCGATTTGCAGGGTCATGACCTCGAAAATGTTTTTGATACTCACCTTCACGTTCCCCACCACCCGAATGGAAGCGATGCGGGGTTTTTCGCGCACCATGAAACGCAGGATATACCCTTTCCCCTCGACCTCCTCCGTTTCCGCCAAAACGTCCTGGAAAAATCCAAGATTGAAGATGGTTTTGATGTCCCGGGTGATCAGTTTGCGCTCCAGCGAATCGCCGACGCGGCTGGATAGATTGGAAAAAATTTCCCCCTCGGTGGTCTGAACATTTCCCTCGATTTTGATTTCGAGAATCAGGTTTGGGGTGCGGGCCGGTTGCTGAGCATTGGCCACCGTTGCCACCGAGGCCACCGAGGCCACCGAGAGCACCGTTGCCATCAGGATGGCCAGGCAATAAAACGGCCACGACAACGCCCCTCGCTGAAAAAGATATGCCACGGGCTTTCCGCACGGATCTTCGGGGGTCCCCGAAATTTTCAAGGCGGCCTGCCGGGGATTTTCAGCCATGGGCGGGGGAGGAGGAGATGGGATGCAATACCCCGTGTTCCATCATGTATTGGCGGGACATCCTGGCGGCAAACTTGGAATTGTGCGTTACCAGTACAAGGGTCAGGCCACGGTCGCGGTTGAGTTGCAACAAAAGGTCGGCCACGCGGGTGGCGTTGTCCTCGTCCAGGTTCCCGGTCGGCTCGTCGGCCAGCAGGATGCGGGGGTCGTTGGCGATGGCGCGGGCAATGGCCAGGCGTTGTTGTTCTCCGCCGGAAAGTTCGGCGGGTTTGTGAAGGGCGCGTTTTTCCAGGCCCACCTGGCTCAACAGCCGCCGGGCCTCATCGTGCAGCGCCAGGGTGCGCCCGGCTTTGATCCACATGGGCATCATCACGTTTTCCAGGGCATTGAAATCCATTAGCAGGTGATGAAACTGAAATACGAATCCCACCGTCCGATTGCGGAAGCTGGCCTGGTCTTCCTCGTTGAGGGTCTCCAGCGAGACCCCGGCCAGATGGATGGAGCCCGAATCGGCCCGGTCCAGGGCGCCAAGCAGGTGCAGCAGCGTACTTTTCCCCGCCCCCGAGGCCCCCATGATGGAGACCGACTCACCCTCGGCCACCGTCAGGTCCAACCCCCGCAGGATGTGCAAAATGTTGCCTTCTCCATCGCGATAGCGTTTGTGAAGGCTGCTGGCGCGAATGAACTCGGACCGGTTCATGGAACCATCGCAAAAGAAGGCGGAGTCGTGGGAAATTGTGGAAATCTGTCGAGACGTTTCCATCCTTGGAATCGAGGCCTGTCAAAACCGGGTGTGCCGGAGCGGGGGTCGTCTTGCACGTTTTTATCCGAATCCGCCGTAAAAGGTCAAGAAAAGGTCAAGAAAAGGTCAAGAAAAGGTCCCCTGGCCCAGGGATTGGCTCCCCCTGGAATATCCGCTCCGCACCCGGTCAGGGCGCGGAAGGCGCAGGGGTGATGGTCACGCTGCCGTCCCCGCCGGTGCGAAACCGGATGTCCACCGCGCCCGGAAGCGTCCCCACATCCTCGCAGGCGATCAAGACGCCCTGAAAATCGCTCCACCACATGCGGAGGCATTCCCTCACCGGGGGGTCTTCGATCTGAAATACTTCCCGCCCCATCAACAGGTCGGCGTGGGACAACATGAAGCGCAAGGCCCAAAATTTATCCCGCACGGTTGCCGATACCAGTTGAATATCCTGCCGAATGTTCTTGGGAGTCAGTTCCAGCCGTTCCAGTAGAAGTCCGGTGGAACGCACCCTGTGGTCCAACCAAAGGGTTTTTGGCGCATCGGGAGCATTGAGAAAATCGGTGATGGGGTGGGTCAATTTCATATTTTTCAGCAGGTTCCGGTCGGTCTGAACGACGAGGGCCTCCCTTTCGTCCACCTCTCCGGAAATGGGAGGCAGGAGGCCGGTGAGGAAGTCCATCAACGCATCCCAATGCTCCGCATCGGCGCAGGACACCCCAACCCGCTTGTCTTTTTCCACATCCCAATCGATTGGCCCCAACCGGCCCCCGTCCGGCAACGGAATCATCACCTCTCTCAGCCGGTAAAGCCTCAATCCTACATGTGTCCGATCGCCGAAATCGGTCATCCGCGCCCCCAACGGTTTAAGCCGGGGGTCTCCCCCGCCTCTTGTGATCGTATGAACCGATATGGCATGAACAAGGGGCCGGTGCTGTTTCCCCGGCGCCCGCGCTCCCCTGGGAGAACATTTTCCACCCCGTCCAAACAGCGCGGCCCTTTAGTTTGCCCCATGGGTGCGATATGTGTATGCGGGGCACCGGCGCCCCTTCCGGGCGTGCCGGTCAAGGCCGCCCGGCACGGCGGAAACCCGGCCGGTGTTCCGGGAGATAATGAGCCACGCCATGAATATGTTCCGGTTCGAAAAAACGCTTTTTGACAAGGAGGTCGAGGGCCTCTCCATCCAAGTGGTGGAAAGGGGTTCGCAGTTGGAACTTCGCTTCGGCAACCATATCGTGCAAAGCGCCCGATCCCTCCATGCCCCCGATGTGCTGGTGTTGGACTACACCCGCGCCATGATGGCTGGATTGTTGTTCGTGCCTCGCCCCGAAAGCGCGCTCCATTTCGGGCTGGGGGGAGGTTCCCTGCCCGGTTTTCTGCACAATCACCTGCAATTTTTACGGCAGCAGGTGGTGGAGATCAATCGGGGAGTGATCGACGTGGCCTATCGTTATTTCCAGCTTCCTGTCTCCAACCGCCTGGAGGTGGTTCATCAGGATGGCACCGATTTTCTCCGGGGACAAGAAAACCTGGAACCGGCGAGCCGGTACGACATGATTTTCCTGGACGCGTTTCATGCCGATGGGGCCGAACCCGATTTGAACACCGGCGCCATCTACGGACGCCTCAAATCCATGCTGACTTCCCGGGGGTGGCTGATCAACAACGTTTGGGGGTCGGACAAGGAAAAATTAAACCAGGTGCGCAGAGACATGGCCGCCCAAATCGATAACGTGTCCTATGTTTCTGTCCGGTCCGACAGCAACGTCATTTTTATCGCCTCTCCTTCGGAGGCGCCACCCTCGCTCGGTCTTTTGAGAAAACGGGCCAGTTTGCTGTCACGGCAATTTCCGCTGGATTTCGAAAATCTGGCGCAGAAAATCCGCCCGCTCCAGACGGCGGCCGGCGCTCCGGCCCAGGCCTGGCGGGGCGGCAGATGAACCCGGCGGGGATAGGCCGGCCGCTGACATCCCCCAGCGAGGCCCCGCCGGGCCGCGCATCGGATCACCGCGAGCCGGATTGCCGTCCGGCGGATCACGGAAGACCGGGCCTGATTATTATCGGACACTTCATATTTCATCCTTCTTTTTTTCAGGAGAGAATTCAATGCCCCAGACACCGCCCAAAACCGCGATCGACGCTTTGGTGTTCGATGCCTACGGCACCCTTTACGACGTCGCTTCGGTCACCGCCATTTGCGACAGTCATTTCCCGGCATCCGGCGCGAAGATCAGCGAAATTTGGCGGCAAAAACAGTTGGAATATACCTGGCTGTCTTCCCTGATGGGGCGTTACCAGGACTTCTGGCAAATTACCGCGGCGGGATTGCGCTTTGCCTGCGGCGCGCTGAAGCTGGAATTGAGCGAGGAAACCTTCCGCTTGATCATGGAAAACTACCTGCAATTGGATTCCTATCCCGAGGTTCCCGCCGCGCTGGAGGGCCTGGCGGAAAAAATGCCGTTGGCGATCCTCTCCAACGGCAGCCCGGAAATGCTGATCAAGGTCACCCAGCACAATGGATTCAACCGGTTCATCAAGGAGGTGCTCAGCGTTCACGAGTTGCGAATATTCAAGCCCGCGCCCCAGGTGTACGATCTGGCCGTGCGGAAGTTGGGAGTGGCCAAGGAGAAAATCGGATTCGTGTCTTCCAACGCCTGGGATGCCGCGGGCGCGAAAGCCTTCGGCTTTCAAGTGTTCTGGATCAACCGCTTCGATCGCCATCCGGAGCAATTGGATCTTCCCCCGGATCATGAAATACGCACCCTGGACCAAATTCCCCCGCTTATTTTTTGAGCGGGAAGCCCGGCGGCCCGGGGTGCGGGGGGGAATAAAAATTCTTTACGCCCATTCTTTCAACGCATACCATGAAATCTTAACCGCCGAGGGGAAGATGGAACCCGGCATCCACGCCTTCAGGAGTATCCTTTTTTGACAACCAAGGCCTTTTATTCGTATATTTCCTCCCAGGTTCTTTCCGCCCTCCAACACCATTTCGGCGCATCCGGAGCTCCATGTCACAAGCCACCCGTACCGTCAGAGCCGATGAATTGAATCCGGGCATGGTGATCGAGGAAGTCACCGAGCTTTCCTTCGATTACGCCAGCCTGGATGAAAAAAGCCTGAAATTCCTGAAAAACGCCTTCAAGGGCGCCAAAGCGGTTTTGGTGGGAGGAGACGGGGTCAAAACCGTGGCGGTGGAGGAGCTGAAGCTTTACGATTCTTTGCAGAGCATATTGAGCATCTCCCCTTCCTCGAAAATCGCCACGGTGGTGGAGGGGATGGGCGCCGCCATGGAGAAGTATGGATTGCTCGAATTCAAGGTCTCCCAGAGCGGAAAATCCGCGCCGGCGGTACACACCGCGCCCAAAACCGAGGGGGAAGCCATTCCCATCGGTTCGCAAGCGGCGAAAAAACGCTTCGAGGTCAAAAAAGAGGAAGTGAAAAAATTCCTCGCCTCGATGGAAAAAGCCGTCAGCAGCCGGGAGCAGTCCAACCTCACCGTGGAGGAAATGCTGGACAACGGGCGCCAGGGCAAATTCTCCAGCAAGGGCGTGGAAAAAATGGTGGAGGAAATCCTCGACGAAGGCGCCACCCCCGCCATGAAAGCCATCGCCGGCCTGCGCGGGAGCGATCAGACTTATGCCCATTGCACGGACATGTCGGTGATCCTGCAGGAATGCTACGTGGACATCCTGGGGCGCGGCGGGCGGGATCCTTCCCCGGCCACCCGCCGATTCGCCCTCATCGCCGGATTCATGCACGACATCGGTAAATCCGAGGTGCCCAAGGACATCCTGGAGAGCACCGACCGTTTTTCCCCCGACAGTCAGGAGATGATCCTGATGCGGAATCACACCACCTACGGTTCGCGTATCCTGTCGGACATGGGGATGCCGAACGTGACCATCAACGTGGCCCATTACCATCACGTCAAAACGGAAACCACCTTGTTGACCAGCTATCCCAAGGTTTCCTATGCGGAGGTACTGCCGCTGACCCGGCTGGCTTCCATCACGGATGTGTACCAGGCGCTGATCGGCAAACGGCGCTATAAAAAATCATGGGTTCCCGGCAAGGCGATCGAGTATCTGATCCAGTTGGAAGGCAGCGAATTCGACGCGCGCGTTTTGAAACAATTCATCGACGCCATGGGCCGGTATCCGTTGGGCTCCCTGGTGCGTCTCTCCACCAACACCCTGGCTTTCGTGATGGAAATGGCGCCCATCGAACACGCCGGCCGGCCGATCGTGGCCGTGGTGGAAAATGCCGACGGCGAATTGTTGACCAACCACACCCTGTTGGATTTGATGGTCGAGGCCGACCTGACCATCACCGAGGTGGTGGACCACTACCAGCATTTTTCCAAGACCGAAGACCAGGCGTTCAATATCTTCAAGTCCATCCGGGTGGCTTGACTCCCATGAAGGCGGCGCAAGCGAAGGATCGGCTGACCGAAGCCGTGGACTTCGCGCTGCTGCAAGGGCTGCTCAAAATCACTCCCCAGGGCGCGCTGGCCCACGCGCCTTTCGCCCTGCTCCCTTCCCCGGTCGATCCGGCCCTGTGCGCGCGGATGGTGGCGCTGACCCCGCTGTTCAACCGATTGGCCCATCGGGTGTCCAGGGACCCTGCATTCCTGGAGGACGCGCTGGCCCCCGCCGCGCGGAGCGACGCGTTCACCGCCCGATTGCTGGCCATGGCCAAGGCGGGGGCCAATGCCCAGCCGTTGTATTTGGCATTCGACCGAAGCGACTATTTCATTCATCTCCCGCATCCCGGCGCGTCCCCCGAACTCCGGCAGGTGGAGTTAAACACCATCTCGGCCAGTTATGCCGGGTTGTCCGCCCTGGTCAACCGGCTGCATGCCCACCTGCTGCATTCATACCCGCCCATCGGCGGCGCTCCCCTGGGCGGGGAGCGGGGGCTGGTGCCCAACGATCCCGTTCCGGCGCTGGCGGAGGCTTTCGGGCAGGCCCTTTCGCGCTACGGGCATACCGGCGCCGTGGTGGTGATGGTGGTGCAACCGGGCGAAACCAACCGCTTCGACCAACGCATGGTGGAATTCGCCCTGGCCCGGCGGGGCGTGGTCACCCGCCGCATGACGCTGGAGGACATCGCCCGCGAGGGACGCCTGCGCGAGGGGCATCTGGCGGTGGGAGGAGAGGTGGCCGCGATCACCTATTTGCGGGCCGGGTACGGGCCGGAGGATTTCCAGAGCGAGGACGCCTTCCGGGGCCGCGCCCTGATCGAAGCCTCCTCCACCATCGCCGTGCCCGGATTGTACGCCCAACTGGCCGGAACGAAAAAGGTGCAGCAACTGCTGACCGGCCCCAGCCTGCTGCGCAAATTCCTTTCTCCCCCCGAAGCGAGCCTGGTCGAGGACGTATTCGCCGGCCAATACGCACTGGAGGATACGGCGCCTGGGAATGCGGCGCCGGAGGGGGAGGGCGGGGCCGGACGAACGGTGTTGGAAATGGCGCTGGCCCATCCCGAGCGGTACGTTCTCAAACCGCAACGCGAAGGCGGGGGGCACAATTATTTCGATGAGGAGCTTCGCGCCAAGGCGGCCTCCCTGAACGCGGCCGAACGCTCGGCCTATATTTTAATGGAACGCATTCTTCCCCCGCGTCACCCGGCATTGCTGGTGCGCGATGGCGCCTTGGAGGAGACCGATGCCGTCAGCGAGATCGGCCGCTTCGGGGCTTTCCTGGCCGAGGGTGAAGAGGAATTGATCAATCGGGATGCGGGTTACCTGGTGCGCTCGAAAGCGCATGGTACGCTGGAAGGAGGGGTGTCCGCGGGGTTCGGGTTTCTGGACAGCCTGTTCCTCGATCCTCCGGCCCATGCGCGGTGAACCGCCGCGATCCGGGTAGCAACGGCGCGCCGTCACCATGCCCGCGCCCGTGGGCCCGGGAGTTGCCGTGGGTGAGCTTTTCACCGTGCTCCGGGGCGCCAATAGGGCGGCTGGCGGGGTTCGTGGCCTCAAAACGGCTCCGGCCACGGGGTTCGCCATTGCTTGCCGGGGCCAAAATATTGATCCCCAAAATATTGATATCATTGTCCCATTGATGTAGAAATGAACAGGAATCGGCGCCGGAACACGGATTATGGAAACCGGGCGGAACCCTCGCCGTAATCTTTCCTTCTTGAGTGGAGACCAAAATCATGGCCGCACCGTTGGAATATGAAGTCCGGGAAGAGTACCAATCCTACTCCATTGGCCAACTGCTCGATGCGCCTGTCTCCTGTTTTCAGGGGGTGGGGGAAATTCAAAGTGAGTTGTTGGAACGATATTTCAATATCACCACCGTGCGGCAATTGGCCGAGATGCCATCGTTTGTCGAGGCGCTGGCGGTTCAGGAAACGGTGCTGGCGGGCGGGGAGATGATCGCCAGGAGCGTGTCCGAAGCCAGTCAGGCCGGCGAGTTGGATTTTCATATCCGCAACAGCGACCAGGAGAAGAAAATCTCCGAACTGCCCGATTCCCCCATCCATGTGCTCGATGGCGTCACCCCGGGTCAGGATTTGGCGTTGTACGATGCGTTCCGCATCACCAACGTAACGCAGATGGCCCAAAACCGGATCATGCTGGAGGCGCGGATCATCGAATATCTGGCCAAGGAGGGCAATGGCGGGGAGGCCGATAGCGAGGATGGAGCCATTTCCTCCATTCTTGGCGCACGGGCCGCCACGTCCCTGGCCGGACAAGAGAGGGCCATGTCCGATGCGTTCTCCGATTCCCGGGTGATGCAATCGGCCGGCGAGGTTTCCGAACATGTCCGCAGCAGGGTCGAGGCCATGCGCGACCGCGCTCAGGAAACGCCTGCCCCGACGAGGGATGGCGCCATGGGCGCCGGCGAAACCACGGCGGACCGTCTCAGTTCAATTCGCGAAGGCCGCGGGGCCGGCGCGGGGCAGGACCGCCATCGCGCCCCCCGGCTTGGGC
>JACZSY010000187.1 GCA_022573975.1 SAR324 cluster bacterium | reverse complement strand
TCCTCGTGCCGTGGATCCCGGGTGGAGGCGTAGCCCGATACGGCGAAACTTTCCACCTGGCCGGCCATGGGCTCGGATTTTTCCAGCACCTCGTCGCGGGAAACAGGCACCACTTCGACGCAGTCAAAATCGATCTGGCTGCGCAGCAGAACGAGGCGCGGATGGAGATCCTGCGGGATGCGAATATCCCCTGGCTCCAGGATCATGCCGGTGGGATGGATGCGATTCTCCGCCACGGCGTTGGTGGCCAGGGTGGTGGAAAGGCAAACCCGCCGCAGCGCCTGGGACTCCCCGGCGGCCAGGGCCACCGCGCGGAAGGCCTCGCCGATGCAGATGGAGAAATTGCCGTGGGTGGTGGGCGTTTTGGCCTTGCGCAGGATGCGCTGGGCCGCCAAGTCGAACAGCACGATGTCGGTGAAGGTGCCTCCGGTATCGATGCCGATGCCCAGCGCCGGGGCGTTTGGATGCCGCATGTAAAGAGTATGCCGGGACGGTTGAGGGAAATCCATCCGGCCGCCGGCCCCCGCTGCGGGAAGGCGCGGCCAGGGCCATGGGCCGGAGAAAAGATCACACGGTAGCACACCCTCCAAAAGGGTGGCGCGGAGATATTCGGGCCGGGGGATTACTCTGATTTGGGCGCGAGAATTTTTATCCCGCTGGTTTCCACATCCATCAGGTTCATGTGACCGTAGTGGGAACAGAAAATGAAAATTCCGACAATTTCCTTTTGACCGGAAAAATGGTCATATTCCAGGTGATTGAATCACGTTGGATCGATTTTCCAGGGGTTGCTCTCCCCCACGAAAAACGCATTTCCACTCCTCCGGGCTCCAGTTTTGGTTGATATCGATTGCACCGTCAGATAGCCGGTGTTAAAAAACACAAAAATTCCGGTCTCGATGATCGTTTAGGTCCTAACACCATCCAACCTGCCCATTTTTGTATCGGCAAATCCAACATCAACAGATGCACCTCAGTTTCATCCCACTTCAACCGGGGAACCCACGATGCTGAAATTGGATTTACGGGAGATGGAGCCACCCCAGCCGATGATCGCAATCATGTCGGCTTTGGAAGGAATGGCGCCCGGAGCGGAGTTGGTGGCCCTCTTGCCCCGCAAGCCGGTTTACCTGCTGCCGCATCTGGAGGGAAAAGTGAGTTCCTACACGCTGGAAGAAAAGGAGGAGGGATGCTGGGAACTGCGGTTGATCAAGGGCTGACCGGGTGGCGATGGGTTTAAGCTTCCGTGGAGCCTTGGGACGGAGGTTGTGGCTCCGCCGTCGCGGCGCCGGAGGAATTCGTGGCGGTGATTCCGGTGGATTCGGTGCTTGTGGTGGGCCGGTTGAAACGGGCCGCCCGGAGCAGAATCAGGAACAATGCACCGCAGGACACCACCAAAGCCAGCCCGCCCGCCCGGGCCAGTCCATCGTGGCCGGTGAGAGCCGCCACAACCAACAGCCCCAGCATCAACAGATGAGTCCACCACTGCAGAGCCGTCGGCCGGTGGGGGATGATATCCCGCAGCAACGGCACGTCCATCTTTCCGGCCATTTTGCTGAAACGGTGCAGCCAGACCAGGAAGGCCACGATTTTATAGAGCATTCCGCTGAGGATCGACATGGCGAAACCCAGCAGGAACAGCACCCCGAAAGCCATCAGCCAGCGGAATTCCGGGTGAAATGTGAACACCGCCAGCGACGCTAGCGAAAGGGGAGCGCAGGCGATTCCGGTTTGCCAATAGCGAAGCGTTGAATCGATGATACGGCGTTTTCTCCCCCGCAACGCGCGCACGACCGCGAAAGTGAACACACCGGTGGCCGATGCGGCGATCAGGAGGGGGATCAGATGCCAAACGGGAGAAGGCGCCAGAAAGGCCACCAGGGAACCGCTGATCGGCAGCAGCAATTGGAAGGCCATCACAAGCCAGGTCAAATGGGCGGGAAATTTACCCGAAAGGTAGAACATCGGGATAACCGCGTACCCGACACCGGTGATCAAGGTACCGACCCATCCACCGAGTGCCAGGTACACATGCGCCGTGGCCAGGGGGCGCCGCGCGGGGAGCTGCCACAGGGCGGCAAATTCCCCCAAAAACACCAGGCCCAGGGATATCGCCAGCGCCAGTGCCGTCACGGCCAGGGCGATGGAAAAGACAGTCGCGTTCCAGGTGGGAGCGCGCCGGAGGGCCAGGGCCATCTGTCCCAGGAAGATGAGGAATGCCGGCAGCAGCCCCGCCACGGCCAGCCAATTCAGGAACGGTGCGCCTGTCAACAACCACAAAGTGAGCGCGGCCAGCCCGCAGACCAGCCCCAGATGCACCAACCAAACCAAGCCGGTGCCGGGTACCGGAGTTCCGACCAGCACCGGGGTGATCTGATACAGAGCGCCCATCATCACCATGGTCAGAAAGCCCAGGGTAATCAGATGCACCAGGGCCAAGGTGGGAAAGGACCAGGGTGTCAGCAGTAATTCGGCGCCCTTCCAGGCCAACAGCAAACCCGCGCCCACCCCGAACAGGGGGGCAGTCAGGAAAAACCGCAGGGGCAGATGAAGTGGGGGGGCCTGATCGAGGCGAAGTCCTTTGCGGTTCATGGCATTCGAATCGCTTAGAACAGGTAGAGGCGTTGCAGCAATTCATCCATTTCCGCCCCGAGGACTTCCTCGGCCATGGGATAGAGCATCTCCTCCTCCTTCATGTTGTGCTGCTCCATCAGATAGATCATGGTGTCGGAGGCGGCGAGGAAGTCCTCCAGGTTTGATTCCGCCAGGGCGCCGGCCATGCGGCGCAACATGCCACGCATTTGCTGGTGCTCGTCCCGCATCACGGCCACTGGCCCGCCCCCCATCAAGCCCATGCGTTGATCGACCTCCTGGAAGAATCCTTCCTCCTCAATGGTGAAATGGCGCTCCATCCCCATCTCCAGTCTTCCGAAGAGGAGTTCGGTGCGTTCCTGATCTCCTTCCTGCGCGGCGGCCTCGGCCTCCGCGAAGAGGTCGTCACAACGGCGATGTTCCACAATGAGCATATCCTCGAGGCCGGTAGGGCCCGGCCGCTCCCGTTTGACGATCTGGGAAAGCCATTGACTGTCCCCCTCCTTGAGAGGAGCCCAGTCGAAACGCCCCCATAAATTCGTGATCAATTGGCGCAATACCCTGCGGGGATCTTCGGCTGTGGTGAAAAAAAGCAGGCCGCCGGACGGCAGGGCCTCGAAAGCCGCGGTAAGCCGCTCGCTCCGTTCGTTTTCGGGTACCTCCCTTAGGTCCAGCGTGGTTTCTGTCATGGTCGCCATTGGGGAAAAAGGCTTATCCCCCCCCTTAATGGGAAAAACGCAAATGATTTTCAGTACCATTTTTAGCCGGCATTTCCCAGGTGGAGCCACCAACACCCAAACAACGCATCGAACCCTCGGAAACACGATGTTAGAACTGGATTTCCCAGCATACCGGTCGCTGGTCCCTTAATTTTTATCCGATAAAGAATTTGAGCCCGTATTTTAGGATCACAGCGTGGCGCAGCCTCCAAAACGGTGACTTGCGGAAATGTCTTCGGAGGAGGATGCCGCGTCCGAGGTTCCGGCGCCTGAACGCGGCATGGCTCCGTAGCTTATTCCCATGAAGGAGCACCGCAACCCTATGGAGCGCCATTTCCGGGCAGCGGCGCGCGGCGGAATTTGCGGACGCTCGCGGGCAGGTCGAACGGAGCGGGCATGGTTCCACCGGAAGCCCCGGGCCGGAACCGGCGGATGCCCAGGGCCAGCCGTGAACGGCCCCCTTGCTGGTACACCCGCACCTTGCGCGGCAGGCGCAGGGTTCCTCCCCGGGCGGTGGGCCATTGCGAATATTGGCGAAACTCCACCCGCATCCGGGGCGCTCCCTTCCTTTCGCGGATCCATTGGGCCGGCAGGCCGTATCGATCCAGGCGGAAGGTGTGCAGGGTGTCCCCGTCGCGGTAGGTGGCTGTCCGCCTCTCCTTCCCGGACAGCAGCCCTCCCCCCGCCAAAAAGGCGGCCCTGGTGACCCGGCCGGTGAGCAGAATCTGGAACTCTTCGGCCGTCAGGTCCATTTGAAACAGGTGGAGCCGGTTGGCGGATGTGTTTTTACCCGCGGAATAGGTTTCGTTGATGTAATCCACCACCACCAGCGCCCTGGGATCGAAGCGAATTTCCAGGGCCAGCGCCCCGGTGAGCGGTGCCTTGAGCCGGATGCGAAAGGCCGGGCCGGAGGCGGCCTGAAGGATCATGCTCCCCGATTCCCTTTGATCGCGAAAGGAAAACTGAACCGACCCCTCCACCCAGAAAGGCAGCAACGGCGAGGCCACCAGAAAGGTGCGGTATTGGGCCGCGTCGATCGGCTTCACCACCGGCGGCGTGGGGGCGCCGCAGCCGGCCAGCATCAGCGTGAAAAATCCCGGCAGGATGAACAGGAAGAAACGGAGTCTATCCGCCAAAGCGGACGCCGAGGGGGTGCCGCGCCGTGGGGGAGAGACCCCGCCACGCGCGCTGGAACGCCACCGCGGCGCGGAAAGCGCGGGGGGAGGTTCCCAAAAGGCTGGAAGAAAACAGGGAATGCCTATTCCTTGTCCTTCATGAAGAAATGTTCCGAGGCGTAAAACAGGCCGAGGTAGACCGCGCATATGACGGCGAAGACGGCCAGCACCTGAAATTCGTGCATTATATTAGTCCTGAGCGATTCCGCGTTTGGTAAAAATCCGCAGCCTTCCCGGCAGGTTGATAGCGGCCGGGCGGTGGCCCGCGATGATGCCTTCACCGCGATGATGCTTTCACCGCGGATGACCGTAACACACTGTACCGGATCGCCAATGGTGTCAAGCAGCGGCTTGCCGGGTAGTGGGTCAGTTTGAATCCCGTCGTACTGAGCGAAGCGAAGTACCTTCTTCCAAAACACCCCAAATCATAAAAAAACAAGAAGATGCTTCGCTTCGCTCAGCATGACGTGGTTTTGGTTTAATTATCTTTTCAAACCGACCCTCTACCCCTTGCCGGGAGTCCACGAAGGATTGCGGCCCTGGCGATGGGCTTGGGCTTGGCCTTAGGCTTTGCCTTTGCCGCCGGGGGATGGGATCGTTGAAGGGGGAACCGCACCGGTCAATGGCGGAAACACAAGCTTTCCGGAGGACGATGGCGGACAAACGCAAAGATGACGCCCCCCAAGCACCGCCGCCTGACGGCGCGGAAACACCGCCGCCTGACGGCGCGGACCCCGTGGAAAGGTTGCTGCGGGTGATGGCCACGTTGCGCGGCGGGGAGGGATGCCCCTGGGACCGCGCCCAAACCCACCGCTCGCTGGCGCCCTTTTTGATCGAGGAAGCCTACGAGTTGATCGAGGCCATCGAGCGCGGCGATGAAACCAGCGGCGATGAAACCGGCGGCGGGCAACCCACGCCACGGGACGCGGCCATGCGGGAAGAACTGGGCGACGTGTTGCTGCAAGTGGTCTTCCACGCGCAAATCGCCGAGGAACGCGGCGCCTTTTCCTTCCGGGACGTGGCCGGGGCGCTGGCCGGCAAGTTGGAGGCGCGCCACCCTCACGTCTTCGGCGGCGACCCCCTGCCCAACTCCGCGGCGGTGCAGGACGCCTGGCACCGCGCCAAGATGAAAAACCGCGATTCGGCCATGGACGGCATCCCCGCGGCCCTGCCCGCGTTGCAATGGGCGAACCAGGTCAGCCAACGCGCCGCCCGCGAGGGTTTCGAATGGAACCACAAGGGGGAAATCCACGACAAGGCCGCGGAGGAATTGGGCGAGTTCAGGGCGGCCATCTCGGCCCTGAATGACGGCGGGAGCCGGGCGGAGGCGGAGATGGAACTGGGGGACCTCCTCTTTTCGCTGGTGCAACTGGCCCGCTGGGAAAACATCGACCCCGAGACCGCCTTGAGACGCTCCACCCGTAAATTCATCGCGCGATTCCGGTGGATGGAGGAGGCCTTGCGGGCGCGTGGCGCGCAGGATGGAGAAGAACAGCCGGGCCACCAGCAGCCCGGCCGGCTGGAACCCGGCCAGTGGTGGGCGCTGTGGAAAGAGGCCAAAATCGGGGCCAAAACGGGGGGAGATTGAGGCCGGCGGCCCCGCCGCCGGAACACGAGGATCCAAACCACGGTTGCCATGAATCCGGATCGAACCCTTGGAGTATTGGACCCGGCCGTCCTGGAATATTTCAAATTCGGGGCGTTCAGCGGGTTGCAGATCGCATTTTTCTTCGCCTGTATCGCGGCCCTGGCCGGCTATTTTTTAATCGGCGTGCTGCTGAACAATTTGTCCAACCGGCGGGCGAAATGGGCCAAACAGCGCAGCCAGGTCAAGCGGTGGCTGGAGGCCTGGGGGTTGGAAGAAACGGAACTGGAGCATTTGGGGCTGCTGGCTGGAGGCCGGGAGTTGCGTTCGCTTTACGGGTTTCTCGGCGATCCGGTGCGCTTCGAGGAACGCATTCACGAACACTGGCTGGCCGGCCGGTATTTCCCTGTTTCCGAACGCCTGCGCGGGGAGTTGGGGTATTACACCGGCAATCCGCGGGGAATCGTGGTCTCCACCCGTCAACTGATGCCGGGCGATCATTTCCGCCTTTCCACCCAGACCGCGGGGGCCAAGCCGCGCCATTTCTATGGGCAGATGGTGTCCGGCGGGAGAGAGGGTTTTGTGGTGGAGGTCTCCGAAGGCGGGTGCGACTATATCCGGGCCCATCAATCGGAATCGGAATTGTTTTATCTGCGGGGTGAGGACGTGGAGTACCGTTTTCCCCTCAAGGTGCTGGGGGGCGACCCCCGGCGCGAACACCTCGTGCTGGCCCATCAATTGGTCGATTTCGGCCACCGGCCCCGCGCCATCCGCCTTCCCATGGTGCGCCCGATGGAATTTTCCGTGCGCGCCCTTCCCTCGGTTGACGGAGGGGAGGATGAACAAACCGGGCAGACTGCCGGAGCGAAAGTGAACGGCGTGCTGCTGGAGCTGAGCGAGGGGGGCTTTTCCGCCGTGTTGACGCGAACCTTTCCGGCGGGGGTGTATTTCGGGTTCTCCCTGACGCTGCCCCGCGGGCGGGTGCTGCCCATTTTGGGCAGGATGATCGAATCCCGGCCGTTCGGAGGGAAGAGCCACATCATCCGCTGCGAGGCGCGGGGCATGTCCAGGGAGCGGCGGAACACGCTGGACCGGCTGCTGAGAACCGAACTGAACCGGCGGCTGAGCTTGGAGAAGGAAAAAAAGCGGCGCGCCCGGAAACAAGCCGATTCCGGCGGCCGGGATTCGATTTCGGGCTGATCGCCCCCACCCGCCCGCCTCCGGGCCTCCGGGCCTCCGTGCCTCCGGGTCATGGTCCGGCGCTTATTCCTCCAATTGAATCAACTCGATGCTGTGATTGTCCGGGTCGCGGATAAAAGCGATCACGCGCCCTCCGAATTTCATCGGCCCCGGTTTGCGCGGCACCGGAACGCCCGCGGACTCCAGCCGTTCGCAAATCCCATAAATGTCGGTGACGCCGATGGCGATATGGCCCCAGGCGTCTCCCAACTCGTAGTCGGTTTCCTGATCCCAGTTGTAGGTCAGTTCGATCATCGGGGAATTGGGATCGGTGTCGTCGTAACCAACGAAGGTGTTGGTAAATTTCCCGTTGGGGAATTCCTTCTGCCGGATAATTTTCATGCCCAAATGACGGGTATAGAAATCGATCGATTTCTCCTGGTCCCTGACCCGCATCATGGTGTGCAGAAAATGCATGGGAGTTTCCTTTGCGATGAGGTGAATCTTTTTGTCCGGGTCCATTCCCCGCCGCCGGGGGCGAAAAAGAAGCCGATGTTTTGAAACCTCGCTGCTTGCGGCGAAGCCCTTCAATCCAGTTGCGGGGCGGCGGAGGCCTCGCGGGAATTTCCGGCGGCCAGCCGGGGCGCCATGGCCACCGGCCCGGCAAAATTCGGCTCCGCGGGCCAAACCGCCCGTGGCGCCCAAGGCCCCGCGGGTCACAACGCCATCTGTGCCCGCCGCACCTTTCGCTGCATCCAATACCCCAAATCGGGGGGTTGGACAACCCGCCGGCCCCTGCCCGGAAGGCGCGAATTCCAGCGATTGGGCTGAATCCTCCAGCCATGGCGAAAGGCCCGGCGAGGCTCCGGGGGAAAGTCCCAAGGGCCAGGGCGGGGCCTGTCCTGTTTGCCGGGGAGCCTGTTTCGGCGGGAAGAAAATGGCTGTTTTCATCCCGTCTTTATGGGAGGTTGGGAAAAAACTTGACGGAAGGAGCAGGTTCTCATAATTTTATCAGGAAAGGGTTTTATTTTATGACGGGATTTATCGGACGAATCCCCCATGGCCATCAAAAGGATACATGAGAATTATTGGATATACCTGCCTCAACACGATCAGTCAGCAGCCCAAGAATCTGAGCTTGGCGGAACAAGAGAAGATTATTCGCGATCATGTGGAGGCCAACGATTGGGAACTGGTGGAAATGTACACCGAGATGACCGAATCCAATCACGGTCAGAGCCATCAACCCAAGCTTACGGAGATCATTAAATCCTCCAACACCGGCCGCTTCGACGCGATCGTCATCGCGCGTCTGGACCGCCTCACCCGCAACATCCGGCAGCTCAACACCCTCATTTCAGAGGTTTGCATCAAGAACGGGGTGGAACTGATTTCCATCGAGGAGGGTCTGGACACCCGGAACGAGGCCGGCGAGCTGACGGTGCGCATCATCGACATCGTGACCAAGTGGGACACCAAGCGCATTTCCGACCGCACCCGCGAGATCATCGCCAAGAAGCGGGCCAAGGGCGAACGGGTGGGGCATGCCCCGTTTGGGTTCACCTACCAGAACAAGCAACTGGTGCCCGTGCAAAACGAGCTGAAGATCGTCAAGTTGATTCGCGACCATCGGAATCAGGGATACAGCTACCACACAATCGCCAGG
>JACZSY010000402.1 GCA_022573975.1 SAR324 cluster bacterium | reverse complement strand
GCCGACGGGCAACTGGCCGAAACCCTCGGCGACGCGGTGACTTTCTACAAGATCGGCCTCGGCATGCTCACCGGCGGCGGCCTGGGGCTGGCCTGCGAGCTCAAGGACCAGGGCAAGCGGGTCTTCCTCGACCTGAAGCTCTACGACATCGGCGCCACGGTCGAGAAGGCCGTCGCCGGGCTGGCCCAGTTCAAATTCGACCTGAAAATCGATGGAGGGTTGGCCGTGGAAGGGGAAGCGGGCGATTTTTTTACCGACACATACGACCTGATCGACTCGGCCACCTCCTCGGAAATTTCCAGTTACCTGTCCAAATACCTGGGCACCACTCAGAACTACCGGACCCAAACCTACGTCAATGGGGTGGCCAACCTGGGCCTGTTCAATTTCGGTTTTGGGGGGGGCGTCATCGACCAGACCCGGTACAACTTCGAATTCCGGGACGTGAACAACGACGGGATCTCCGACACCACCGACTTGTACGTGCAGAGCACCACCGTGCTGGAAATGACCATCGTCGGGATCGCCTTCGCCCTGTTCGACGGCCAGATGTTGATGGGCGTCAACTACAAGGATTTCACCTATAAGGAGGAAATCGGCTCGGCCACCTTCGGGGCCTTGGCCTCTTCGGGAAGCATCGAATTGGACACCACCGGATCCACCTACGAGGGGAGCGGATTCGATATCGGAATCCTCTGGCGGATGGAGACCTTCCCTTTCCTGCGGGGCCAATACAGCTTGACGGCCTACAACATCGGGGGAATCACCCTGACGCCAACCGTGGGCGCCGGGGAAACCCTGGAAGTCCCCGCCACCTACAATTTCGGCGTGGCCTTCAATCCCGAATTCGCCTTTCTCCACGTACTGTTCAGCGCGGAGATGGAGGATATCACCGATGCGGCCAAGGTGCGCGACGCCGACGGCAACGATTATGGGAGGACCCAGAAACAACGCCTGCACCTCGGAATGGAGGTCGGGATATTCGAGACCTCCACCGGGAACAACATGCTGAACGGCCGGGTGGGACTCCACCGGGGCTTTCTTTCCTGGGGCGCGGAACTGAACCTGTTCTCCGGCATGCGCTTGCTCTATACCAAGTACCAGGACAACTGGGGGAGTGTGAATGCCCAGGAACTGCACGATTTCGTCGCCATTCAACTCAGCATCGGCCTGGCCTTCTAAAAGGGCTGGGACCAACTCAATAAAAGCAGAAGGGGGCGACTCCAGCTGCCCTCCGGGGGGAAACTTTGTAAAGTTTCAACAAACTTTTTTACAGGAAAAACAAGTATTTCAACCTCTCATTCCAATATCTTATTGAAAGTTTTCATCCATTTTCTCCAAAAAATGGTCTGAGGGTGCGGGGGATGAAATCCCCCACGCATTTAGTTGGTCACAGGCCTTCCAACGCGCCCGAAATTTTGGGTGGGGGGCTGGCCCCGGCGCCGCCGCACCTTTCCGTTTTCCATGTCTTCATTCCTCTCCATTCTCTCTGGCAGGGCCATTTCTCCGTGGCAATATTCGCGGCAACATTCGCGGTAATATTCGCGGTAATATTCGCCCTTGCG
This sequence comes from SAR324 cluster bacterium, assembly GCA_022573975.1. GTDB lineage: Bacteria > SAR324 > SAR324 > SAR324 > JACQKK01 > JACZSY01. The sequence goes on along the minus strand of JACZSY010000402.1, from coordinate 1,027 downwards.
GCGGGAATGGCCCCGATTTTCCATGGGTTGCAATGAACGGCCTCGCCGTGGGCAGCGAGAGTTCAACCCTCGGGCTTCCATTTCGCCGCCAGCGGTGGGGAATGGGCCCGGCCGAAAAGATTCAAATGACTGGAACCCGGCGAGTGCGGGCGCTCCCCGCCCGGCAGGGTCCTGCTGAAAAGCATCCATCGTCCGCGGCATCTCGCGGGCCAACCCGAACGGGGGCGTTGATGCGCATTGGAAAGCGAAGTCCGGTTCTTCTTTTGGCCGTGGCCATGTTCTGGCTGGGGTTTCCGCCATCGGGCATGGCCGCCAAAAAGAAACCTTTTGGCCCCTATCGGGCGATGGTTGTGCGGGTGATCGATGGGGATACGGTGGAAGTGGACGTGATGCTGTGGCCGGGCTTGATACAGCGCATCAAACTGCGGCTGGCGGGGGTGAACACGCCGGAAAAACGGGGGCGGGGGGTCTCGCTCTGCGAAAAGGTGGCCGCCAAACGGGCCACCGATTTCACCCGCCGATTCGTCAGGCACGTGGCCCAGGTGATCGTCTCCGAGGTAAGACTGGGGAAATATGCCGGACGCGCGCTGGGCAAAATTTCGGTCAACGGCAGGGACCTGGGCGAGGCCCTGATCGCCGCCGGTCTGGCCCGCCCCTATTTCGGGGGCCGGCGCAGGGCGTGGTGCTGAACCACCGGAAGAGGAAGGCGCCCCCGCATCTTTGACCAGGGCGGGCGCAAGGCCGGGCAATAAAAATCTCCGTCCCTTCGATAAAAAAAACTAAAATTTTTGTGGGACGGGCCTGCGTGCCCGTTCCTTCCCCCACGGGCAGGGACGCCCGCGCTGTTTTTATTTTTAATGCCTATTCCCTTCGCTCAGCAAAATTGTTTGAATTGGAAGGCGGGGAATGTGTTTTTCCACGCCGCACCTCACCCCGCCCCGGCCACAAACACCGTGTCCGGGACTGCCCCTCTCCGCGGTGATTTTGAACGGCCCGGAGGGGCGTTCTTATGTTATTTCATTGTTAA
>JACZSY010000401.1 GCA_022573975.1 SAR324 cluster bacterium | reverse complement strand
CCGTTGCCTTCCTGACCGGTTCGGCCCCCGATAAAGATGGACGGCTTTCCCTACGCCCAGCCCCGGCGGGAGGCGCAAGGAAGCCACCGTAAACCACCGGGAACCACCGGGAACCACCGGAAACCACCGGGAATCGCCCCCCATCGATTTGCGATTCCCGCCCTTCCGCCAGGCGGGCGGCCATTGGAGAGCATTTTCCATTTCGCGCACCCTGATGAAATCCTCCGGCGCCTCATCCCCACCGGGTGGCTTTTCCCTCTTCGGAGCCGCCATCAACCGGCCGGTGGCCGTGACCATGCTGATGGCGGGCGTGATCCTTTTCGGCCTGGTGGCCTATTCACGGCTTCAGTTGGCCTTGATGCCCCGCTTTTCCCATCCCACCCTGACCGTGCGAACCGCGTTTCCGGGCAGCGCGCCCGAAGAGGTGGAGCAGTTCGTGACCCTCCCGCTGGAAAAACAACTCAGCATCATCTCCGGCCTCAATGCGGTGCGGTCGCGGTCGCGGGCGGGAATCTCCGAGGTGATGCTGGAGTTCCAGTGGGGCACCGACCTGGGTCTCGCGGCGCTGGAAGTGCGGGAAAAAATGGACCGGCTGTTCCTGCCCGAAGGGGTGGAACCCCCTCAAATGTTGCGCTTCGACCCGGACGACGAACCGATCTTGCGGCTGGCATTGCTGAGCAGCGCATCCCCGGGAAAAGACACCCCGCGGGGGGCGTCCCTGGAGTCCCTGCGGCGACTGGCCACCGACGAGCTGAAGCCCCGCCTGACCGCCCTGAACGGCGTGGCGTCGGTCTCCGTGCGGGGAGGCTCTCCCCTGGAGGTGGTTGTCTCGCTGGACGAAAAGCAACTGGGCCGCCATGGCCTCTCCGTGGCCCGGGTGGCCGAACGATTGCGCGAGGAACACATCAACCTGGCCGGCGGGGCGTTGGACGAGGGACGGCTGGAATACCGCGTGCGGACGCTGAACGAGTTGACCGGGCTGGAGCAGATTGGGGCCGTCGCCCTTTCGCCCCCGGGCCGTCCCCTCGTGCGGCTGCGGGATGTGGCCACCATCCGCTTCGAACCGGGCCGCCAGGAGGTGCACACCCTGGCCAGCGGCCGGCCGGCGGTGGAAATCGAGGTGTTCAAGGAAGCGGACGCCAACGTGGTGCAGGTGGCCAAAACCGTGCGCCATTTCCTCTGGGGGCCGCCACCGGGCAAAACACCACCGAGCGAAGCCTCCCGGCTCAAAAAAGGGGAACGGCCGAAACCCCGGCCCAAAAGGCGGGTGAGGCGCGGAGGGGGACGGGGACACCGGTTCGGGGGGCGCCCGGCCGAGCCTAAAATTGGTGGCGCCCTCAGGGAGATGCTGGCGCCCGGCATGGAGGCCAGGCTGGTGCATGACCAGTCGCGGTTTATCGAGGCCGCGCTGGCGGAGGTGCGCCGCACGGCCCTGTTGGGCGGCGCGTTGGCGGTGGGGGTGTTGTTCCTTTTCCTGGGCGGCCTGCGCGCCACGGGACTGGTGGTGGTGGCCATTCCCTTGTCGATCCTGGCCACCTTCCTTCCCATGTTCTTCTGGGGCACCACCTTGAACCTGATTTCCATGGGGGGCTTGGCCCTGGGAATCGGGATGCTGGTGGACAATTCGATCGTGGTGCTGGAGGCCATTCACCGCCTGCGGGAGCAGGGGCTGTCCCCCCCGCGGGCCGCCCTGGAGGGGCTGCGGGAGGTGGGCGGGGCCGTCACCGCCTCCACGCTCACCACCATCGCGGTGTTCCTGCCCATGACCTTCGTGGAGGGGGTCGCGGGGGAAATTATCGGGGACCTGGCCATCACGGTGGTCTTCTCCCTGCTGGCCTCGTTGGTGGTCGCGGTGTTGGTGCTGCCCGCCCTGACCACTGTCTTGAGCGGCACCGTTGTCATGAACGGCACCGTGGATCCCCCCCCTGATGGCGGCGGCCGGCCGGCCGGGTTTGGGATCAGGGCGCGGGAAACGATCGGCGCCATGGGCCGCCGCTGGCGGGACGAAGCCGCCGCCCTGATCGCCGGACCGTTGATGCTGGTGACCCTGTTGTTCCCCTACCGCGCCGTGCGTTTCCTGACGCTCAGCGCATGGCTGCTGCTGGCAATCGTCGTGCTGCTGGGCGTGGCGATCTGGGCCGGTGGCTGGGGCCTGCTGGGCCGGCTCATCGCGCCGCTGGCCCTGCCGGTGCATGGGGCGCTGGCGGGTTTCCGCAGGGGGGTGGTGCTGGCCACCGTCTTCTACCGGCGCATCCTGGAGCGGGCCTTGGCCCGCCCCGGCCGGGTGGTGGCCCTGGCCGCCCTGGCGTTCGTGATCTCCCTGGCCGTGGCCCGGCAATTGCCACAAGGCCTGTTGCCCTCCCTTCATCAGGGCATCCTGCAGGTGCGCCTGGAATATCCCGCGGGCACCTCGCTGGCCCAGACCACCGAGCGGATCACCGCCATCGAGCGCGAATTGCTGGCCTTGCCGGGCGTTGCCCGCACCTTCACCCGCATCGGCGAATCGCCGGACGACCCGGTGCCGGAACAGGGCGGGGATCACATGGGCATCATCTGGGTGGAAGCGGCCTCCGCCGGTCTTTCTGGTGGTGT
>JACZSY010000400.1 GCA_022573975.1 SAR324 cluster bacterium | reverse complement strand
AAAACGGGGAATCGCCTCGTAAAAATAGACTCCAAATACCCCCGCACAACCCATTGAAAAGGATAGAACCATGTGGATATTTCAAAACGACAGCTTTCTTTCCATCGTTGCGCACCGGGACAAGCCGGGTATGCTGTTGGTGCGCGCCCGCAAGGCCGGGGATATCGAGGCGGTGTTTCCCGAGGCCCATTCCCGGGAGGGGGAGGGCACCGACTACCAATTCCGGGCCGATGTCCCAGTAGAAGAGGTGGCCGAAGCCATGGGGGAGCGGATCCGCGGCATCGGCTACGGCAACTTCAAGGGCAGCGTGAAGGATCGCCCACGCCATGACGCCTATACCGGCGTATGGACGGTGATGGGGCGGTGGGGGGACAGGCAAACATCCTGAAGCGGAAAGGAGGTAAGCGCATGCCCGAAAAACCGATCGATCCGAAGGTGGCGGAGGCAGTCCGCTTCGCGGCGGAAGCCCATGGCCGGCAGGCCAGGAAGGGCACCGGAACCCCCTACCTGATCCACCCGCTGGGCGTCGCCCGTCTGCTGGACGCCGCCGGATGCGGCGTGGAAACGGTGATCGCGGGAATCCTTCACGACGTGATCGAAGACTCGCGGCATCACGGAGAGGAAGAAATTCGCCAGGCCTTTGGCGGCCGTGTGGCCGAAATCGTGGTGGGGGCCTCCGAGCCCAACCGGGGGGATTCATGGAAAGCCCGCAAGCAGCACACCATCGGCTTTATCGCCTCCCTCACCGACCTGGAAATCCTGGCCGTCTCCTGCGCCGACAAGCTGGACAACATGATGTCCATCCGGCAAGACCTGGAATGGGCCGGGGATGAAACCGTATTTTGGGACAGGTTCAATGCCCCGCGATCGGATCAGGGCTGGTACTACACCCGATTGGCGCAAGCCTTCGCTGCCCAGCAAAACAAATCGGCCGCCCTCGAATTTCTGGCGCCTCGATTTCTCTCCGCCGTGGATTCGGTGTTCAGGAATTAGCCGGAATTTTTCCCTGTCGTTCCCTCCGCCATCAAATTTTGGACGTATTCTGTCCACCTCCCCTGTTAGAATGTTCCGAGAATCAATCAATGAAGCATTATCGGGTATGGAGAATTTATAAATAATGAAAGTCTGCATTCACCGTGGCACCCAACAAATCGGCGGTACCTGCATCGAGATCGAAGCCGAGGGCCGGCGCCTGGTGCTGGATTTGGGCCTGCCGCTGGACGCCGAGGATTTTGACGATATGGAATCGCTGCTGCCCGACGTGCGGGGCTTCAAGGAGCCGGACGATTCGCTGCTGGGCGTGTTGATCTCCCATCCACACCAGGATCATTATGGCCTGACCCGCTACATCCGGCCCGAAGTGCCGGTGCTGATCGGGGAAAAAGCCAAGCGCATCCTGGCGGCGGCGTCCCTGTTCACCCCATCGGGCGTGGTGTTCAACGAGACCATCACCCTTATCGACCGCGAGCCGCTCACCCTGGGTCCCTTCACCATCACGCCCTACCTGGTGGATCATTCCGCCTACGACGCCTACGCCCTGCTGGTGGAAGCCGGGGGCAAGCGGTTGTTCTACAGCGGAGACTTCCGGGGGCATGGGCGAAAACGCGCCCTGTTCGACTGGCTGCTGCGCGAGCCCCCGCCGGAGATCGACGTGCTGCTGATGGAGGGCACCACCCTGGGCCGGGAGGACGACGGCCCAACCATGCCGGCTGAGTCCGAGCTGGAGGAGATGTTCCTGGCGCGGTTCCGGGCCACGGAAGGGATGGCGCTGGTGATGGCCTCGGCCCAGAACATCGACCGCATGGTGACCATCTTCCGCGCCTGCAAGCGTAGCGGCCGCCAACTGCTGATCGATCTCTACGCCGCCGAAGTGCTGCACGCCACGGGCAATCCCAACATTCCGCAATCCTTTTGGGAGGGCGTGCGCCTGTTCGTCCCCCACTACCAGCGGGTTCACGTCAAGAACGAGGAACTCTTCCCCACGTTGGTTCGCCACTCCAGCAACCGCATCTTCCCGGAGCGCCTGGCCGAAGAAGCCTCCAAATCGGTGATGCTCTTCCGCGGCGGCATGCGCCGCGACCTGGAGCGGGCCGGTTGCCTTTCCGGGGCGTCCTTGATCTATTCACTTTGGGAGGGGTATCTGGCCGAAGACAGCGCCAGACCGTGGCGGGAATGGCTGGAACGCCACGGCATCCCCATGACAATCATCCACACCTCGGGCCACGCCTCGCCGGCCGACCTGCGCCGCTTCGCCGCGGCCATCGCCCCGCGCATGCTGGTGCCCATCCACTCCTTCCACACAGACCGTTTCCCCGAACTGTTCGACAACGTGGAGCGGAAAACCGACGGGGAGTGGTGGGGGGTGTGAAATTTCTTTGGAGAGTAATAATGGCGTTGAAAATATGGGAATTTAAGCATGGAATCAGTGAAGATTTTATTTTGGCATTGAACTCCGAGTATGAAAAAGGAAAAAGTAATTGGTGGTATAACCTTTTAAATGCAAATGATTTAAGAAAAAAGAAGAAGGCTTTTTTTTTGGCCATCAGAGATGAATCCATCAACATTTACTATAAAGGAAATAGCATTGTAAAAATTTCCTT
>JACZSY010000186.1 GCA_022573975.1 SAR324 cluster bacterium | reverse complement strand
CCCCCGCACCCACCGTCCACCCCGCTCCCCTACCCCCGCTTGGGCACCAGGATGGTGCGCTCGAAAGTCATGAATAACGATTCTCCCAGCCTCGCTGTCTGCCTTGCTGCCAGTAGTGCGCACGGTGACGATGCCCGCATCCGGGCGGGACCCGGACTCGCGCTTGGCCGGGATCCACGCCCTGGCGTCGGCCCGTAATGCAATATTGGGATGGTGGGAACAAGCTTGGGCAGACAACCCTGCTCTGACGGTTCAATTTCAGATGGAAGCCCTGGCTGCCCTTCCAGTCCAGGATGATCCAGATCGGGGGGAAGTCTTTGCCGGACTGGAAGGGCGGAGGTTGAGGTTACGCCTTGATCGACAGGTTGAAGAATAGTAGGGATGGGATGGGTTGTCCCATGGGGGCGAACATCCCTCCCGATCCGTTTTGAAGAATATATGGGGGTGGAATGAAAGGTGGAACCTGATGGCACGAACGATTCACACCAGCATCGAAATTGATGCGCCAGCAGACCGGGTCTGGGACATTCTGATCAACTTTGACGATTACCTGAAATGGAACCCTTTCATCACCAATATTCAGGGTGAAGCGGTTCAAGGGGCACAACTGGAAGTGTTCATCAGGCCATCTGGTGGGAAGGGGATGACATTCAAGTCCAAGGTGATCAAGTGCGAACCGAACATGGAGTTTCGGTGGAAGGGCAAGTTGTTCGTCCCTGGCCTGTTCGATGGGGAACACAGTTTCCAGATCAACCCTATCGGTGACAACCGGGTGGAATTCGTCCAGCAGGAAAATTTTTCGGGCACCCTGGTCGGGCTGGTGCTTAGAATGATCGGAAAGGCCACCCAGCAGGGTTTCGAAGCAATGAACCTGGCTTTGAAGACACAGGCTGAAGGTGAGGGTTCAGGGTAAATCCGCCCATGACCTTCCAACACTATGCCCCACCAGAACCGCGTCACCCCCTGCAATGACCTGATCGCCACCCCGGCCCGTGGCACCCTGACCGGACACCGGGGCCGGATGGTCAGGTCAGTTGCCCATAGGAACTGGTGACCAATCCGCTGGACTTCAGAGGCTGTCACCGCCATGTGTTGCCCCAAACCCACCCACCTGTTCTCCCTGGACGAAGCCATGGGCCTGGCATCGAGTATCCCTGGGGGAGTGCCGTCCTGCTGATTCACATTCTGTCCAGGGATCGGGCCTGGGCCTGGTCACCGAATGGGTACCGGGGTGGCCCAAGTGTGGATCAGGGGCGGGATGTCGAAGTCTTGACGCCCAGGACGGTGGGGGAAGTGATCAGAGCCAGGGGAAATGGGACAATGGACGGGTGAAGGCGTCAGGGAGCGGCCTGTCAGACGGCACATTTCAGGGGGTAGCCAGGGTCAAATGGTTACCCATATGGTTACCCAAAAGCAAAAATGGCCTAGCGCCGAAACGCTAAGCCATTGATTTAACAAATGAGCCGGGCGGGATTCGAACCCGCGACCACCTGATTAAAAGTCAGATGCTCTACCAACTGAGCTACCGGCCCCTACTCTCCGATGGTGCTGAGTTTCGGGAGGGATCGCTTGGGTGGCCACCGGTTGCTGGTGGTCAAAGCATCCCCAAGGGGATTTGAACCCCTGTCGCCGCCGTGAAAGGGCGGTGTCCTAGGCCAACTAGACGATGGGGACATACTGCCATTAATCCACCAGATTATTCGGCAGGGAATGGGTTGTCAATATTTTGGCTGAATTTGGTGGGGGAACCACAAACCGGCATTTTGTGAAAGATCAAGCGGATTTTTGTGAGTGGTCTTGAGGTCTGGCGACTAATTTTCGACGGCATCGAGACCAAACAGGGTGTTGTATCTTCGGCTCTCCGCCGTCTCCGGCCCAGAAAAGGGGCGCCCTGAAAAAAGAAAACACCTCAACCGTAAAAAGCGGAGGATCGAAACGCCGGAATATTTTCGCCGAAAGTGGCGGGGCGGGGAGCTGCAAAAATTTTAAAGTTTGATGTCGATTCCGACCACGGTGATGTCGTCATCGAACTCCATCCCATCGATAAAATCCACCAGGGTGTTGATCAAGGTGTCCAACAGGGTTTGCATCGGTTCGTTCTTGTGACTCCGCAACAATGCGTTGACCCGCTCCAGCCCGAATTGCTCTCCCTCCATGTTCTGGCTCTCGAAAATTCCATCGGTGTAAAACAATATCCGGTCCCCCTTGCTGACATGGGTCACATCCGACGTGAATTCCAAACCGTTGAAACTGCCCAAAAAGGTTGACTGGGCTTTCAATTCCTCGATCGAATCGTCCTTGTACCGATGCAGCAACAGGGGGGGATGGCCTCCACTGGCGTAATGGAAGGTTTCCTGCTCCAGATCCAACACCCCGTAAAAGACGGTGACGAATCCGCTTTTGATATTGCCAAACAACTCCTCGTTCATCTGGTAAATCACCTCGGCCGGATCGTCGCTGTTGAAGCAGGAATTCCGGAAGGTGATCTTGGTCATCGCGGTGGTGAAGGCTGCGGATACGCCATGTCCGCAAACGTCGGCGACCATCACGCCCAGTTTCTTTCCATCGGCCAGGTCAACGATATCGAAGAAATCGCCTCCCAGGCGTTCCGCCGGCAGGTAACGGGAGCCCATTTGGAATTTCTCGCTCTCGGGGAGAACATCGGGGAGCAGCGCCATTTGCACTCCCCGGGCCTGTTCCAGATCCTCGATCAATTTCTCGTTTTGGGATTTCAGCATGTTGTTGACATGCATGACTTGCTTGTTGGCGATCAACACCTCTTTTTGCAGGCGGCGCAACCGGATATGGTTTTTGACCCGGGCCATCAACTCGTCAAAATTGAAAGGCTTGGTAATAAAATCGTCGGCCCCCAGGTTCAACCCGGCCACCTTTTTCGAGGTCTCCCCCTCGGCGGAGATCAAAATGACGGGAATCTCGGAATACTCCTTGTTGTCCCGGATGATTTTCAGCAGTTCCAGGCCCGTCATCTCGGGCATCATAACGTCCGAGAGTATCAGTTCGATCCTGGGGTTTTCCTTGAGAATCGCAAGGGCTTCATTGCCACCAGAGGCGGCATGAACCGTATAATTTTGCTTGGTCAGGTAAAATTTGACGACCCTGAGGATATCCTGGTCGTCGTCCACCACCAGCAAAACCGGATTGGTGGACTCCGAGGCGTCATCCTCCTCGAGACCCATCCCGGGAAATTTGATTATTTTGGCGTCGGTTTTTTCCGTCATGAAACGGCCTGGTGGATTTACCGAAATGAAGAGGGCAGGATCTAAAAGCTGAAATCGTTCAAGTCTGCCGAATTATGGCAAGTTATTATACCTCCACCTTCTCAAAAAACCCATACCAACCTGAAATGAAGATTCAACACAGGATTAAACCCAAAAAGGCTCCGAATTTGGGAATGAATTTGGCAATCAATTTTGTGGTGAATTTATGATCGCACCCAGGGAAAACCTGTTTTTCCCGAAAGAAATGCGATCCCCCAGCGCCTCGATAATGCCTTCCTTGGGTCACCGTGGCAAGGACCCTTTCCAATCCTCTATTTTTCAGGGGGAAGCGGTCACCGGCACTGGCCAAATCATCGCGGCGGGGTGCGGGATGCCGAAGGCCTTCCCCGGCTCGCCAGGGGAACAGGGTTTTCATTTTCATAGGGCTGGAGCGGGGGCCGCCGTGCCGTTCCTCCCCTCCGCCCCCGGCATTGGGAGCCTGTTTTCCGGCCCTGTTTCCCGCGCGGTAAATCCAGGGTATGTTGGTGGCGTCAGGCGCGCCGTGATCGCCGATTTTCATCGCCGAAAATCACCGTTGAAAATCACCGTTGAAAATCATCGTTGAAAATTCGCCTCCCGTGGTAAATTCCCGAGGATGCGAACCCTTCAACCCCTTTTCCCTCCTCCAACCCACAGTCATGGACAAAATTTCCCAAAAAATTTTCACGGCGGAATTCAACCGGTTCGTTTTAGGCGACATCACGGCCCAGCAGGATTTGGATGCGGAATTGATGCCCCTCTTCAGCCAGAATTTTCTCCGGGTGGATGTTCCTCTCATTCAAAGGCGCATCCGCTCCCTGCGGGAGTTGCCGAAGAAACCCCAGCTGGATTCCATTTATCTTTCCACCCATGGCGTTCGCGGGGTGATGCGCTATCCTTTGATCGGCGGGGGGACGATCTACAAGATTCCTGTGTTCAGCTTTCCCATGACCGATTGGAAGGACCATTGGACCGCGACGTATCTGGTGGCCGCCGGGGACACCTTGATCCTGGTGGACACGGGCACACATTTGTCGGAAACCAGTCTGCGCGAAGGCCTGGAAGTGGTGAGCCGGGTGTATGACGAGCCAGTGACCCTGGAGGATGTGGAACATATCGTGATCACCCATGCGCATTTCGACCATTTCGGCGGCCTGCGATTCGCCATGGAAGCCACTGGCGCCAAGCTGTGGGTGCATGAATGGGACGCGCATACACTTTCCAATTACCCGGCGGAGATGACCAAGGGGCGGGAGCGGATCAAGCGGTTTCTGCGGCAATCGGGCATGCCGGGCCCGGAAATCGAAACGTTCATGGAAATGCATGTTCACGGCAAGGCCGATTTTCCGGGATATCCCGTGACCCACGCTTTTCGGGACGGCGAGCGGATCGCCGGGGGCATGGAGGTGATTCACACTCCGGGTCATTGCCCGGGCTTGTGCTGTCTCAAGCTCGACGATGTCTTGCTGCTGGGGGACCATGTGCTCAACCATGTGACGCCCCACCAGTTTCCAAAAATCTACACCAGCGGATCGGGACTGTTGAATTACATGAATTCCCTGATCAAGATCGCCTCCCGGGCCGAGGGGATTCGCCTGGGCCTGCCTTCACATTACGGGGATATTCATGACGTTGAACGGCGGAGCATGGAAATCATGAACGAACACAATCATCGCATTGCCGATCTGGTCAAGGATCTGGACCGCCCCAAATCCCTCTACCGGATCACCGAGGATTATTACCGCTTTCGGCGCGGCCGTGAAATCACCGGATACGAGCGCCTGATGGCGCTGGAGGAAATCGGCGCCCACATGGAGTACATGAACGAAACCCTTGGCATCGTCCGCTTCGCGGACGGAATATCCCCCGAAAGCGACCCGGAGGCTCTGGTGCGCTATGAAAGCTGCCCCTGAGCGATTCAGACGGCTTTGGCCGGGTGTTTTCTCGTCAAGCCCAGCCGGGGAGTAGCTAATATCAGGAATTTGGTGGGCGGGGAGTGCCAAAAACCGCGTGATAGGGCGGTTTGCCTAACAGGAAGAAATTGGGATAGCCTTGCATGAGAGCAATATTCCAGATTCAGCGGATCGACGCGGGAATCGCGTTTCGGACCCTTGCGCGAACCGCCGGCCAGGCTGGCGCCAGCCGGACACCAAACCCGCGCTGACGCCGTCACTGCCCAAAATGGAGATGAACGATGGCCGGAACCGAACCGAAAAGCGGCTTCCTGTCCAAATTGACCGGAATGATCGAGGAGGCCCTCCCCCGCCATATTGGCGACCTGCCTCATGTGCGGCTTGCCTTTGAAGACACCCTGGCGGTCATTTTCGCCGGCTGGTGCGAGCCGGTAACGCGGAAAACGATCGATCTTTACGCCGGGGGAAACAATGCTTCCCCCGACACCCTTTCCGCGCCCAATGCGGAAGACGAGGCGTTGATCCTTGGGACGGCGGCCCACGCGCTGGATTTCGACGATGTTCACCAGACCAGTTCCACCCATCCCAGCGCGCCCATCGTGGCCGCCCTGATGGCCGCCACCCGGCGTCATCCGCAATGGAGGGAACGTGTAGCCACCGCCTTCTCCATCGGTTTGGCGGTCAATGTGGCCCTGGGCCGGGTGTTGGGTTTTCCCCATTACGAAAAAGGCTGGCACGCCACCAGCACCATCGGCCCCCTCGCCGCCACGGCAGCCTGCGCCTATCTGATGGGACTCGATGCCGAACGCAGCGCGGCGGCCCTGGCCATCGCCGCCGCCCAGGCTGGAGGGTTGCAACGGAATTTCGGCGCCATGGCCAAGCCCCTTCAGGCTGGATTGGCCGCCGCCGCGGGCCTCCGGGCCGCGCGGCTGGCCGGCGCCGGAGTGACCGCGGACGAGGACGTGTTCGGCCCCAAGGGCTATTTCGATCTTTATGGCGGAGCGGAACCCGGCGAGGATGCTGGCGCCATCACGTTCGACCCGGCCCAAAGCGGCATCGCCGTCAAGCTGTACCCCTGTTGTTATCAAACCCATCGCCCCATCGCCGCCGCTCTTTCCGCCCGGCGGGAATTGCAGGAAAAAAACATCCCTTTGGCCCAGTTGGACACCATCGAAATCCTGGGGCCGGCCGGCGCGTTCCTGCCCTTGCGGGTTTTGGATCCCCGGACGGGAAGCGAGGGGAAGTTCTGCGGAGCCTATACGGTGGCCTGCGCCCTGGTGGATGGAGAGGTGGGGTTGGTGCATTTCGAGGATGACGCCATGCGGAGGCCCGATCTGCGGGCGGTGATGAACCGCACCCGCTTCATCGAGCGCGAGGGAAAGCCCGACGGCATGAAACGGCGCAGCGACCCCCTCGACCTGATCGCCAGGGATGCCGCCGGAAACGAGGTTGTCCGCACCTCGGTCATTCCCGCGCCAGGTTCCCCGGACAGCCCGCCCACCCCGGAACAAATCCAGGCCAAGGTGAAGGACTGCCTGGCATTCTATCAACGAAAATCCGGCGCTGTCTTCGAGTACGGCCGGTTTCAAACCATGATCGGCCAAATCCTTTCGGCGCCGCATCCGGCGGCCTCCGGGGTGGCTCCCTCGGCGGCTCCCTCGGCGGCTCCCTCGGCGGCCTTCCCGGTGGCTGGGGATTGAGACGGTTTGCGTGGGCCTCCTGGGGAGCCGCGAAATGACCCCCGCCCACTGCCAGCGCGCCTGACTTGGCCGGGCATTGCCCGCCCCGGTATGGACGATTCAGGCTGGCGCCCTTTATTCGATTATTCGATCATCGCAGATGGCTAAACCCTACCCCTACGATTTGATGAACACACCCCGCCAACTGGCCGGGCTGGGTGAGTGGAGCGAAGCGGTTTACCTCGACATGATCGCCCTGCGGGAAGGCCGGATCGGCGAGGAGGATTTCCGGACCAAGTATGCCACCCGGGCGGCCATCCTTTGCCTGGACATGACCGGGTTTACCCAGGCCGCGATTCGGTTCGGGGAAGTGAACAGTCTGCTGCGCATTTTGGATGTGCAACGGGTTTGCGCGCCGATTTTTCAGGAGTACGGCGCCCGGCTGGTTCACGCCTTCGCGGACGACCTGACCGCGCTCTTCGACGATCCCGACAAGGCCCTGGATTCGGCCCTGGAAATTCATCGCCGCATCCGTATTTTCAACCAATCGGACAACAGCACGGAGCATCCGGCGGAATGTTGTATTGGGATCGGTTTTGGCGATGTGCTGGCCATTGGCCCAAACCTGGCCATGGGCGACGAGATGAACCGGGCCTCCAAGCTGGGAGAGGACACCGCCCGGGCCTACGAGATATTGATCACCGGGAATACCTACGAGGCCGTCAAACACAGGGAGGATTGTGATTTTCTGGCCAAAAACATCGAAGACCTGCCTTTCCCCTATTATGAAGTGCGCTTCCGCGACCCATAACGACCCGCCAACACCGTGGGCTCTTTTTTTCGGGCCTTTTCCCCGCCCGAGATAGGCCGGCCCACCCCACCAACCCTTCTTTTAATTCTCCCCGGATCGAAAAACCATTTTTCCGGCGGCTGCGCACCCTCCCGGCATGACCACCGTGCTGGTTATATCCACCGTGCTGGTTATATCCACCGGGGCGGGCCTGCCCGCCGTGATCGATATAACCCCCACCATCCTTTGACCCCGATAAAAAAAGGTCCGTATTTTTTCCATACGGACCCTTGAAAACCACGGGAAAAATTTAATCGCCGGGAGATAACGTTCCCGCCGGGAAGAATTTTCTCTCCCAGCGGGAACCGCTCCGGATGCTATTCCGCAACCACCGGAATGGTCACCCGAATGCGGGTTTCACTGAAGGCCGGGTCGCTCGAGATCACGCGGGCCTTGATTTCCGCGCCAGCCAAGTGGAAACGGCCGTCCCCCTCGTCGTCGTCTTGGCCGCCGGAGTTCTGTGGCAACGAGATGATGTCTCCGGCATGTTTTCCTCTGTTGCACGATGGGCTTTTGAACGCGCGTGGTTCGCTGGTCTCCTTCACCCAGCCGATATAGCGCTCCCACTTCCCGCCCAGGTAAATGCACTTCACTTTGCCCAGGTAGAGGAAGAGCAGGTAACGGTTGGGATTGCCCCAGATTTTGCCGTCTTCATCCTCCACGACTGAGGCTCAGGGCGCAGTCGGCACCACCGCCACACACATGAGCTCGACAAGGGCCTTCGGGTCGAGCAGCTCGGATATTCCGAGCAGGGCCATCGGTGGATAATGCTTGCCGAACACGATCCGATAGGCGGCCCCGATCTCCTCGAGGTGTTGCCGGTATTCTTCGATTGCCGGGGTGTAGATGGTCATCGACACCAGGTCGGTTGGCTCACCCCCGGCCTCCTCGATCACGCCGGCGACCGCCCGACATGCAGCCGAGAACTGGTCGACAATCCCTTCATCAATGCTCAAATCACGGCGATGGCCCGTCAGGCCGGCGATGTGAAGAGTCCGCCCCTCAGCGGCGACGGCTCCGTAGGAGAACCCCGCTGCGGGTGCCATGTCTTCCGGGTTGAACAGATGGTGCCGGCTCATCTGCCCTTCCACTCCGGTGGCCGCTTGCCGGTAAACGCCTTGTAGAACTCGGCGTGATCCTCGGTGGTCATCAGAAGGGCCTGGGTGAAGGCCTCCAGTTCGATTGCCGAGGACAGGTCCATATCTTGCTCTCTGCTCAGCAGCGTCTTGGTGGCGGCGTCCATATTGGCGATAAAACCTTGCATCTCAAAGTCCAATGCCGGCAACGCTTGAAAC
>JACZSY010000185.1 GCA_022573975.1 SAR324 cluster bacterium | reverse complement strand
GCGGACTGGGGGCGTCGGTCTCGGCGTAGGGTTGGCCGGCCATGCCGTCGAAAACGTAGTCGGTGGAGAAATGAATCAAAAGCGCGCCCAGTTCCCTGGCCGCCCGGGCCAGCGCGCCCGGGGCTTCCGCATTGACGGTCATGGCCAGGGACCCCTCGGCCTCGGCCCGATCCACGGCGGTGTAGGCCGCGGCATTGACGATCAGATCGGGACGGATTTCCCTCACCTGCTTCCCCAGCGATTCCGGCTTGGAAAAATCCATGGCGATGGCTTTCACGCCCGGCAGCGGGGATTCCCCCGTACGGCTGGCCGCCACCACTGCTCCCAGGGTGCTGAGTTCCCGGAACAGTTCCCAGCCCAATTGGCCGGTAATGCCGGTGAGAAGAATCCTGGGCTGGGTCGCTGTGTTGGAAGCCATGGGCTGGAGATCGGCGCGGAGAAAACTCTCAATATAGGGGGAGCAGGGCCGGATCCAAATCACCGAGCCGAACGCCTTGCCTATCCTTGCCGGAAACCGTGGGGGATTCCAGCGGCCAGGAAATGGAGAGGGCCGGATCGTCCCAGGCAACGGTGCCTTCGCATTCCGGGTGATAAAGGTCCGTGCACTTGTATAAAATTAGCGCACAGGGGCTGGTCACGCAATATCCGTGGGCGAATCCGGGCGGTAGGTAGAGCTGGTGGTGGTTGGCCGCGGAGAGGGCGAAACCTTCCCACTCCCCGAAGGTGGGAGACCCCTGGCGGATGTCCAGGGCCACATCGAACACCTCGCCTTCCAGCACCTGCACCAGTTTTCCCTGGGGATGGGGATGCTGGAAGTGCAGCCCGCGCAGCACGCCATGCGTGGTTCGGGACAGGTTGTCCTGAACAAAGGATGCCGCGATGCCATGCGCGGCGTAGCGGGGGGCATGATAGGTTTCCATGAAGCTGCCCCGCCCGTCGCTGAACACATCGGGTTCCAGCAGCACCAACCCCTCCAGCCTGGTGGTCAGCGCCTTCACCGCCCCTTCCCCCCCGCCAGCACGGTTTCCAGCAGGTAGCGGCCGTAATCGTTGTCCTTCATGGGCCCGGCCAGCCTTTCCAGTTGCCCGGCGTCGATGAACCCCATCTGGTAGGCCACCTCCTCGATGCAGGCCACCTTCAACCCCTGCCGGGACTCGATGGTCTCGATGAAGTTCGCGGCCTGGATCAAGGCCTCGTGGGTGCCGGTGTCGAGCCAGGCGATCCCCCGCCCCAGGATTTCAACCCTCAGCCGTCCCTGCTCCAGGTAATGGCGGTTGACGTCGGTGATCTCCAGTTCGCCCCGTGCCGAAGGCTTGAGTCCGGCGGCGATGTCCAGCACCTGGTTGTCGTAGAAATAGAGGCCGGTCACGGCCCAGTTCGATTTGGGGCGGGCGGGCTTTTCCTCCAGACTCAGCACGGTGATTCCGCCTTTGGAATCCTTGCCGCCCAAGCCATCGCCGTCGAACTCGACCACGCCATAGCGCTCCGGGTCCTTGACCCGGTAGGCGAAAATGACCGCTCCGCGTTCCAGCGCCAGATTTTCCCGCAGGCTGGGGATCAGGCCATGCCCGTAAAAGATGTTGTCCCCCAGGATCAGCGCCACGGTATCCTGGCCGACGAAGGCCCTGCCGAGGATGAAAGCCTGGGCCAGTCCCTCGGGCCGGGGTTGTTCGCGGTAGGTGAAGGCGCAGCCATAATCCTCCCCCGAACCCAGCAGGGCCTGGAAATGCGGCAGGTGTTCCGGGGTGGAAATGATCAGAATATCCCGGATGCCCGCCAGCATCAGGGTGGACAACGGGTAGTAGATCATCGGCTTGTCGTGCACCGGCAGCATCTGCTTGCTGATCACCTTGGTCAGCGGATAAAGCCGCGTCCCCGAACCGCCCGCCAGTAGAATTCCTTTCATCCGCGCCCGCCGTCTGCATGCCTGCCAGGTGTTTGAAAGACTACAATTTGAAATACTACAATTTGAAATACTACAATTTGAAAACCTACAACATGAGGGGTTTCACCTCCAACACTCCCCGGCCAGCTTGTTTGAAAAAGGCCTGTGATTTATTCCCCCTGGCCCGCCGGAGGCATTATTAGCTCAGTCCCAGCCGGGTGCGTCGATATCCTCCGCTGGTCACTTGTTGGCACCAGCCGCGATGTTCCAGGTACCAGGCCACGGTTTTTTCCAGGCCCGTCTCGAAGGATTCCTCCGGCGCCCAGCCGAGATCGCGCTGAATTTTGGTGGTGTCGATGGCATAACGCCGGTCATGACCGGGCCGGTCCTCCACGAAGGCGATCAGCTTTTCGTGCGGCGCATGGGGCGCGCCGGGAAACAGCCGGTCCATGATTTCGCAGAGGGTTTTGACCACGTCAAGATTGGTTTTCTCGTTACGGCCCCCGATGGTGTAGGTTTCCCCCGGAATTCCCTTTTCCACAACCTTGGCGATGGCCTTGCAATGGTCCAGCACATGGAGCCAATCGCGGACATGGCCGCCATCCCCATAAACCGGCAGGGGTTTTCCCTCCAGGGCGTTGAGAATCATCAGCGGAATCAGCTTTTCGGGGAATTGATGGGGGCCGTAGTTGTTGGAACAGTTGGTGACGATCGCCGGAATTCCATAGGTGTGATGATAGGCCCGCACCAGATGATCGGAGGCGGCCTTGGAGGCGGAATAGGGAGAATTGGGCGCGTAAGGGGTGTCTTCATGGAACAGTCCCTCGGCGCCCAGGGAGCCGAACACCTCATCGGTGGAGACATGGATGAAGCGGAAGTCCTTCTTGCGGTCTCCCGGGGCATCCGTCAGGTAGGCCCGCACCGCTTCGAGCAGGGTGAAGGTGCCCACCACATTGGTCTGGATAAAAGGCGCCGGACCGTCGATGGAGCGGTCCACATGGGATTCCGCTGCGAAATGGATCAGCGCGTCCGGCTGCTCCTCGTCCAGCAGGCGCCTCACCAGCGCGCCGTCGCAGATGTCGCCCTCCACGAAGCGGTGGTTGGGATGCTCCATCGCCGGCTCCAGGCTGAGCAGGGTGCCGGCGTAGGTCAGCTTGTCCAGGTTGACGATGCCAACCGCTCCTTTCGCCAGTTCTTCCAGCACGAAATTCGCGCCGATGAAACCGGCCCCGCCCGTCACAAGAAACTTTCTCATTTCGTCTTCACCACCTGCCTGAAAGCGGCAAATTTCCCGGGGGCGGAAGGGCCGGCGGGCCTAGATCCCCATGCATCCGCCCGCCAAACCACCGTAATTTTTAACCACCGTAATTTTTAACCACCGTTTTTTAACCACCGTGTTCGTTAACAACCATGTTTTTCAACCACCGTGTTCGTTAACCACCGTGTTCGTTAACCACCGTGTTCGTTAACCACCGTGTTTTCACACCCGGCGCGGTTCCATTCCTGATGCGGTTCCATTCTAAAAAAAAAGTCCTTTCGCAGTTCCCGCGCCCTGGTCTATACTTGCGGTGCCCGCTCCCACGCCCCGCCGGGAGGAAATATTGGGACGATGGCCCTGAAGAGCCAGTTTTTTCGCCAAAACCATCCGTTCCCCTGAGTGTCCGTTTTTTTTCCACGTCCGGATTCGCAACCACCACCCGCCGCCATGACCGAGCCAGAACTCAGCATCATCATCCCCAACTACAACGGGGAGGCGTTGCTGTCCCAGTTCCTGCCGTCGGTGATGGAGGCCATGGGCAATGCCCAGGCGCCCACCGAGTTGATCGTGGTGGATGACGCGTCCACGGACGGCAGCCTGGACACCTTGAAATTGTTTCCGCGGGCCGGGGTCGTGGTGCGGGAGACCAACGGGGGGTTCAGCAAGGCCTGCAACACGGGCATCGCCGCGGCGAAAGGGAAATTTCTGCTCCTCCTCAATTCCGACGTTAAGCTCGAACCGGATTTTCTGGCCCATTACCGGCGCCACTTCGACGATCCGGCGCTGTTCGCCATCACGCCCAACGCCTTCGACCATAGCACGGGCCGGGCCTTGGATGGTGGGAAAATGGGATTTTGGCGTCATGGCGCGCCGCGCACCACCAAAAACTACTATGAGGAGGAGGCCGGAAAATTGTCCCTGCGCCCCCCCTATCCTTCCTTTTCGGTGATGGGGGCCTATTTTTTCTGCGATGCGGAAAAAATACGGGCCCTGGAGGGCTTCGACGACCTGTTTTCGCCCTTTCTCTTCGAGGACATCGACCTTTCCTACCGCGCCCTCAAGCGGGGCTGGCGCATCGTTTACGAGCCAAAGTTGCGCGCCCACCATCGCAGCAGCAGCACTCTGGACCGGGTCGTGCGGCCCTTCGGCAAGCGGGTGATCGCCGTGCGCAACCGGATTTTATTCGTGCTGATCAATATTCATTCCCGGCGTCTGATGGCCTCGTTTGTGTTCTTCCTGGCTCTGCGCCTGCGGGTGGCGAACCCTTTCCATTGGGCGGCCCTGGCCCAACTGCTGCCCCGCTGGCGCCAAGCGATGGCCCGGCGGCGCGAGGAACGCTCGCGAGCGGTGGTGGGAGACGACGAGTTGTTCACCAAGTACGATTTCAGGAAATAAGCGGCCTCGCCGGCACCCTGGGCGCCCAGGGCGCCCAGGGTGCCGGGGGCATTTCCCGTCATCGGCGAAACCGCTCTCAACCAGGCCCTTGAAATCCGGGCCGCCCCGCGCCGCCACCGGAACCGGGGAAACGGGCGAGGTGGTCCATACGGGGTGCAGGGATACCCTCTTTGGCGCTCCGGGGGCCTGGAACATCCGCAACTTTCCGTCCCTGGATTTTTACTGGCCGGCCCCGCGCCCAATAGAGGATAAACCCGGCAAGCTCCATGCCGGCTATTGTACGCACCAACCCCTGACCCTCACCCTGCTACCGGGGGCGGCGGCCTTTCAAGCGCCCTCTCGCCCGCATGGCGCTCTCCGCCTTGCGGCAAGATCCAGGCACCAGCATCCAGGCACGGCGATGGAAAAACGGCTGGGCCGCCTGTTGCCGCTTTTCCCAGGCGCCATTTGAAATAATCTCATCCCCCCGCCCCCTCCCGAAGTTTTTCGAATCCCTCGATGATATCCTCCCCGGTGATGTCGTCCGGCGAGTCCTTGCAGATGGTCTGGAAAACGGACACGCCTTGTGGAAAACAGCGTCGGAAGAATTGTACCGTGTATATCCCAAGGCAGGGAATTCCAAAGCCGCTGGCAATGTGCAGGGGGCCGGAATCGGTTCCTATGGAAAATTTGGCCATGGAAATCGCCGCATCGGCGTCCCCCATTTCACCCGATCCCAGGGTATCGATGAAGTGACCGGGTCCCCACTGGCTGGTGGCGTTTCTGATCCGCTCCAACTCGTCGGGGGTGCCGATCCACAAAGGATGCAGCTTCCGGCTGATTAAATATTCGGCCAACAGGAAAAACGAGGGGAGTGGAGCAGTTTTTCCATCATGGCTGGCGAAAGGATGCACCACCACCACCCGCTCCCAGGGCGCCCGGCCGGCCAGGGCGCGTTTGCGGGAATCGAGCGGGCTTGAATCCAGCCGGTAACGCAAATCCTTCACGAAAATCCCCAACGGTTCCAGTAAGCGGGCGAGTTCCTGCATCACGGGCAGGTTGGGGTTTTGCTGGGGTTGGGGATGGGTCTGAAACAGAAAGTTTTTCCGCCGCCGGTAGCCGATCCGCACCGGAATGCCAGCCAAGGCCGCTGAAGCGGAAACTTTCCAGGAAAACGATGGAATCACGGCCAAGTCGTATTTTTCCCGGCGAACGGCTTTCAGCGTATTCAGGTGCGCCTTGAAAACGCCTTTTTGTTTTTTCCACTCTCTTTCCCAGAAGGGTTCCGAAGTGTGGATTTTCCCGACTCCCGGCGCCAGCCGGCAAATCGGCGCGGTATACCTCCGGCACCACACATCGACTTCCGCCTCCGGATAGCGCTCCTGCAAGGGCGGGATCAGGCCGGTGCTGAAAATCAAGTCCCCCAGGTGTTCCATGCTGAGCACCAGAATCTTGCGGGGATTCAGGTGAGCCAGGGGGGCGGATCGATTCATGGTTTTCCTGCGGCCTTGTGGTGCTGACCTCCCGCCTTTTGGCGGGGGGGGAATCACCAATCATATCCCCTGGCGGACGGTTCCTGTTTGATGAAAAGGTGTTCTTGCATCCATTCCCGGCAAAGAATATCCATTCCATAACAGGAAATGAGCCGGATGACTCCCAGGGGGAAGGATGACCCGCCCGCGGCATCTGGCGGGAAAGCCGCGAAATCGCCGCCAAAAATCAAGCCGGTGGAAAAATGGATCGGGATCGCGCCAACCCCTTGGCCTCCCGGGCCAGCGCGCCCGGCGCTTCCCCATTGACGGCCATGGCCAGGGGCGCCGCTCCCTGGGATCACGCCTCGCCGGTGGGGAGCACGGCGGCGAAGCGGGCGATGGTGCCCAGGTGGGTGTTGTGCACCACGTCGTGGGGGATCACCGCATCGTTGAAAGTCACCTCACGGGCCGCGCAGGCGTCGGAAAAGAGGCGCACCTTGTACCCCTTTTCGTAGGCGGCCCGCGTGGTGGTGTCGCAGCACATCTGGGTCATGAAGCCGCAAACGTCCAATGACTCCACCCCGGCTCCTTGCAGCCAATCGTGCAACCCAGTGTCCTGGAACGCGGAAGGGTGGCCCTTTTGAAAGGTTTTGTCCCCTTCGGCGATGGACAGTTCGGGACGCAATTGGCCCCCGGGCGATCCCTCGGCGAACACAGGCGAGGATTCGGGCGCCACGTGCTGGATGAACACCACCCGATCTCCGGCCTCCCGGGCGCGGCCGATCAGGCGGAGAATGTTGGGCAGGGCCTTTTCCGCATCCGGCAAGGCCCAGACCCCGCCGGGAAAATATTCGTTCTGCACATCGATCACGATCAGTGCTCTTTGGCTCATTGACGCCTTCCTGAATGGGGAATAGTACAATCATGTAATAGCGAAACCACGGATGGACATGGATAAACACGGATTGGATGGAGGACGGCAAGTCAACCCTGTTTTTATCGGCGGTTATCGGCGGTTATCGGCGGTTCCTTTTTTTCGTGGGCTTGGCGCCCGCCAAACCCCTCCAGGAGCATAGCGCGGATGAGCAAACAGATCACCTGTCCCGGGCCGGAATTCTGGCAGGGCAAATATGACGAGGAGCATCTGCCGTGGGACCTGGGCCGGGTCAGCGGGCCGGTTGAAACCCTGGTGCGCCATCATTTCCCCCCAGCCGGCCGGGTGTTCATTCCCGCTTGCGGGCGGGGTTTCGAGGCGGTTTACCTGGCCGGACTGGGTTACCGGGTCACCGCCCTGGACATCGTGGCGCCGCCGCTGGATTTTCTGCGCGCCCAGGCCGCCGGACGCGGGTTGGAAATCGAAATCCTGCACCGGGACATGTTCACCCTTCCGGCAAACTACGATGGCGCCTTCGACGTATTTCTGGAACAAACCTGCCTCTGCGCCCTGGCGCCCCGGTTTTACCCGGACTACGAGGCTCTCGCTTATCGGGCGCTCAAGCCGGGAGGACGCCTGCTGGGCGTGTTCATGGAGGTGGATTTCGACGACGGCCCCCCGTTCAACACTCCCCCCGATCTGGTGATGGGCCTGTTTCCCCCGGATCGGTGGCGCGCGGAAGGGCCCGAACCGATCGTGCCGAAAAGCCCGGATCGTCCCGGGCCGGAGTACCTGGCCCGGTTTACCAAACTGGGGTGAAATCGGGCCGCGCAATCCAGCCCCGTCATGGCCGGAAACCGGGAAGGTGGTGGAGAAAGCCCGCCCAATCCCGCTACCCTCCCTCCTCCGCCACGAGCACCACCTTGCCGATGCTTTTGCGGTCTTCCAGCATTTTCAGCCCCCCGATCAATTGGCTCATGGGCAGCACCGCGGAAACCACCGGATCGATTTTCCCCTCCCGGTAGAAATCCATCAGCGCCTGTTCGGATTTTTCCAACAGGTCGGGCCGGTGCTTTTGATAGGCGTGCAATGTGAAGCCGGAAACCGAGAAGGTGCGCAGCAACATGCGGTTGGCCGCGATTTCCGGAATCTGGCCACTGGCGAAGCCGACCACCACCAATCGGCCGTCGAAGGCGATGCAGCGGCGGCTTTTGGTGAACACTTCGCCGCCCACCGGGTCGTAGATCACATCGGCGCCATGGCCGCCCGTCAATTCCATCACGGCCTCCACGAAATCCACTTCCTCGTAATTCACCGCATGATCGGCGCCCTGGGCGAGGCAGGCGGCTATTTTTTCGCCGCTGCCGGCCGTGGCGATCACGGTGGCGCCAAGCGCCTTGCCGATCTGGATGGCGGCCAGCCCCACTCCGCCGGCGGCGCCATGCACCAGCAGCACCTCGCCGGGTTTGAGGCGCCCCTGATAGGCCAGCCCCACGTAGGACGTCTGGAAGGCGTTGAGGAAGGCCGCCGCCTGGACGTCGCTCATCCCCTCGGGCACCGGCCGCGCCGCCTCCGGGTCCATCAGGGCATACTCGGCGAAGGTGCCGCTGAGCCCCCGCCCCATGATGCGCATGCCAGGGCGCAAGGCGCACCCGGCGCCAACGGCCACCACCTCGCCCACCGCATCGGAGCCCGGCACGAACGGCAAGGTATCGCGCACCTGGTACTGGCCGGAGATCCTGAGCATCAGGGCGAAGGTCAGTCCCGCCGCGCCCACGCGGATCAGGGCCGATCCGTCACCGGGCCGCGGCTCGGGCGCCTCGCTCCATTGCATTACCTCCGCGAAATGTCCGAATTCAACAACGTTCCAAGCCTTCATGCGCGATCGCTCCCGCAAAAGTCCGTGGCGATGGATGGAAAGGAAAAACCCCCGGCGGCCAATGGGCGGGGATGTTGAAAAACATAGCCCTCTGGACTCCCAGCAGCTTTAAAAGGCCTGTGACCAACTAAATGCGTGGGGGATTTCATCCCCCACGCCCCCAGACCATTTTTTGGAAAAAATGGATGAAAACTCTTAATAAAATATTGGAATGAGAGTTTAAAATACTTGCTTTTCCTATAAGAAAGTTTGCCCCCGGAGGGCCGCCGGAGGCACCCTCTTCTGCTTTTATTGGGTTGG
>JACZSY010000184.1 GCA_022573975.1 SAR324 cluster bacterium | reverse complement strand
GGGGGGCGTCATCGCCGGGTGGAAAAAGTCCGTTGCGTGCCATAAGCGTTTGGGGGAACCCTTCCGGGAGCGGAGGTTTCGGACGGGGTAATCCCCATCCCTTCGGCAGGCTCAGGGCAGGCTCGGTGGAGAAGGGTGACTACTTTCTTATATCATTGTAAACACGACGCTTTTTCCCTCTCCATCCCCGATGGAGAGGGAGGGAGGCCGCAGGCCGGGAGTTGAGGCTTCGAGCGCCGGGCCGCAGGCCGGGAGTTGAGGCTTCGAGCGCCGGGCCGAAGGCCGGAGGAGTGAGGCTTCACTCCGCTTCACCGCCTGACTTTGTGGACGACCTGGAATACACCTCGGGGGCAAACTTCAGTGGGCGCTGGGCCCGTGGAACGCTCTTGGCCCCCGATGCTAGCCGCCGCCGAGGGTGCGGATGTCGGTGAATTTTCCATGGATGGCCGCGGCGGCGGCCATGGCGGGGCTGACCAGGTGGGTGCGGCCCCGGTACCCCTGGCGGCCTTCGAAGTTGCGGTTGGAGGTGGAGGCCGAGCGCTTCCCCGGGGGGAGGACGTCTCCGTTCATCGCCACGCACATGGAGCAACCCGGCTCCCGCCATTCGAAGCCGGCGTTTTTGAAGACCTCCGCCAGCCCCTCGGCCTCGGCCTGTTTCTTGACGATTCCGCTGCCCGGCACCACCATCGCCCGCACTCCCTGGGCCACCGTCTGGCCCTTGACGTATCGGGCGGCTTCGCGCAGGTCCTCCAGCCGGCTGTTGGTGCACGATCCGATGAAGACCACGTCCACCCCGATGTCCGTGATGGCCGTGCCGGGGGTGAGGCCCATGTATTCCAGAGCGCGTTGCCATGCCTCGCGCGTGTTGGCATCGGGCGCGGCGGCGGGGTCGGGCACGCGCCCGTCGACGCCGGTGACCATGCCCGGATTGGTGCCCCAGGTGACCTGCGGGGCCAGGGCGGAAACATCAAACGAGACCTCGGCGTCGAAGACCGCGTCCGCATCGCTGGGCAGGGTTCTCCAATAGGCCGCGGCGCGATCCCACATCTGCCCCTGGGGGGCGAGAGCACGGCCCCGCACGTATTCCAAGGTGGTGTCGTCCGGCGCGACCATGCCGGTGCGGGCGCCGGCTTCGATGGTCATGTTGCACAAGGTCATCCGCCCTTCCATGGAAAGCGCCTCGATGGCCTCCCCGGCGTATTCGATGGCATAACCGGTGCCCCCGGCCGTGCCGATGCTTCCGATCAGGGCCAGGATCAGGTCCTTGGCGGACACCCCGCCGGGCGCGCGGCCGTTGAAAGTGACGCGCATGGTGGCCGGTTTTTTCTGCCGCACGGTCTGGGTGGCCATCACGTGCACGCATTCCGAGGTGCCGATGCCGAAGGCCAGGCAACCCAGCGCGCCATGGGTGGCGGTGTGGGAGTCCCCGCAGACCAGGGTGATGCCGGGCAGCGTGATGCCCTGTTCCGGCCCCACCACGTGAGTGATGCCGTTGCGTTCGTCGTCCACGTCATAGAGCGAAAACCCGATCGCCTTGCTGCGCTCGCGGACGATCTCCAGCAGCCGCGCCGTTTCGGGGTCCTCGTAAGGCCCCTGCTGGTTGACCGTGGGGATGGTATGGTCGATCACCCCGAAGACCTGGGCCGGGCGGCGCACCTGGGTGCCCGCGGCCTGCATGCGATGAAACATCCCCGCTTTCAGGTCGTGGGTGATGTGGCGGTCGATGTAGAGGATGGTGGTTTCCCCTTCCATCCTCACCACGTGGGCGTCCCATATTTTCTCGAACAATGTCTTGGCCATGTCTTCCAATCGGTGATGGGTATTCGCTGCCTGGCATCCGGGATGGATAGAAATATTGTCCCCCATGAATTCGATCATGCCAATTAAACGGCCGTTCTTCTCCCGCGGCGGTTGATCCACACCAGCATCGGCCCCAGCAGGAGGCAGTCGAAAATCAGCGCGGGGAATTCCCGCAGGTAATAGTATCCCCACAGGAGGGGGCCGCTGGATTTATACCCGCTCTCAATTTTAATGGAAAGGGTGCGAATGCCCAGCAACCACAGCAACACCCTGCAGCGGAACTGGTGGTAATGGTCCGTACACACCATCACTGCATCGAGGTCGGTAAGGCTTTTGAAGATGGTGGCGCAGTGAATGACCGATTCGAGGGTGGTGCGCGAGCGTTCTTCCTTGAGGATGTTCGTTGGGCCGACCCCGTGATCCTCCAGCATGCCGGCCATCAACGAGGCCTCCGAGGGCGGAAACCTGCCGACGCCCCCTGTGGTGAGGAACACGCTACGCTCCAAGAAGGTCGCCGCATCGAGGGCCGCGGACACCCTGCGCGCCATGGCCTCGCAGATGCGCCCTTCTTCGGTGATGGATTTTCCGAAAATGAGGTAATAATCCTTCTTGCCGTGGAGCACCCGCCAATGAATTGGTTTCCCCATTAAAAAATGCCCAGCGTGCGGACATCCACGAAGGTTCCATGCACCGCGGCCGCCGCGGCCATGGCCGGGCTGACCAGGTGGGTTCGGCCACCCGATCCCTGGCGGCCCTCGAAGTTGCGGTTGCTGGTGGACGCGCAACGCTCTCCGGGGAGCAGGATATCCGGGTTCATGCCCAGGCACATGGAACATCCCGGCTCCCGCCACTCGCACCCCGCCGCCTGGAACACCTTGTCCAGCCCTTCGGCCTCGGCCTGTTTTTTGATCAGTCCGCTGCCCGGCACCACCAGCACCTGCACGCCCCCGGCGACCCTCCGCCCGTCGAAGACCCTGGCGGCGATGCGCAGGTCTTCGATGCGGCTGTTGGTGCACGATCCGATGAACACCTTGTCGATGGCGATGTCGGTGATGGGCATGCCCGCCTTGAGGTCCGTGTAGGCCAGCGCCCGTTGCCAGGACTCGCGGGTTTGGGCGTCCGCGGCCGCGGCCGGGTCGGGTACGCGGCCATCCACGGATGTGACCATGCCCGGATTGGTGCCCCAGGTGACCTGCGGCGCCAGGGAGGAGACATCCATCTCCAGGGTGGTGTCATAGGCGGCGTCCGGGTCGCTGGAAAGGGTTTTCCAATACGCCAGCGCCCGCTCCCAGTTTTCGCCCTGGGGCGCCTGTGGCTTGCCCGAGAGGTATTGGAAGGTGGTCTCGTCCGGCGCGATCATGCCCGCCCGGGCGCCGGCTTCGATGGACATGTTGGAAACCGTCATCCGCTCTTCCATGGACATGGCGTCGATGGATTCCCCCGCATATTCGATCACGTGGCCCGTGCCGCCGCTGATGCCGAGCTTTCCGATCAGGCCCAGGATCAGATCCTTGCTGAAAAGCCCGGCCTGCAACCGTCCCAGCAGGCGCACCAGCATGGATTTGGGCTTGGCCTGGAGCAGGGTCTGGGTGGCGAAGACATGCTCGACTTCCGAAGTGCCGATGCCGAAGGCGAGCGCCCCGAAGGCGCCATGGGTGGCGGTGTGGGAGTCGCCGCAAACGATGGTCATGCCCGGCTGGGTCACCCCTTGTTCCGGACCCACCACATGGACGATGCCGTTGCGTTCGTCGGCGATATCGAACAAATTGACGCCGAATTCCCGGGCGTTCTCCCGCAACGTATCGATTTGTTTCGCGGCCAACGGGTCCTCGATGGGACCGCGCTGGTTGACGGTGGGAATGTTGTGATCGATCACGGCCATGATCGAATCGGGATTGCGCAAAGGCCGATTTTCCTTGCGCAGTCCGGAGAAGGCCTGGGCGGAAGTGATCTCGTGAATGAGGTGCCGGTCGATATACAAGATCGTGCGTCCGCCTTCCATGCCCACGGTGTGGGATTGCCAGATTTTTTCCAACAGCGTTTTTCCCATATCTGTTCAGTTGACTCCTTGTTTCGCCGGGCGCGGCCGTTCCTTGACCTGCCGCCGATACTCCCGCCGCCCCGGCGGCGTTATTGGCAAGCGTGTTCAAGCCCTCAGGCTACAGCAGCGGCTTCGAAGCGGTCAAGGCGGGGACGCTTCTGGAATATTTCAAAAAAAAAGCGGCCAGTGAATCCGCCACGAAAAGCCTCACCGGGCGATCTTGCGATGTCCCTGCTTGCGATGGCCATGGTTCTTGACAATATACCGGATTCCGATAGAGGGTGTTGCATTCCCCCGCACCCTGGGATTGGTTCCGGGATGGTTTCGCTCCGGCGGCTCCAGCCGCTGGAATCGCCGATCTTCGCTGTCAATCTCCGATCCGGCCGCCGCTGGATTTTTCCCCGGAACCCCATGAATCTCACCGGCAAGCAAAAACGGACGCTGAGGGCCAAGGGACATCACCTCAAACCCACGGTAAACGTGGGCAAGCAGGGATTGACGCCGCCCATGCTGGAGCAGGTGGAGGATCAGTTGCTGGCCCATGAACTGGTGAAGGTCAAGGTGTTGAAATCCTGCCCCACGGAAATGGCGGCCCTGACCGGGGCCATCGTCCAGGCCACCGGGGCTGCCGTGGCCCAGTCCATCGGGCGCACCGTATTGTTGTACCGGCCTCACCCCGAAGCGCCGGTGATCGTCTTTCCCCAGTGATGCCGCCCGGGAGCGCCGTTCCTCCATCCAAACCCGCCATGACCCCATCGGACACCATGAAAGCGATGATTCTCGACGCCGCCGGCGGTGTGGAACATTTCCGCTGGGGCGATCTGCCACTGCCCGAGCCCGGCCCCGGAGAGGTGCGCATCCGCATCGAAGCGGTGACGCTCAACCCCTCGGACACCAAGATTCGCCGAGGCATGCTGCCCGTGGAACCCCCGCTGGTGCTGGGGCGCGACGCCGCGGGAACCATTGACGCGGTGGGGCCGGATGCCGCCGGGTTTTCCATCGGCGATGCGGTCATCGCCGTGCTGTTCGGCCCGTGCAGCAACGGCGCCTACGCCCAATACGTGGTCACCCACGCGGGCTTCGTGGCGCCGCTGCCCTCCGGGGCCGATCCCATGCGCGCGGCGAGCCTGGGAGTGGCGGGCCTGACGGCCTACGAGGCGGTGGTGATGAAGGCGAACGTCCAGCCTGGCGAGCCGGTGTTCGTGGCCGGCGGGTCGGGGGGCGTGGGCAGCTACGTGATCCCCCTGATCCAAATGCTGGGCGGCGGGCCGGTGCTGGCCACGGCGGGGAGCGAGGAGAGCGCCGCCTACCTCGCCGATACCTTTGGCCTGCCGCCGGAGAACGTGCTGCGCTACCGGAGCAAGTCGCTGGAGGAGATGACCGAGTGGGTGCTCGCCAAAACCGGCGGACGGGGCGTCCCCGCGGCTTTCGACCTGGTGGGCGGAGAGATGAAGCGCCTCTGCTTCGGCGTGATCGATTTTTACGGCCGCGTGACCAGCGTGGTGGAGGAATACGACCCGGATTTCGCCATCGACATCTGGCGCCCCATCGTCAGCCCGCTCTACGCCCGCACCGGCAGCTATCACTTCGTGGCGGTCAGCGCCCCGGCCCGGTTTGGCGGGCCGGAGCATTGGGGCGTCTTCCGCAAAAACCTGGACACCCTCACCGGCTGGGTCGAGGCAGGCCGCCTGGCGTTGCCGCCCGTGCGTGACATGGGCGAGTTGAACGAAGAAAACATCCGCGCCGCCCATACCCTGCTCGAAAGCGGCCACGTGCGGGGCAAGCTGGGACTGCGGGTGCCATAGGAAACATGCGGGCGCGGCAATCGTGGACCCGCCCGAAACGCCGGTTCCCCGGCGGGGTTTTTTGGCCGCCCGCCTTCCGATGGTCCAAAACCAGGATACATCGGCTCATGCCGGCAGCAGGCTGGGCATGGTTTTGGCGAGGCGTCGCCATTGGGAGGTGGATTCCCCCGTGAGAGCAAAGCCGAGGGGGGCGCCATCGGGAGCGGAAAAAATGGCGGCTTGGTTTTTTCCCTCTCCGTCAATGCGCCATTCCCCTTTTTCGTGGGGGCCGGTGGCAGTATGACCAGGGGCAGGGATGAGGTTTTGACCGTCACCGGCATGGCGGCATATTCCAGCCGGCAGGACTCGCCGGTCAGCACTCCCGCCAGACAGGTGGCCTGGGCCATCAACGGCATGACAAAGGGCAGCACACCGCCCGGTGTTTCCGCGCAATCCCCGATGGCGTAAACCTGGGGGTGGGAGGTGCGCAGTTGCCGGTCCACCACGATGCCCCTGTTCACACGGAGTCCAGCCGCCAGGGCCAATGGGGTGTTGGGCTGTAGCCCTACCGAGGTCAGCACCAGGTCCACCCGCAGCATCCGGCCATTGTCCAGTTTCACCCGCACCGTACTTCCTTCGGAGCGTAATTCCGCGACCGTGCGGTTGAGATGGAGCCGGGCGCCCCGCTGGCCCAGTTCGGACGCCAGGCTTTCACCCAGTTGCCGGGGCAGCAACCGGCCCAGGGGCCAGGATGCCGGTTCCACCAGCTCCACCAATGCGCCGTAGGTGATCAAATCGTCGGCGAATTCGCACCCAATCAACCCGGCGCCGATCAGCAGCACCCGGATGCCGGGGCGCAGCACTTCACGCCACCGGCGGTAATCCTCCAGGCTGTTTACCGAAAACACCCGTCCGGGCGCCTGATCGGCAATGGGCAGACGGACGGGGGAGGCGCCCAGAGCCAACACCAGGGTGTCGAACGGAATGTTTCCCTGGTTGGTGGCAAGGTGCTTTTTCTGCAAGTTCACCCCTAAAATCCGGGTGTGGGAGCGCAAGGACAATCCAAACTTCTCCGCCACCGCGCCGCCTTCCATTTGCACCAGTTCCCGGGAGCGTTTCCCCTCGGCCAATGCGACGGAAAGCCGGGGCTTGGAGTACATCTCCCCGCCATCGGCGGTCACCATGGTGATGGGCAATGAACTGTCCCGGCGGCGCAGTTGGCGCACCAGGGCATGGCCCGCCATCCCACTGCCGGCAATGACGAGGCCGTTTTGTCCGGCAGCATGTCCGGCAACATTTTCCGCGGGCATTTCAGGCCGCCATTTCCATGGGCTCGAAATCGGCCTTGCTCACGCCGCAGTCGGGGCATTCCCAATCGTCGGGAATGGCTGCGAACGGGGTTCCGGGAGCGATCCCATCCTCCGGCATTCCCACCGCCGGGTCATAAACATAACCACACACAATACAGACATATTTTTGGTTCATTTTAATTTCTCCTGAAAAGAGATTTATCTTTCGGTGATGGGTGCGAAAATTAATTTCCTCGCACCTGATCCAGCGTTTTCTGGTAGCGGGCCGCATGGCGTTTTTCCACCGAGGTCAGCGCGCCAAACCGCTTGGCGGCCAGCTCCAGCATCTTGGCGAACCGCCCGGCATGTTCCCTGGATTCGGCGATTTGTTCGTCGAACTCCCTTGCCGCGGCGTCGTTCTTTTCTTTCATTGCCAGGTGGCGAAACTGGGGATACATTTCGGTGTACTCATAGGTTTCCCCTTCGATGGCCAGTTCCAGCATCCGCTCCACAGTCAATTCCGCCTTGGGATAAAGCAGGTCGATGTGACCGAAAGCATGTTGGGTTTCCTGTTCCGCGGTCGCCTCGAAAACTTCCGCCACATCATCCGCACCCAGTTCGCGGGCGCGCTTGGCAAAATAGAGGTACTTGCGGTTGGCCATGGATTCTCCGGCGAAGGCGGCTTCGAGATTTTCCACGGTGATCGATTTTTCGCTTTTCATCCTAAAACTCCTCATGGATTCGTTTTTGATTTTTTAGGGATCCCCGGCTTTTCGCCGGCTCCCTCTTACCGTTGAAACCATTTCAACCGATTTTATTATATTGATCAAATCGATTGTTTAAATGATGATATAGATATAATCTATTAGAAGAAATGAACCCATGGGGGTGATTTTCAGCGGGGACGAACAACGGATATCGAGAGGCGGCCCATGACCCTGAGCCAGTTGACTTACGTGGTGGCGGTGGATACCCACCGAAATTTCGTGGAAGCATCCAAACATTGTTTCATCTCCCAACCCACCTTGAGCATGCAGATCAAGAAGCTGGAAGAGACGCTGGACGTGGTTATATTCGACCGCACCCGGCAACCGGTGGTGCCGACCCAGGCCGGTGAGGCCATCATCGCCCAGGCCCGCGTGATTCTGAGGGAGGAGAAACGCCTGGAGGAGCTGGTACGGGTCGCCAGGGGAGAAATCGGAGGGGAATTTCAGTTGGGAATCATACCCACCCTGTCCACGACCCTGCTGCCCCGGTTTCTGCCTTCCTTCACGACCCGGTATCCGCGGGTGCGGCTGGTGATCCAGGAATTACAGACGGAGGAAATGATCGAGCGGCTGGAGCAGGATCGATTGGACGCCGGTATTGCGGCAACACCGTTGGACCATCCGGAATTGCACGAGCGGCCGCTGTTTAACGAGCCCTTTTATCTTTATCTTTCCGGGAAGCACCCCTTGGGTAAAAAAAAGATCGTCTCGGAAACCGATTTGATGAACCAGGAAGTGTGGTTGCTGAGCGAAGGTCACTGTTTTAGAAACCAGGTGACCCAACTGTGCGGATTGCAACGCAACCAGCCATCCCCTTCCCCTGTCCGCTTTGAAAGCGGAAACCTGCAAACCCTGATTCGCCTGGTGGAACAAGAGTTCGGCATGACCCTGCTCCCCTACCTGGCCATCCAGGATTTGGAGCGCAAGGAGCAGAAGAGGCGTGTGAGGCGGTTTTCCGCTCCGGTTCCCGTGCGGGAAGTGAGCCTGATTCACCGCAGGCAGTTCGTCAAGGAACGAGTGACCGAGGTGCTTTTCAATGAAATTCTGGCTTCACTGCCAAAAGCCCTCAGGGATTCCACGGAGACGGAAAATCACCTGCTGCTCCCATTTGCCGATTAGGCGCCACACCCACAGGTCATGGAAGGCCTGTGAATAAAACCAATGGTTCGTTATTTGGTGGGGGGGCACCCCCAAAAGCCCCCGGCCCGGCTTTTAAAATACAAGCCTGTTTCCTTGGCTCCGCGGAGCGGAACAAATGAAAACAAAAAATGCCTATTCCTTTAGCTCCGCAAAATTTTTTTGAATTTGAAGGCGGGGATGGGGTTTTCCACCCGGCACCTCACCCCGCCCCGGCCACAAAAACC
>JACZSY010000399.1 GCA_022573975.1 SAR324 cluster bacterium | reverse complement strand
AAATCCCACCCCCTCAATGGAAAGAAAGCTCCCCTCCCCTGGGTTGGGTCAACAGGTGAATCCCCATCCCCGGCCCTGCTATGGGGAAGGGTGACTTCTTGGCCTATATCGTTGTAATGCAACGCTTTCCCCCCTCCACTGTGTTGTTTAACAGCCCGTGGAGGGGGGAGGATTCGAGCCTGGACACCCCCCTCAAAGCTTGAGCGCGCCCGAATTGATGCGCTGGAAGACCGCGGCATCCAGTGGGGCGTAGGTTGCTTCTCGGCTGTCGCGGTAAAAGAGCGGGTCGGAGGTGGCCGCCGGGTCGAAGCCTTCGCCTTGGATGTCCGTCTTGCGGATTTTGAAAGTGCCGGTGAGGTCCATGCCCTGCACCACCCGCACGAATCCGGGCAGGGCGTAGCCGGCCAGGTTTTCAGCGGCGAAGGCGTGAAAGGCCGCCCCGTCGAAAGGCTGGCCCTCGGCCAATTGGATCGCCGCCATGCCGATCCGCCCGTCGGCGCCGGGCATTTTCACGCCGTACACGTTGACCAGTTGCATGCCGTTGAAACCGGCCAGGATTTCCTGCACCTCCTGGGTGGAAACGTTCTCGCCCTTCCAGCGGTAGGTGTCCCCGATGCGGTCCAGGAAGTAGTAATAGCCCTGCTCGTCCTTTTTCAGCAGGTCCCCGGTGCGGAACCAGGCGTCGCCCTTCCTGAATACGTCGTGGAGGATCTTGCGCTCGGTTTCCCGGGGGTTGGTGTAGCCGTAAAACGGCGTGACGGCCTTGATTTCCCCCAGCAGTTCGCCGGTCTCGCCGGGATCGCAGCGCTGGCAGAATCCCTCGGTGTCGCGGAGGTACGCGTCCCGTTCCACGTCGTAGCGCACCAGGGCGGTGTTGTCCGAGGATTTGAGCACCGGGGTGCCCACCGAGCCGGCGACGTTGTCCATGTTGATGGTGGCCGCGTTGCCCTCGGTGGAGGCGTAGAACTCGCGGATGTCGGCGATGCCGAAGCGCTCGCGGAAGGCCGGCCAGATGTCCGGGCGCAGGCCGTTGCCCAGGATGCGCGTGATCCGGTGCCGGGTCTCCGCCTCGCCGGGCGCCTGGTTGAGCAGGTAGCGCAACACCTCGCCGATGTAGATGAAACAGGTGGCCTCGAACCTGACCGCCTCCTCCCAGAACCCGCCGGCCGAGAACCGCCGCGACAGCCCCAGCGCCGCGCCGTTGATCAGGGAAGCGCCGAACGCGATCAGGATGCCGTTGGAGTGATAGAGCGGCAGGGCGCAGAAGACCACGTCGCGCTGGGTGACCTGGAGCGCATAGCTGCCCATGGCCAGCCCGGCGGAGAACCAGCGCATGTGGTTGATGATCGCGGCCTTGGGCAGCCCGGTGGTGCCCGAGGTGTAAATGTAGAGCACCGGGTCTTTGCTGTTGAGCGGCGGCGGGTGCGGATTGTCCTCCCCCGCCGCGGTGAGCAGGGCGTTCAGGTGCTGCAATCCGGCCGGCCCGGATCCTCCGGCGTCCCAGCGCGTGTCCACGTAGATGCGGTCGCTGGGAATGCGCTCCAGCTCGGGCAGCACCGCGTCGAGGGTTTCCAGGCACTCCTGGCCCACCACCAAAACCTGGGCCCCCGACAGGTTGAGGGTGTGGGCCAGCGCGCGGCCTTTCAGGTTGTGGTTGATCAGCGCGGTCACCGCCCCCAGCTTGGCCAGGCCCAGCACGGTCGCCAGGAATTCCGGCCGGTTTTCCATCAGCAGGCACACCACGTCTCCCTTGGCGATGCCCAGGCCATGGAAGAAATTGGCCCGCCGGTTGGCCCGCCGGTTCATCTCCGCGTAGGTGATCGACTCGTCCTCGAACAGGACGCAGACCCGCCCGCCGTGCCTGGCCGCCGTCTTCTCCAGGGTGGCCCCGATGGTTTTCCGCTTGAACAGCACCAGCCCCAGATAACGGAACAGGAAGCGGTAATAATTCCTCTTGCCCATGGTCTTTCCCCCGCGATTGAATGGGTAGCCGAAACGCCGCCTTGAACCCGGAAAATCCTCGTTGGGTACTGTGATAATGGATTGCCGCCCAATTGGCCACTGCCGGGATGAGATGGATTCAACTTGATAATCGTGGTACTTGGAGGTTCGGGGAGTCTTCAAAGTGGTATAAACGGCTTCATCCGGGAAATGCCGTTCAATGAAAATTAACCGTTTTTTTTGCTGGTGAATTGAATTAACCCAGCTCCCTCCATTTTTCAGTCCGCGCGGATGGTTCAAAAGAGATGAATATAATGTCGAATCGCATTGCCTTCCTTAAAAGGCCCGTGACCAACTCAATAAAAGCAGAAGGGGGTGCCTCCGGCGGCTCTCAGGGGGGAAACTTGGAAAAGTTTCAACAAACATTTTATTGATCCTGACCCTATTTTGCTGGAGCAACGAATCGATCCACAGCCTTGAGGAGGGCCATGGAACGTTCCCGGGAAAAATTCGGTGCGGAAACATCGGACCACGGCAAGCAAGACACCGCCGCCGGGCAGCAAGACACCGCCGCCGGGCAGCAGGACACCGCCGCCGGGCAGCAAGACACCGCCGCCGGGCAGCAGGACACCGCCGCCGCGGGGGAAATTACGCCCGCTTTGGACGGTTCCCGCTTTGGAAC
>JACZSY010000398.1 GCA_022573975.1 SAR324 cluster bacterium | reverse complement strand
TCAGGCGGAAACAGGGTTGTTTCCTCCACCAAAGGGGGACGTGGGGGGATTTGTTCCCCCAGATGCTGTTGCGGTTGGTTTTTTCAGCAAGCTTTTTTTGCTCCTCGGATTCCCCCCGCCCATCCCCCACATTTACGCCAAGGCCCTCGGCGGAGTAGGGTGGTGCAGGGACATCATCAAGGTGTCACCGCCCCACTCATCCGGTTTCGCAATCTCCCATGTCCACGGATTCACTGACCTTGCCCCCCATCCGCCGCATTTCCGGCGAGGTGACCCTGCCCGGCTCGAAGAGCCTGTCCAACCGCATGCTGCTGCTTTCCGCCCTGGCCCATGGAAAAACCCGGCTGGAGAACGTGCTGGACAGCGAGGACGTGGCGCTGATGGTGGCGGCGCTGCGGCAGTTGGGCGTGGGCGTGGAGGGCGATCTGCAAGCGGGCGTTCTGACCGTCTCCGGGCGGGGCGGGCCACTGCAGGTTACAACACCACCGGGTGGGACGCACGCGCTGTTCCTGGGCAACGCGGGCACGGCCATGCGGCCGCTCGCCGCCGTGCTGACCCTGGGGGAGGGCACCTATACGCTGAGCGGCGCGCCCCGCATGCACCAGCGGCCCATCGGCGACCTGGTGGACGGGCTGCGCCAGTTGGGTGCGTCGGTGACCTACGCAGGAGACGAGGGCTTTCCGCCCCTGCGCATCGAGGCGCGGGGACTTCCCGGCGGCGAGGCCGCCATCAGCGGCGCCACCTCCAGCCAGTTCCTCACCGCCCTGCTGCTGGCCGCGCCCCTGGCCCGAGGGCCGGTCACCCTGCGCATCGTGGACAAGCTGGTCTCCGTGCCCTATGTGCGCATGACCCTGGCCCTGATGGAACGCTTCGGCGTGACAGTGGAGCGCGAGGGCTGGGAGCGCTTCCATATCCCCGCCGGGCAGGGCTACGTCTCTCCCGGCAGCGCCCTGGTGGAAGGGGACGCCTCGTCGGCCTCGTACTTCCTCGCCGGGGCGGCCATCACGGGGAGCAGGGGGGGCGGAGGGCAGGGGAAGCAGGGGACACACCGTGCGGGTGCGGGGCTGCGGGACGGACTCCTTGCAGGGAGACGCACGCTTCGCCGAGGTGCTGGAGCGGATGGGGGCAGTCGTGCGCTGGGAGCCCGGGGCGATCGAGGTGGAGGGAGGCCCGGGCCGTCTGCGGGGCATCGACGCCGATCTGGAGCACATGCCGGACGCCGCCATGACCCTGGCCGTGGCCGCGTTGTTCGCCGAGGGGCCGACCACCCTGCGCGGCATCGCCAACTGGCGGGTCAAGGAGACGGACCGCATGGCGGCGGTTTCCACCGAACTGGGCAAGCTGGGCGCCCGCACCGAGGTGGGAGAAAACCACCTCACCGTGCATCCTCCCCGGCGGCTCCGGCCGGCCTCCATCAAAACCTACGACGATCACCGCATGGCGATGGCCTTCGCGCTGGCCGCCTGTGGAGACGTGCCGGTCACCATCGAGGACCCAGGCTGCGTGGCGAAGACTTTTCCCGATTTTTTCCAGGTGCTGGCGGGCCTGACCGACCCCGCCATTCCGTTCCCCGAAACCGCGAAATGACGGTGACAATATGACGGGGTCAATATGACGGTGTTCAAATGACCGCGCCCGAAAGCGCCAATCCGCCTCGCCGCCCGGCCCGCATCGGTTTCGAGGGCCTGTTGCGGCTGCTGCTGCGCTACCGGAGCGAGGCGCGGGGATATGAACAACTCCGCGAAAATGAATTGGACCGCCAGCACCTGCTCTTCCGGGCGGGCCAGGAGTTGGGCTTGAGCGAGCGGGGCCTGCTGGAGCGGGGCTTCGACAAGGCCTACCGGCGCATGGTGGAGGGCATATGATCCCCGCGGAGGGCGCGTGATCGCGGCGGAGGCCCGGGGGTTGCCCGTGATCGTGCTGGGCGCGGGGCGGGGAACGCGTTTCGGCGGGCCCAAGCTGTTCGCCGAACACAAGGGGCGGGGCTTCCTGGAACGCATCCTCACCCGCTGCCACGCGGCCGGGGCCAGGGTCACCCTGGTGACCGACCCCCGCGACAAGGCGCCGCTGGAAAGGCTGCTGACCTCGCTGCCGCCGGTGCTGACCGCGCCCTTTCCCCGCATGGTAAAGGCGGACGGGGAAGAGGACATGATGGCCTCGGTGAGGGCCGCCCTGGCCCAAGGGCCCTACGAGCCGGGGTTCTGGCTCTGGCCGGTGGACGCGCCCTTCATCTCGGCCGGGGGCTGGCGCCTCGCCGTGGAAACCGCCGCCCGCGATGCCAACGTGGTCTGGAAGCTGCGCGTGCGGGGCAGCACCGGGCATCCCATCTGGTTCCCGTTCCACACCGCGGCGGCCATCCTGGCCGGAAGCTGGCCGGACGGGCTGCGCGGCTTCCTCAAAACCCAGGCCACCCAGGCTACCGTGCGCATCCAGGCGTTGGCCCTGGAGGACGAATTCCTGGACGATGTGAACACCCAGGAACAACTGGCCGCCCTGGGATGGCTGGAGTGAGTTTTTTGCGCCGGGTCAATGCACTGCCGGCCAGGGCCGTTCCTTTAAAAGGCCTGTGACCAACTCAATAAAAGCAGAAGGGGGTGCCTCCGGCGGCCCTCCGGGGGGAAACTTTGAAAAGTT
>JACZSY010000183.1 GCA_022573975.1 SAR324 cluster bacterium | reverse complement strand
GGCAACGCGGACGCGGTAATTCTTTCCTCGCCCGGGGCGGCCGCCGCCAGCTCTGTCGCCGGCTCACCCCGATCATTCAGCTCAAAGGCCGCCAAGCCGATCGACGCTGTTCCCACGTCAACTGCCAGTCGGTATGCCATGGCTGTTTCTTTTCTAAAAAAAAGCTGGTAACTTTTGTTATCGGGTTTTGCGATGGTGGGGACTATCGGAAACAAGACTTGCAAAAGTCACCGATAAGAGCGGCCACTTCGGTGGCCGCTTTTTTTTCGTTTACATCTTGAGTGGGTACGAAGTAAGTCAGGCCCATCCCATAGGACGGACTCGATCCTACCGCAAGGAGAGAAAAAGTTAACCCGATGGCAAGGTGCCGTCATGTACCCGGCGTCGAGGCGGGCATTCAGGATCCCATCGAGAACGCCAACATATTCGGCGGCCCCGAGGGCGGGCCAGATCGCGCATCAGGCTGTGCCAGGAGACCGCAACCTGGCGCTCATCGAGGCGGCGTTGCACTCGCGGAATGGGGGTGCGCCAGGGCCTACCGTCAATATTTTCTGAACATCGGCCGTGGGAACGGCTTTATGGATGATCCCTGCAAACCCAGATGCGGCGGAGGGTTTCGGCGTTCATCACTGCGGCAATCATCCACAGGAAAGGGTGCACCCATCCGGTCAACGCAGCCAGAAAAATCAAAAATACGCGGATGTCCCGGCCCATCCTGACGAGCGCGAAACCCCGGCGGTAGCGAGTGCGCATGAGGTTATCGTATTTGTCCGCGGTGTAGCTGATCAGGAACGAGCCCACCAAGGCGCCGAACCCCGCAACAAGGACCCAGCGGTTCCCCATTGTAACAAAAGCATACCAGGTCAAACCAAACAGGAGAAAGGCGTCCGCATAACGGTCAAGCACGGCGTCCAGCCAGCCTCCATAATCGCTTTGTTGGTATTTTAAGCGGGCCACTTCCCCGTCGCAGCCATCCACCACGGAGGCGAACTGGGCCAACAACCCCCCCAGGAGCAACAAGAACCGGTCGCCCGCCAAAAAAAGCGCGGCGGCGGCCGTGGAGGATAAAAAGGAAAATACGGAAATCTGGTTTGGGGTTACGGGAATTTTGACCAGCCAGCGGGAAATTCTGATGGACAAGGGCCGGTTGAGCCAGCGGGCAACCGGGCCGTCGTTGGGTTTGTCCCGCATTTGCTCCAGCAGGACTTTCTCTGCCTGCCGATAGGTGGATGGATCGTCCACATCGATCCAAAACCGGCCATTCGTGTCGAAGGTTTTGGCCCGGCCCCGGACGGCCAACCAGCGAATTCCCCCGGAAAGCGTCTTGTCATTTTGCGCATTGGCACTGCCCTCCAGAGCATCGAAAATTGCCGGGGTGCAATGGAACAGGCCCGTATCATATCCGTTCAAACCATCCAGCCCCTTGCCAATGGCGGTGATCCGCTCGCCATCGAGCTTCACCCCGGTGACGTCCTCGGGGTTCACCAGGGGATTGTCCAACTGGCGGTCCACCGCCAGCACCACCTCCCTTTGGCCCAGGGGGTGGGCCGCTAAATCTTTTGCGATACCCGGGTCAAACAGGTGGTCGGACATGGACAGGATAAAAGGTTCGGCCAAGCGTTCCCGCGCCCGAAGCACCGACAGGCCGTTGTCCCCAGTCCAATCGGGGTTGTGGATGGTGTCAATTGGCACCCGAAGCTTTTCGGACAACCCTCGCAGGAAATTGGACAGGGCCTCCGCCTGGTAGCCGGTGACCACCAGAAAAGAACCGGCGCCCGCTTCCATGCCCGTGCGCACGACCCGCTCGATCAAGGGAATCCCCAACAGGGGAATTAAAGGTTTGTGGGGCCCCTGGCGTCGTAGCCGGGTGCCCTCACCCGCGGCGATGATCAGCCATTTCAATTGGGATTCCCGTTCTGCTCCATGATGAAATCCTCCACCATCTGATAGGCCACATCATCGGAAAACTGCTCCATGGGATGCTTGCAGAAGTAGGCCGAAGGCCCCTTGAGCACGCCCCCTTCCCCCCGGTCCAGGGCCAGTTTGACGCACCGGATGGCATCGATGGCCACCCCCGCCGAGTTGGGGGAATCCTCCACGGAAAGCCGGAGTTCCAGGTTCATGGGCACGTTTCCGAATAGCAGGCCCTCCATCCGGATGAAACAGATCTTGTTGTCCTTTTGCCAGGGAACATAGTCGCTGGGCCCCACATGGATATTAAAATCGTCGAGGCGTTCAGCCGTCGCCGCTTGCACGGCCTCGGTTTTGGACACCTTCTTGGAGGCCAGCCGGCGCCTGTTCAGCATGTTCAAGAAATCCGTGTTTCCACCGGTGTTGAGCTGGTAGGTTCGTTCCAGCTTGACCCCGCGCTTTTTGAACAGTTCGGTAAGCACCCGATGGGTGATGGTGGCCCCCAGCTGGGACTTGATGTCGTCACCGATCAGCGGCAGTCCGGCCTCCTCGAATCGTCTTGCCCATTGCGGGTCGCTGGCGATGAACACGGGAATGTTGTTCACAAACGCGGTGCCGGCCTGGAGCGCGCATTCTGCATAAAACCGGGTCGCCTCCTCGGAACCCACCGGCAAATAGTTGACGACCACTTCGGTTCCCGATTGACGGAGCGTTTGCACCACCTCCTCCATGGTGGGCTCGGGATCATCCGCCAACATGAAAGTCTGATCCACGGGGTAATCGGCCATGTGCTCGGAATAGCCGTCCAACAATTTGCCCATCTGAACCTGGGTTCCCGACGGTGGAAGGTCCGGGAAAAAAGTGGTGGTGCAATTGGGGGGCTGGAAAATTGCCTCGTGGACATCCAACCCCACCTTGCGCTTGTCAATATCGAATGCGGCCACAACTTCAATCGATCCGGGTGTGTAGGCGCCAATATGCTGGTGCATCAGCCCCACCCCATCTCCCGAAACCATTTCCTTGTAGTAGTGAATCCCCTGCACGAGAGAACTGGCACAGTTGCCTGTGCCCACAATCGCTACCTTGATCTGGACGTTTTTCATTGGCCTCCTTTCAAAAATGGGAATTACAGAAAATCGCGCCTGCACCAGCAAACTCCTGCGCTCACCAAGAGAAAGCGGAAGGGGCAATTATTTGGACGTAAAATAAAGACGACGGAAGGTGAGTTAGAGAAACCCCGAGAGGGCTTCACGCTTCCATGAAAGAAAGCCAGGGAATTGTATAACGGAAAATTGGGTCCTTTTCTTGAGTTTCATGTTTTTTCCTCCTCCTTGTAAAAAAACGCATATCCCTCCGAAGTCCAGAATTCTCCGGGAACAATTCACTTTTAAATCAGTCTATGAATTGAAATGGTCTGGAATGCCAGTTTCCATTCATACGGTAATACGGCCCGATTCCCCAGCCG
This sequence comes from SAR324 cluster bacterium, assembly GCA_022573975.1. Taxonomy (GTDB): domain Bacteria; phylum SAR324; class SAR324; order SAR324; family JACQKK01; genus JACZSY01. The sequence continues at coordinate 5,754 of JACZSY010000183.1, read as the reverse complement.
AAAAATCCAAACTGGTAAATCGGGGAAGGGACGAATTTACCGAATTAATTCCCCTGAAAACCTGTCAAGTCTGCGGAATACCATCATTATCACCATAATCGCAAAAAAATCAAAATATTTTCTCAAAGAGTGTCGCGGGCCGCGCCTCCCTCCCAAGGCAAACGGCGTCAACCCGGGGGAGAAACCTTCGGGAGCGAGCCTCGCTTCGACCAACCTTTCTACATGGGTTTCAATATGGGCGGCCATGAACTGGGACTGCCGCCCGGCGATATGCCTGGCGAAAGCAAATCCGTGACCGTCTCCGTTGTTTGGGGCGTGGAAAATATTGAAAGCGAATTCAAGAGGCTCTGAGTCCGGGCGCTTTGAAAATTGAAAAACCCACTAAAGTGGGAGGGCCAATCATGGCCGCTTCAGCAAAGGACCCCATGGGGCAATGCCGTTGGATTGATTTGCAATCCAACCTTCAGGGCCGGATGAAAGGTCAGGAGTAGAAAGCAAGACAGCCAATCATGAACGGCCCCGCCCCGGGCAGCGAGGTGTCGAAGCGCCGGCGCCTGTTTCGGCGTCTGTTTCGGCGCCTCTTTCTGTGGCCCAGCCCCAGGGCGATGCTCCCGAGGCGCAGGATCATCAGCACCGTGATCGCTGAAATGGCGAGGGTATGGCCGGTCGCCATGGAGTTCATCAGCGCGAAGATGGAGCGGTGGAACAGCATCGGCAACCCGGTGGGGGTGACCTGGGCCAGCCCCTGAAAGAGCGCTTTGCCCCGCTTGCCGAGGTGCTCGAGGAAAATGACGAAGGCCGCCGCATCTTCCCAGGGGGTCTCGATGGTGTGGATTCCACCTTGAACATCGTGGTATCTGACGACGATGCGGTAAGCTCGCGAAATGAAACCCCGCCAGGCAGGAGAATAGCCGAGGAGCCATGGCCACCAAACACACAGGAGGGTGTCAGTGCGGAACCATCCGCTTTGAAGCGATGGGGGATGCGCTTCGGATCCATGCCTGCCATTGCACCGACTGCCAACGCCAGTCCGGCAGCGCATTCGGAATGACCATGGTCGTGGCGGAGGCGGACTTTCGGCTGACACAAGGCGAAGTGAATACCTTCACGCTCACCTCGGACGCGGGCCGAACCAAGCTGGGCGGATTCTGCCCAAAATGTGGAACGCGGATCTATCACAAGGTGGAGTCGCGCCCGGGCTTTGTTTCGGTCAAGGCCGGAACCCTCGACGATACGAGCGGGCTCTCGCCGCAACTTCACATCTGGACCCGCAGCAAACAAGGATGGGTTGCGATTCCGGAGGGCGTGGAGACCTATGAAACCCAGCCGCACCCATGACCGCCTGGAGTCCTTGCGGGCCAACGGAGCCGCGCCGGAGGCCTTCACCTGCATGGTGAATTTCGAGCCACTTGGCCAGGAAGAAATCGCCGCGCCCGGCGGGAACGATGCTGTCTCTCCCGGGGGCGGGGCGTAGGGAATAAAAGGGAGCGCCGGGGGTGGGTGCGTCAGGGCGGCGGAACCGATGGCGGGCATCAGCACCCTCCACAAAAAAAGCTTGACACATCGTCATAAATATATTATTTTACTTTCAAGTGCTGGCAGTGCCATCGACGCCCTGTTCGCCGCCCCCTCTGGCGGACAGGGCGTTGTTTCTTTCGCCGGCCGAAATTGCGTCTTGCCCCCATGCCGCGGGTTCGGGTAAGTTGACCTTACCCAATTTCCCAAATCCGATGGAGGCTGCCGTGTTCGACAATCTGCCCAAGAAGGTCTACATCCGCGAGGTCGGTCCCCGGGACGGCCTGCAAATCGAGCCGGAATTCGTGCCGACGGAGGTCAAGGCCGAGTTCATCCGCAAGCTGGCCGCCACCGGCGTGCCCCATATCGAGATCACCTCCTTCGTGCATCCCAAGTGGATTCCGGCATTGGCCGACGGCAAGGAAATCGGCGGGATGTTCGCGGAGATGAACGGCACGCACACCTCCGCGCTGGTGCCCAACATGCGGGGACTGGAGGGCGCGGCCGAAGCCGGACTGAAGGAGGTGAGCGTATTCATGTCCGCCTCGGAAAGCCACAACAAGGCCAACATCAACCGGGCCATTTCCGAGAGCCTGAAAATGTTCTCCGAGCTGATTCCGGCCATCAAGAAGGAAGGGATGGGGGTCATCGCGGCGATCAGCGTGGTCTGCGGCTGCCCCTTCGAGGGCGAGGTGCCACCGGAAAAGGTGGCGGAGATCGCGGGTGAGCTGGTCTCCTATGGCGCCGATTACATCATGCTGGGCGACACCATCGGCGTGGGCACCCCGATCCAGGTCAAGCGGCTGCTGGAAAAGGTGATGCCCCTCCACGATCCCCAGCGCATCGGGCTGCACCTGCACGACACCCAGGCCACGGCGCTGTCCAACGTGCTGGCCGGGCTGGAGATGGGGATCGCCTGCTTCGACGGCGCGGTGGGCGGGCTGGGGGGCTGCCCCTACGCGCCGGGCGCCTCGGGCAACCTGCCCACGGAAAACCTGGTCTACCTGCTGCACGGAATGGGCATCGAAACCGGGATCGACCTGGACGCACTGCTGGAGGTCGCCGACTGGTGCCAACGGATGGTGGGCCATTCCCTGTCCAGCAACGGGCTGCGGGCCTATCTGGGGCGGAAGGCCGCCAAAAAGAACGCCGCCGAAAAGAACGCCACCGGCGCACACGGATGACGGCGGGCCGCAAAGGCCGCGAAGAACAGCAAACGCCAAGGCAAACGCCGATAACTGCAACAGCCTTATCCACGGATTACGCAGATTAGGCAGATTGAAACTGCAAACCGCGGCAACCTCTGGCAAAGGCCGCAAGGAACCGCAACCGCCAAAGCAACCGCCGATGAACACCACCCCGGCCCAGGCTTCCGTTCCGCGGAGCCAGGCCGATTTCTCCAACGGTCCGGATCGTCATATTTTCCGGTTCACCTATCAGGGCGAGGAGCGCCCTCTTGGCGGCTACCTGCTGGGACGCTACCGGTATGGCCGTGACGAGGAATGGGCGCGCAGCTTCTACCCCCGCCGGGTTACCCTCAATGACAGGCCCGTGGACGCCCAAACCCGCGTGCGCGCCGGCGGCCGGGTGGCCTACTTGCACCTGCGGGCCGAGGAACCGCCCACGCTCCCCCTGCCCCCTCCGCTCCACGAAGACGGCCGGCTGCTGGCGCTGCTGAAGAACGACAACGTGCCCGTCAACCCCGCGGGAGTATTCTACTTCACCTCGCTGGCCATCGCGGCCCGGGAAGCTTCCGGCAACCCGGAACTGACCCCCCTGCACCGGCTGGACCTGGAAACCTCCGGGCCGGTGTTGTTCGCCAAGCGCGCCGCCGACCTGAAAGCCCTGCACCAGCTCTTCCATCGAAAAGCCATCGCCAAACGCTACCGGGCGCTGGTGCACGGGGCATTTCCCTCCGGGTTGAAGGAAATCAGCGGATACATCGTGCCCGATACCGGCTCGCGCATTCACACCAAACTGCGGCTGGAACCCGCGTCACCTGAAACAGCACCGCGGGAGGAAATGCCCGGGGAAGATCACCCCGCGGCTTCCCGTCCGGCGCCTCTCCGTCCGGTGCCTCTCCGTCCCAATGACCGGGCCGAAATCTCCCACACCCGCATCCTTGCGGTGCGCCACCGCCATGGAGGGCGATTTTCCGAATTGTGGCTGGAGCCGGTGACGGGCAAGACCAACCAGTTGCGGGTGCATCTGGCCCACGCCGGGCATCCTATCGTGGGGGACAAGAAATACCACCCCGACGAGGCGGTCTTCCTGGATTGGTATCGCAACCGGGATTTCGAGCGCCTGCGCGCGCGGCTGCTGCTGCCCCGCCAGGCGCTCCATTGCGAGTCCCTCACCTTCCGGCATCCCTTCTCCGGGGAATGGGTGGAGATCCGGGCGCCGGAGGAAATCTGGCGGGAGAAACTGAGCGGGCTGATCGATTCCGCGCCCGGCCCATGAAACAGAAAAGAACGGCGCGGGATGCAGGCCAACTGGCCTGTCCCGCCATTCGCCATCCGTGAAAGGAACGATGCAATGGTTACCGTATTGATCGACAACAAAATCCTGGAGGTTGAGCAAGGGAGTGGAGCCGGGGATCAGCTTTGGATTTCGACCTCCGAGGCGGAACGAATCGCAGGCATCTCGCGGCGCCCCGATGGATTTTCCAAGGACGGTGCGATCCTGCCGGCGCCGTCCACCAACAGCGAAGATTTTCTCCGTGGAGACGAGATCGATCTGGCGGCGGTTTGGCGGAAGATGAACAAACCGGCCTTGAGCGATGCATCCGGCGAGGTGTGGGTTCTCGGGGCCTCGGCCGGGGAGCGGGCCGCTGTATTGCAAAGCCTTCAGGCCCCCGATTTTACGCTGCCCGATTTGGATGGACGGCCCCATTCCCTTTCCGATTTCCGCGGGAAAAAAGTCTTTCTGGTGAGCTGGGCCTCATGGTGAGGCGCCCGCTACAACCTGCCCGTGTGGCAGGAACTGCATCGGGAACTGAAGGCGCGGAACTTCAGCGTGCTGGCGGTGGCTTTCGACAGCCGGGAAGGGGCCGCCAGGCCGTGGGTCGAGAAAGCCGAACCCGAATATACCGTGTTGGTCGATCGATTCCACCATGTGGCGGAACTCTACAACATGGTCAATGTGAATCAGGCGGTGTGGATCGATGAGAAGGGCGTCATTGTCCGGCCCACGGAAAGCGCGGGGGCCTATGAAGGCTTTCGCCAAGCCAATAGAAAGACTGCCCAGATGCCCGAGGACGTGGCGAAAAAAACCGGCGATGCCAAAACCACCTATCACGATGCCTTGCGCGACTGGGTGGCAAAGGGTTCCGCCAGCGAATACGCCTTCGATGGAGAGGCGGCGCGGGCCCACCTCAGCCTGCCTACGCCCAACGTGGCGGAGGCCCATGCGTCATTCTTCCTGGGGCAATACCTGATCGGGATCGGCCAGGCCGGGGAGGGCGGCAGTCTGGTGGAAGCAGCCAGCCGGCTTCACCCGGAATCCTGGGCCATTTGGCGGCAGGGAGCGGGCCTGGACCAAAGAGGATTGGCGGCAAAGGCCGATTTCTGGGAGCGCGTGGACGCGCTGGGAGACAAAAAATACTACGCCGCGGTGGACATGAAGGGGATGCCCCAATGAGCCCTGCTTGAGGGCGAAAGCCCGCGATCCATCACAAACCCCGATTCTCCCGCAACCGCCCTGGGGCATCGTCGCGGAATTTTGCCATCCCACCCGGCATGGGCCTTTCTCCATTGGAGGGAACCCCCGAAAGATTTCCCCCGCCGCCGTTCCTTGGTGAAAACCCCTGCCGTTCCTTGGTGAAAACCCCCGCCATTCCACCAGCGGCGATACCCCCGCACCGCTTCCCATGGAAGGATTTGTTGTTTGTGCCGCGATTCGAGGTAAGATGGAGGATTAAACTGCGTCTCCAATAACCCGAACCGGTCACCCCGCCTCCCCGCGATGATACCCACCTCGAGCAATCTTTTACCCGGCATGGAGGCCCTGGCCTGGCCGGAAATTCCCGGCGCCTTCCGCCCCGATTACGGCCGCTCCCTCACCGGAATCATGCCCACGGTATTCCGGCTGCTGGGCCAGCCGAGGGACGGGTACGGGGACCTGACGGGGGTTCTGCCCCCCGATTCGCCCCGCGCCGCCAAACGGGTCTTCCTGCTCTGCGTGGACGCCTTGGGGTTCAGGGAGTTGGCCCATTCGAAACGGCTGGCGGGGCTGTTTGGC
>JACZSY010000397.1 GCA_022573975.1 SAR324 cluster bacterium | reverse complement strand
GGGCGGGGAATTAGACCCCAAATTTGTATTAAAAAGCGTGGCGTTTTCTCCGGACGGGCGGCTGGCGCTCTCCGGGGGGGGGCAGGACAAGACCGTGAAGGTGTGGGAGATTTTTGGAAAATAAAGGGTAATTTAATCTTCAATAATTTTCGGAAATGTAAACGCAGGGGAAGTTCCTGGAATCCATAAAAGGGCTTTTTCTGTTTTACCAATACCGATTGGCTAGAGGGGTGCCTGTCAAGGCGCTCCAAATCCCATATGACGCCCTACCCTGCTTTGGTTTTCCCGCCCGAACGGTGATATAACCCGTTGAGAAAAGCCGCCGTAAATTCTTCCGATTGCGGCACAACGATCGATTCCTGCCCTGGGGGTATGGAAAATTTCGGGTGAAACTCCGCCATCCGCCCGTCTTCCCCAACACGATCATTTGAGCTGCGCCATGGCCACGGGACCCCATAAACTGGAATTCGAAGTGATGGAGGGCTGGGAACGCCTCCCCGAGGGCTGGTCCTTCACCGAGGTGGCCGGGGTGGCCGTGGATTCGCGGGAGCGGGTGTTCGTCTTTTGCCGGGGCGACCATCCGGTGATCGTCTTCGACAAGGACGGGCAATTTCTCGATGCCTGGGGCGAAGGCGTGTTCGCCCGCCCCCATGGCATCTACATCGACCGCCAGGACCGGGTCCATTGCGTCGATTGCGACGACCACACCATCCGCACCTTCACGGGCGAGGGGGAATTGCTGGACACCATGGGCCAGGCCGGCATCGCTTCCGACACGGGATTCCGCCTGGAGCAATCGCCCGTGAAATACGCCGGAGCGCCCTTCAACATGGTAACCAATGTGGTTGTTTGCCAGGACGGCTCCAAGTACGTCACCGACGGGTACGGCAACGCCAGGGTGCACAAGTTCGCCCCGGACGGCGCCCTGGAATTCTCCTGGGGCGAGCCTGGCGATGGCCCCGGCCAGTTCAACCTGCCCCACGGCCTGGCCATCGACAGCGCGGGCACGGTGTACGTCGCCGACCGGGAGAATTCCCGCGTGCAACTCTTCACGCCAAACGGGGAGTTCAAGACCTCGTGGGACTTCGTCAACCGTCCGGACGACATTTTCATCGACGAGCAGGACAATGTCTTCGTCGCCGAATTGGGGTTCCGGGTGGCGAACGTTTCACCGCTGCATTTCCGGTTCATGGAAACCCCGCCCCCCGGTCACGACCCCATCGCCCGGGTCAGCGTGTGCACCCCGGACGGCGAGGTCATCACCCGTATCGGCGGCGAAGAGGAAGTGCTGCCGGGGAACTTTATCGCCCCGCACGGGTTGTGGGTTTCTCCCAAGGGCGACCTGTACGTGGGCGAGGTGGTGTTACGCTCCGGGGCCGTTGAACGGCTCGCGCCCCTGACCTGCCAGGCTTTTCAGGTATTCCGCCGTTCCCGTTAGGGACCCGCGCCGTTCCCGTTAGGTAGGGCCGCCCCGTTTCCGTTGGGGAGCGTCGATTCTCCCACGCCCGGGCCGCGCCCCGATCCTGCGATTCGTTCCGTTTCCCCCCGAACCATGGTAAAAGACACCATGGTAAAAGTCACCGTACTTTCTTCCGGCGGCAAATCGACGATACGCTCCAACCCTGGGGGTGGAGATGAACCCCGTCCCATCGATGCCGGCCGAACGATGGGCGCGGTGAGGATTCCGCGATGACACTGTAACATCGAAGGGTCGAATATCCCCTTGGGCAGTCTCAACGGCTCCAACCTGAAAATGCCGGAAGAAATCATCTCACCTCCAACAGGGAAATCCCATGGCCAAAACGTGGAATCCGGGGGCGATACGGGAAACGGTGGGGGCTTTCCTGGAGGGTTGGTGCCGCCTCGATAAAGGAAGCCGGTCTTCCCAGCTCGACCTGTTCGATGCCTACACCTATTTTTGCCGCATGACGAAAATGAAGGACCTGACCCTGGGGGAGTTCAACGACGAGATGGAGCAGCGCGGCTTTTCAGGGGGGGCGCGCAACGGCCAGCCGGTCTGGAAGGGGGTCGCGTTGAGTTTCCGCTCCGATGTCCTCGTCCACCCCTCCTCCGGCGTACGCTACCGGGGCAGGTGATTGCCGCGGCGGGAATCCAGAGGAGCGCATCATGGGCGGCAGATCGCTTCAACCTATATCGCACCTTTTTCAAAAACACGGTAAAATGCTTTCCGTTGAGGATTGGAGCGCGCATCCTTGCCTAAAGGGCACCCGAATAATCCAAAATTTCACATGGCCTGGTCCCGGTAAGAATTGGGAGGGTCGTCACTCTTTGCTATTGAGGTAATAATGCTGCGATTTTTTCCTGTTTTTTTATAAGGTCTTCTAGAGTTTTCACAGTAGTTGAATCCAATATTTTCTGTTCTGCTATTTCAACATTGAATTCATCTTCTATTTTTGTAATAAGCTGGACTCTTTTTAAGGAATCAAGCAATAGGTCATAACCAAGCGTGGAATCGGGCTTTGGTTTTTTGTTTGCGATATCAGCAATTATCTGCATTAATTTGTTTCCATAACTTAGTTCCGGTTTTTTCTTTTCTTTAATGATTTTTTTTACTAAGTATTTCTTAATCTTTCCTACAGGTGTTTTTGGAAATGACTGCTGAGGCCAAATTTCAAAAGCGCTTATCCT
>JACZSY010000011.1 GCA_022573975.1 SAR324 cluster bacterium | reverse complement strand
TGGTGTTCTCGGCCTCCCTGGGCCTTTCCGGTACGCTATGCCTGATCGCGCCGCTGCTGCTGAATGTCCACCCGGTGCTGTTCCTGGCGGGCCTGCTGGTTTGGGGGGTGTTCGTCGTTTCGGATTCGGCCCAGTTTTCCGCCCTGGCGGCCAAGGCCTGTCCTCGGCAATACGTGGGAACGGGCCTGACCCTGATGAACAGCATCGGCTTCGCCATCACCATCGCCTCCATCGAATGGGTGACCAGACTGTATGCGGTATTGGGCCCCCAGGTGGCCTGGCTGCTGGCCCCGGGGCCGGTGTTGGGCCTGATCCTGCTCAACTGGGCGCCCGGGCGGGAGGCCGCGCTGGAGGTGGAACCGGAACCCGATGGACCCACCATCGAAAACCTGATCGCCCATCCCCTGCACGATTTTTCCGCCCCGGAACGCTCCGGCGGGCCCAGCCTGTTCTAAGGAAGCACGAACCGGAAACGGCTGGAGGAATCCAAGTGCTCACCGCCCCGCCATCAACTCCAGGCAGGTTTTGGCGATGGTGGCGGCGGCGTCTCCCTGGAACAGGGCGTCGGTGGCGGCTTCCATGGCGTCCAGCCGGGCCGGGTCGTCCAGCAGTTCCTTCAGCGTTCCGGCCAGCCGCGCTCCGCTCAAATCGCGCTGCTCGATCAGCACGGCCGCCTTTGCCCCGGCCAGCCGTTCCGCGTTGCGCAGTTGGTGATCTCCGCTGGTGCCGGGAATGGGCACCAATACCGAGGCCCGCCGCGCCGCGACGATTTCCGCGATGGCGCTGGCCCCGGCCCGGCTCACCACGATCCGCGCCTCCCGGTAGGCCGCGGCCATGTCATCGATGAAAGGCCGCACCTCCGCTTCTCCCGGCGGCAGCGTGGAGCGCCGGTAGGTTTCGCGCACGGTCTCGAATTCCCGGGGGCCGCTTTGGTGCAGGATGCGCGGGGGCCGCTCCCACCCTTGCAGGATGGGCAGGGCATCGCTCATGGCGGCGTTGAGCGCGTGCGCGCCCTGGGAGCCGCCCAGCACCAGCACCAGGGGCGCCGGTTTCGTCGGGTGGGCTTGCCCAGGAATCCCCGCCGGCGCGCCAGCGGGCGCTTCGCGCAGGGCGAGGATTTCGGCGCGCACCGGATTGCCGGTCACCACGGCCCGGCGGAAACAGCCCCCTTCGTCCTCCACCGCGGTGAAGGCCAATGGCACGAACCGGCCCAAAAGGCGGTTGGTCATCCCCGGGGCCGCGTTCTGCTCCTGGATCACGCAGCGGAACCGGAACAACAGGGCGGTGGCCAGCATCGGGCCCGAGGCGTAGCCTCCCACCCCCATCACCAGATGGGGCCGCCAGCACAGCAGAATCCACGCGCATTGGAAAAAAGCCACCGGAAGCATCGCCAGCACCCACAGCCGGCGGAACCAGGACACCCCGTACAATCCCCGCACCGCAATGCGATGGAGCCGGTACCCCCGCTCCGGGATCACCCGGTGCTCGATGCCGTGACGGCTGCCCGCGAAGCGGATGGTGGTCTCCGGGGCCATCTTCCCCAGCGCCTCGGCGATGGCCAGGGCGGGAAAGAGATGCCCCCCGGTTCCTCCGCCGGCGATCAGCACGCGCCAGGGACGCCCGGCCGGATCGGCGCCTGCCGTGGTCACCGCGGTCATCCTCCAGCGGGCGCGGTGGACGGCGCGCTGGTTTCGCGAGTTCGCGGTCTCACCGCGGGTGGGACGCGGCGGCCGATATTGAGCAGAATGCCCACCATGAACAGGCTCATCACCAGGGAACTGCCCCCGAAGCTCAAAAACGGGAGGGGGAGGCCCTTGGTGGGCATCAGGCCCATCACCACGGCCAGATTGAGCACGATCTGCAAGGCGAAGAGGGTGGTGATGCCATAGGCCAGATAGCGCCCGAAATCCTCCCGCGCTCCCAGTGAAATCCGGTAGCCCCGCCACAGGAAGGTGCTGAACAGCAACAGGGCGGTCATCACTCCGGCGAAGCCCAACTCCTCCCCCAGGATGGAAAAGATGAAATCGGTGTGGGCGTCGGGGAGGAAGAACATCTTCTGCCGGCTGTCGCCCAGGCCAACCCCGCCCCATCCGCCACTGCCGAAGGCCAGGTAGGACTGGATGATCTGGAAGCCGGAATCCAGCCGGTCGCCCCAGGGATCGAGAAAGGCCAGGATGCGCCGCATGCGGTAGGTCTGGCTGAGCACCAGCAGGGCGCCCAAGGTGCAGAATCCGAGCAGGCTGTAGAGAATATGCTCCGGCCGTCCGCCGCCCACGAAAATCATCAACAGCAGCGTGAGGGCGATCAGCACCATGGTGCCGAAATCCGGTTGCATCACCACCAGGGTCAGGAATAATCCCATCACCGCGAAATTGGGCAGCACGCCTCTGAGGAATTGCGCCACCCGTCCCGGTTTGCGGTTGAGGTAGGAAGCCACATAGACGATCAGGATCAGCTTGAGCGCCTCGGCGGGCTGGACGTTGAACATCCCCAGCCGCAGCCAGCGCCGCGCCCCATTGACCTGATGCCCGATTCCCGGAATGAGCACCAGGATCAACAAGAGGAACATTGCCAGCAGCGCCAAGGGCAGCCATTGCTGCCAGCGTCCATAGGGCACCCGCATGGCGGCCCACATGGCGGCCAAGCCCACCATCAGGTGAGCCATGTGGTTGCGCAGGAAGATCAGGGAGGATCCGTGAAAGCGGTCCGAGATGGGTGTGCTGGCGCTGTAGATCATCATCACCCCGGACAGCACCAACAACGCCGTGGCCCCGACCAGGATCAGGTCGTAACCCTGGTGGTGCGGTTCGATCAGCTTGCGGTAGAGAAAATTGAAGGGTTTGATCATATCCCGGTCAGGTCATCGCAATCCGTGCAATAACGCAGCAGGGCGCAGGGATGGAGCCGGCAGGCCACCTGCGTGCCCAACAAGGCCTGTACCGCCCGTTCCATGTGAGCCGAACGGGATCCCTTGATTCCCACCACGGTGTCCGGCGCATCCAGCGCCTTCAGGGCCGCGAACAGTTCCGCCTGGGTGCCCGCCATTTCCAGGGCGACCCGTGTGCCCGCGCGCTCCAGGCCGTCGAACAACTGCGAGGAATCCGGATCGTAGACGATGCAGCGCGAAAGCGGCGGCCCGAGCGACCCGGCGATTCGCGCCGCCGTGTCGGCAAGGCCCTCCTCGAGTTCGGCCAGCGGCCCCAACACCACCACCTTAACGCGCTCGGGCCGATCATTCAATGTTTCAATCAGGTTGACCACCGTTTCCGGGCTGGCGTTGTATGCGTCGTCGATCACCACCGCCCCGCCCGGCGCCTCGAACAGCCGCAGCCGTCCTTTCTGTTGCGGGGGCTGGCCCGCCCGATCGGCCACCACGGCATCGGGAACGCCCAACTCCCGGGCCACCGCCCAGGCCGCCAAAACCGGCTCGCACCCCCTGGGCCCGGGCACCCCCGAATGCAGCGCCAGCCGCAGCTCTTGATGGATCCCGTCGAACCGTTGGCGTCCCGCGCCGTCCAGGACGATCCGGTCCGCACGAAAATCGCCGCTTTCGCGGCCGAAGGTAAGCACGCGCCGTCCGGCCGCCAGTTCACGCAGCCGCGGTTCCTCCGCGCCCACCAGGGCCAGCCCGCCGGGGCGCAGGTGGTTGAAGATTTCTCCCTTGGCCTGGAAAATGGCCTGCTGGGAACCGAATACGCCGATGTGGGCATGACCCACGTTCAGCAGCACCGCCACGTCGGGAGCGGCGATGCGGCCCAGGGTATCGATGTCTCCCGGTTTGCGGGCGGAGAATTCCAGCACGACGGCCCGGTGGCGCTCCTCCAGGGACAACAGGGTGATCGGGACGCCGATCTCGTTGTTGAGAGAACCCGGGGTCTTGAGCAGGGTCATGGCGCCGGAGAGCACGTTGGCGATCACCTCCTTGGTGGTGGTTTTGCCGTAGCTTCCCGTCACGGCGACCACGCGCGGCCGGTATTTTCCGACCATGTGGCCGGCCAGCTCCGCCAGCGCCTGAAGGGTGTTCCCGGTTTGGAGCACGGCCAGCCCCGGGATTCCGGCGATGGTTTCCTTCGGCACCGGGCGATGCACCACGGCCAGCTTGACCCGGCTGCCGCTCAGTTTGGCCAGATAGTTGTGCCCGTCGCTCTCTTCGCCTTCCAGGGCGAAGAACACCTCCGCGGCGCCCAAATCCCGCGTGTCGAATGCGCCGCCCAGGAGGGGGGTGCCGTCGGGCAGCGGTTTGGCCAGCCAGGCGCCGCCGGTGGCCCGGGCCGCTTCCCCAAGGGTGATCATGGCAGGACGCGCGATGCCCGAGGGTCCGGCGGCGGGAGGGGCGGCCGGCGCAGGCGCATCAGCCACAAGGCCAGCACGCCCAGCAACACCACGTGCACGTAGGCGAAGCGGTTGACCCAAACCGAATCGAAGGCCAGCCAGACATCGTAGAGGCCGTGCGTCATCATGGCGAAGAACAACCCCCCCAGCAGCCATCCGACCTTCCCGGACAGGGTGAAAGCGCGCTTGGAATAGGCCATCGCCACGCCCAGGGGAATGGTGAAAAAGGCGTGGGCGGGAACGGTCAGCACCGACCGGATCAGCAGCGTCACTGTTCCGTAGCGCTCCAGGTAGAAGATGTTTTCCACCGCCGCGAAGCCCAGGGCCACCGTCGCGCCACCCAGCAGGCCCTGCATCGGGGTGGTAAAATCGCGCCGGGGATAGAGCACGGCCAGCAGCATCAGCATCTTGGCGAATTCCTCGTTCAACCCAATCCCGATAATCCAATACAGGTTCCGGTGCAGCGCATTGGGAGCGCCGGACCACAATACGGTGTAGCGCTCCACACTGAGATTGAGCATCAAGGCCAGGAAGCCCGAGACGAAACCCATCAGGAAAAGCAAGGAGATAACCAAACGCCCTTCAGGTTTATAGGCGCTGCGGGCGTAAAAAAACCAGACCATCAGGATGGCGGGAGAAAGGGCGATGATGACCAGTTGGAAGTTCATCGGGGGCGAGCCGGATTGTCCATTTGCTGCAATTTTCTATCGGCGATCTCCCGCCAGAATTGCCCGACAAAGGGCATGGTGCGAAATCGTTTGAGGGAATCCCGCGCCAATCCGTAATCGCCCTGCTTGAGGGAAAGCATGCCCACGAATAAATAGGCGAAGGGATAGCGTCCCGGGTTGTCCCGGATGACCTCGCGAAGATCGTTGATGCCACCCCTGTATGTGTCCTTGGAGGGATTGCGGCGCAGAAAATTTTGATACACGGTATATGCGTCGTAGACGCGTTGCTGCATCATGTAGATCAACCCGAGATTGAGTTGCACATATTCCATTGCGGGGTTCATGGAGAGCGCCCGGCGGCTGTATTCGCCGGCTTTTTCGTAGTCCTTGACCAAAAAGTACATCCATCCCAGGTTGCCGTAGGAAATGGGGCGGGGTTGGAAGGCCAGCGCCTGTTCGTAGGCCTTGAGGGATTTAAGCACCAATTTCATATCGTATTTGGCCAAGCCGTCCTTTTGGTGAACATAGCCTTTGTAATAATGCGTGTTGGCCAAGCCCTGGTACAGGTCGGCCAATTTTCCCGGCGCGGTGGTTTTTCCCACCCCCTTTTCGAACACCTTCACCGAGTTTTTATAGTCTCCCAGCCCGCTCAATCCGTATCCGGAGATGATATTCACATCCAGATCGGAATTGAAAAACGGGCCATACCGGCCGTAACGCAGCAGCAGTTTTTCCCACCGTTCGTCGATTTTCGGCCTGCCCCCGCGATTTCTGGCGATTTCGCGGCGCTTTTGGCCTCGAAGTCTCTGCTTGAAGCCCTCCCACCACTCGCGAACGCCCAGTTTGTGCCCGTTGCCCGGGGGTTGCGCCCGGCCGGTGTCCAAATAACGTTCCCACCAGCTCCTGTTATCCTGCGCTCCACCAGCCATCAGGATCATTTCCCATCGGCTGCGGGGGAAGAAGGTGAAAATCAAGGTATAGGCCAGCAGCATGATGCCCAGGAAGACCAACACCGTGCGCAGATGGATCAGGCGGGAAGCCATGCGCCGGCCCGGGCCGCTGGCCAACCGCCAGATTTCAGCGGCGCGCCGCCATTCATTCAAAGCCGCTCCCCAGGCCTTGGAATCGAAGAAGTGGTTTCCCCGCTGATAATGAAGGCTGGCTTCACTGTTCAGTTCGGCCGGAGTGGTTTCATCTTTCCGGCCGGGAAATATTTTCCGCCACCATCGCATCATGGCACCTTTTCTGTCCGCAAGAGCGATGTGTTCCCCGGGTCTGGCCCGGGGGGTTGGATTTCCGTCAACTCCCTATTGGGGCAAATCACTGGGGCTGGAAGGTGGTGGAACCTTCGAACCCATTGCATATTTCAATAGGGTCACTCTTGTGCGCCGGCTTCCAGCCGACCTCATAGTTTTGTTCCCACAGGATTTTCCGGATTTGCCGGAACAGCCCAAAGCTTTCGGTTCCGACCCAAAAGAATAGCACAAATTTTTCCGGTGGGAATTCCCGCAAGGCCTGTTTCCATTTCGAAACCGGGCGTTGCGCCTTCAGCCAGTTTTCGCCGGAGTTTGGGGCGGATTTGATCTCCAGACAGTATATCTGATTGGTCACCGGGAAAAAACGAATGGTGTGATCTTTTTGCTTGATGCTGATGGGAGCTCTCATCAAGCCGATTTTTTTATTGGCCAGTTCCAGATAGAACTCACGCAGGTCGAAGACCTGCACCCGGTTTTCTCTCAGGGCCAGGAAAAGATGGTTCTTGTTGGTGGGGTGAGACCAGGGCACCATTATTTTTTCGGGGATTTTGCGCAAGGTGCGCGGATCGGCGCTTTGGGAATTATTCACTGGGCTGAGCAGGGTAATCAGGGCCATGAATACCGCCAGGATCACCAGAATTCCCACCATGTTGGATACGATATCCACCAGGGAATCCAGGTTCAAGTTTTCTTCGACGGTTCTCGCTGATTTTCTCAAATTGAAGCCTTGGGCGTGACACGGTCACTGGAGGCCGGCATCGTCCGGCGGGGTTTGCGTCCCTGGCCCGGAAAACCCTATGACCGCAGGTCCGAATAAGGTAAATCCCACCCTTTCAGCATCGGTTCCAATCCGGTGGCCAAGCGTGTGGTGATGTCAAGCAGGTACGATGCCAGTTCATAGGATTCCAACCCATCGGGATAGATCAACAAAATCGGGTAGCGTTCCACCTGAAGTCTCCGGTTTTTCCCGGCATTGTTATCCCCTTCGATGTCGTGTACCAGACGGGTGAAAGAATCGATGAGGCGTGATTCATAGGGGATTTCCCTTTTTAACATCATCCACAACTGCCGTTTCGTGGGCGCCGCTCCCAACTCCCCCCCCGCCCGCGCCATCAGCTCTTTGACGATGCCCACCTCCCTTTCCAGGGCGGCCCTGGTAAAGGACACCATCCCTTTTCCGGATGCGGAGTGGATCACGATGACCCCTTTGCGGCATTCGATCAGGATCGGGCGGACATGGGGCGGGGCGCCGATCCAGCGCACCTCAATTTTTTTCTCGGAGCGTTGAACCGCCGGCTCGGTCTGGTTGAACAGTAAAAATGTGACCGCCAGAAAAGACAGCACGCCCATCGTGCTGAGCAGCACGCTGAGAAAGGGGAATATGGAAATTGGGGTCCTGTTTTTCATCAAAGGGAGCCGAAAAAATCAGGAATGTGAAGGCGGATCTTCTTCTTTTTTACCAAAAACGAGACCGCGGCCACCCTCGGCTTTCGCCGGCGGGGCCGAAGCAGCGCCGCTGGGGGAAATCCGCTGCGCGGTTTCCTGGCGCCCGCCGCCGATCAGGCGGTCGGTAAAATCCTTGACCAGCGGCTGAATGCCGTCCAATTGGTGCCCCATCATTTCGGCCTGCCGCGAAAGATTTTGCACCAGGGGTTCAAACTGTCCCAGCCAAGTGTCCGAAAGCCGCATTATGCGGTGCAAATGCTCCTCGTACCCTTCCGCCAGAGCTGTTTCACCAGGCTCCACATGCATCAGCGGCAACAAATCCTCAAGGCAGAATTCCTCGATTTTCAACAGGAATTCCTCCTCGTTCTTATAGAGCAGGGAGGTCAGCAACATGACCGGAATCACCAGCACCAGGGCCAGGAAAGTTGTATTGAAGGCGATCGCAAGCCCGCCGGTGACGCTCCCCAGCGCGGATCGCATCTGGGAATTGAACTCTCCCCCGGCCTCGGCGACCTGGATGAACTGCGCGAATTCGTTGACCGACATCCCGATTCCCATCACCGTGCCGATAAATCCCAAAATTGGGATGGCCCAGATGAAAACATGCAGGATGGTGTAGCCGTTTTCCATTCTCTTTTGGTCGATTTGGCCTTGGTAATCCGTCAGATTGTCCAGACCTTCCTTGCGGGTCGCGCCACGGAGAACATAAAGCAAACGGAGCACCCTCCGGTATAGGGTGGATCGCTCGTACTTTTTCACCTTGGCCTGGTCCAGGGCGCTTTTCAGATCGGCGATGACCCGATCGGCATCCCGGCCGTATATTTTACGGTTCAGCAGTTGGGTGATCGCAGGCTGGCGAAATTTTTTCCAGATGGAATTCTGAAACCGGAAGCGGAGAAACTTGAACATCAAAATGAAAAAGGACCAGGAAGTCATGGCGACAATGACCGGCGAGACCCAATTGTCGTTTTCGAAAAGCGCCAGCAGCCTGCCCTGGTCCAGGAAAGGGATGGGAAATACCTGGTAAAAAAATGCCGTCACCATCAATCCCAGACCCAAGGCCTTGATCAGGTCCAGATTGTCCGCCCCAAACCGTTCTTCCTCCACGAATGCGGAATCGTGATGGGATTTCATCAGGGTTGGAGACATCGGGTTGGGATCCCCCGGGACGGCCCCGGCTTCCATGGCGGCAGGAGTTTCATTTCGCGCGGTTCCGGATTCGGGCGGTGTGTTCTGTGTCACAAGGACTCCTGAAAAAAATGTCCGAATTGACGATTGGAGATCGAATCGCTCCCGCCGGTTCGAAAAAATTCGCCTTTGACGCGATTCACGCATCATAGCAGGGCAGGGAGGAAATCCCTAACTCCCCCATTCCATCCAAAATCCGATGTAAAGGGAATTACAGGCGCCGTGTCCAGCAATATTTGAAATGATCGATAAAATTGGGAGCCCTGACCGGGACTCCACATTTCATCCAACCCCGCAAAAATGACCACCCCCGCCCTGCGGGGCGGGTGAACAGGCGAAGTTTCCTGCGGGTTTTCAACGCGCCCGGGATTTCATCGCGCCCAGGTTTTCAACGCACGATGGTGGGAACCAGCCGGAACACGTTGGTGGTGTAGGTCGTCAGGAATTCCAGCAACCAGGGGAAGGAGATCATCAAGGCCACCAAAACCGCGAGCATTTTTGGAATAATGGCCAGGGTCATTTCCTGGATTTGAGTGACCGCCTGAAATATCGAAACCACCAAACCCACCACCAATGCCGCCATCAATGGTGGAGCCGCGATGAAGAACGCCGCGCGCATGGCCTCACGGCCAACGGTAATCACGAACTCGGGTGTCATGGGATGCTCCCTATCGAACGAAAAAGCTTTCCACCAATGAGCCAACGATGAGATTCCAACCGTCAACCAGAACGAACAACATCAGTTTGAGCGGCAGGGAAATCATGATTGGCGGCAACATCATCATCCCCATCGCCATCAACACCGAGGATACCACGAGGTCCACCACCAGGAAAGGAACATAAAGCAGGAAGCCGATCTGAAACGCCGTCTTGAGTTCGCTGATGATAAAGGCGGGGATGACCACGTGAATGGGAACGTCATCGATCGTCCGGGGCCGGGGCACCTTGGCGATCGTCATGAAAAGTTCCAGATCCTTTTCCCGGATGAATTTCTGCATGAAGGCCTTGACCGGAATCGCGGCGCGATCCAGGGCCTGATCCTGGCTGATGCGTTTGTCGACATAGGGCCGGAAGGCGTTCTTGTGAACGTCCGACCAAACCGGTTCCATGATGAAAAATGTGAGGAACAGCCCCAGTCCCACCAGCACCTGGGTGGGAGGCGACTGGTTGGTGCCCAGCGCCTGCCGGATGAATCCCAGTACGATGATGATCCGGGTGAACGACGTGGTCATGATCAAAATCGCCGGCGCCAGGGTCAGCACCGTGAGCAGGACCAAAATCTGAAGGGTGGTGGCCACCTCGGCGGGGGAATTTGCGCGTCCCACCGAAATGGTCACCCCGGGAATGGGCGTCTGGGCTTGAATCTCAAGCGCCGCCAGCATCAGCAATCCCAGCGGCCAAAGGGCCTTTTTCCACAGCCCTGGGCTCATACCCCTCCTAGTTGATGCGCTTGAGTGAACGGACTTTTTGTTTCAGGACTTGGGCGAACTGGTGGACAGGATCGTTTTTGCCCTCGGCGGAGGAAGCCCCATTCTCCTCGGCATCGGCCGTCTCCTTCGCCCCCCCGGAGACAACCTTGGCCAGGTCCTTGGGAATGGGAGGAGGGGCTTTGTTCCCCGTTTCGGGGCCGCCTCCCAAATGGGTCAGGTAGGTGATCTGGTTGGGGGTCACGCCACAGGCGACCACTTCCCCCTTGATTTCCAGCACCACGATTCTCTGCCGGGGGCCGATATGAAACGAAGCGATTTGGGTGATGGCCTGGGACCCGGTCAGACGCCGCAAACGAGGCTGATAATACCGGTTATAGAGAAACAAAACGCCATACAAGGCCCCCAGGATTACCACCAGCGCCAGCACCATCTTGACCATGGAATAAAAGAAATCTGCCCCGCCCATTCCGCCAAGGGTCAGACTGGAATTTGCTGAAGGGGAGGTCTTCGCGGGCGCGGGGAGTGTTACCGATTTGCCGGGGGGCTCCTGGCCGGCGTTCCGCCGCCCCATTTGACGCTGCAACAACTCCTGGTCCTTCCTGGCCTGTGGAGAAAGGGGTGCGGCGGCTGGAGAAGCGGAAATTGTCATTCGCAGGGTTTTCCCTGTTCCATCGAAGATCAATCGGTTTTTCAACTGTTGTTTTGCATCCCTCAAGATGAAGGCAACCGAGGTGGAATATTGGTTTTGCGTGACCTTGATTTCCTTATAGAGGCTTTGATCCCTGGGTTTGAGCACGCGTTCCTTGCGTTCCCAGCCGACTCCGCTGAAAACAACCCTGAATGCGCCTTTGTTTTGTTCCACCCTGGGCTTGCCCTGGTAGGGCCGGGAGAAAACGAACTCAACAATATCTCCCTTGTTGGAGGAGTTGATTTTTTCCAGATTGCGGGAAAAGCGTTGAGCCCAGCCTTGTGTTCCCACCGCCATCATCAGCAGCGCCACAAAGCCCGGGAGCAGAAAACGGATGTTGGATCGCATGGAAACCTGTCAGGATTGGATATGGGCGAGACGGTCGTGGGGGTCCAGGATTTCAAGCAGTTTGATGGCGTATTTGTCATTCACGACCACCACCTCGCCTTTGGCCACCGGCTTGCTGTTGACCAGCAGGTTCAGTGGCTCTCCCACAAGCTTGTCCAGTTCGATAATGCTTCCCGAAGCCCACGTAAGCACGTCGCTGATGAAAAACTGCTTCCGGCCCACCTCGACGGTGATCTGCAGATTGACGTCGAGGAGGTAGTGAATATCGATCCCGGCCTCGCCGGTGGAGATCATGGCCTCGTTTCCGATCCCCTCGGCGGCCTCACCGCCAGCGGCGGCTTTTGGTGAACCCTCTTCGCCTTGGGCGGACTCCTTGTGTTCCTGGTCCAACTGAGACCAGTCCAGATTTTCCAGGTCTCCAAAATTTTCAAATTCCATATCGTCAGCCATGAGGGCCTCTTCAATTTGGATTTATCCCCGCATTCGCCCCGGGCCAATGGATGAGGGGCGCTTTTCATGGGCCGGAACCCGATGGCCGTTTGGGAGGGCCATTTCCTGTTTCAATGCAATTTTTATGCAACCGTTATTGCATATAAAACTCGGTGAACAATACTTTTTTGATCGGTAATTTTATATCCCAATCCCAATCATCCTGGTCCGGAGGGAAAAGGGAAATGATTCGCGTCCGTAGCTCCGAAATCAAGATTGCGCGGGCCCTCTCGGTTTTCATCTCTTCGTAACTCTGGGTCTGCAATTTGGTCAGCACCAAAGCCCGCACATCCGCGAGGCGTGTTTCCAAAAAATTCTTGGATGCCGAATTTCCCAGCACGATTTGAATATTGACCTTCAGATACCGCCTTCCGCCGGTCAGCAGCACGGTGAAATCTCCCAGTTCAAGATACTGGGGATCCTCGACGTACCCGGTCGGATCGTCTATGTTTTTGAGCGGTCCGGGTCTGAGGCCGGTGTTGGCTTGGTTGGCGCCATTGTCTCCGTTTTTCGCGAGCCTATCTTCCGGTTGCCCGCCGCCCGGCCAAAATTTGTTCACCCCATACCACCCCCCCGCGGCAACCCCAGCCAATACGATTACGGCCAGAAGAATCTTGATCAGTTTTCCCCTTCCGCCACCTCCTCCTTCGGCCATGGCTCCTCCTCTTGCGATAGTGACCTCGTTGACTTCAGTCATGGTTCACCTCACCGTAACATCCCTGTTTGATTTTACATCAAGTTTCCTTTGGCTTGCCGATTTATCAGCCAGTAAGGCCTTGTTGTAAGTGAGATTTTCGCTTATCTTGGGTTTTTCCTGCGGTTGAGGATGACAAGTTCCACCCGGCGGTTTCCCGCCCGCCCCTTTCGGGTAAGATTCTTGAATCTGGGCTTTGCCGGGCCATACCCCACCAGTGACAGGCGCGCTTCGGGGATTTTCCGAATCACCAGCCGCTCCAGCACACGGTTGGCGCGGGCCAGGGACAACCGCCAACGATCCAGCCCCCGGCCCCTGGGCCGTTCCCTGTTGTCCGAATGGCCCTCGACGCGGATACGGTGCCCGGTGTCCTTGAGAAAGGCCGCCAACTGGTCGATCCGGCTCCTGGCCTTCCGGTTGAGTGTAACACTACCGGGGCGAAAAAAGGTATCCGTGGGCAGAACCATCACCAACCCCCGCTCGTCCTGCCTGACTTCAATCTCCAAGGCCCCGATTTCGGTCAGGAACACCTGAACCAAATCCTGGGAAATATCCTCCCGGGGCGTGACCATGATCTTTTCCAGAAACCCCGTGCGAAAAGCGCCGAAGACCCCGGTGGATTGCCCAAAAGCTTCCTGCAGGACTTTCGGAGGCACCGGATCGGCGGCGGCGAAGAGGAGAATGAAAAACGTCATCAGCAAGGTCAACATATCCGAAAACGTCACCATCCAGGCAGTCGGGTCCAGGTCGCCCCCGCCGCCGCCCTTGGCTCGTTCGCGCTTTGGCGCCGCCGCCGTGGGGCCGCCGCTGTCCCGCCCCTCGGAAGCGGAACTCCCCGGGGCCAGGGTGTCCATTTCGCTCATGACGCGATCACTCGTCCTCCAACCGTTTCAAACGGCCCACCAGGGTCACCGTGACCCTGCGGTTCCTGGCCCGTCCACTTGCCACCAGATTGGATGAAAGGGGTTTCCGGGAGCCAAAGCCCACCACGGAAAACCGGCGGGGGGAAATTTTTCCACCGGCGATGAAAAATTGAAATACCCGCATGGCCCTGGCGGCGGACAATTCGAAATGATTCCTGTATTTCGAATTCACCAGGTCGCGGTTGTCCGTATGCCCTTCAATACGCACTGGATTGGTCGTGCGTTCAATGAGGTTCAACAGGCTGTTGAGCAGAACCGTACTCTTCCCCACCAGCTTTTCCGATCCAGCGGCAAAGGTGAATTTCTCGGACAGGTGAACGGTCAGTCCTTCGGAGGTGATCTCGTAGGACAGCTCCCGCGCCTGATCGTTCTCCTGGATGAATCGGGTCAACTCACCCAGGAATTTCTCCACCTCATCGGGGTTTTCCAGCGGATTTTTTTCGCGGCTGACGCCCCGTTCCTCCAGGAATCGGCCAAGGCTCAAATAGGCCCCGCCAAAACTCCTGAAAGCCTTTTGCACTTCCCTCAGTATTTCCGCTTCCTTGGTCTTGTTGGGCTCCGACAAGGCCACCAGAAGGATAAAAAAGGCGAGGAGAATCAGGTTCAGGGCCAGGAACAGGGTCCGGGTCGGATCGCTCCCCTTCTCCTCTATTTTTTTACCGCGCCTCGCCATGTCCGCTGCCCCATGGTTATCCGGTCAGGTTCGCCCTCAACTTCGGCGCCAGGAAACTGGTCAGTTTGTTTTCCACGGTGTGCAGGTTGTTTCCGGCTCCAATGGCCATCACGCCTTCCATCGTCAGGCGCATCAACAACACCTCCTGCGCGCTCCTGATGCGGAGTTTTCCCGAAAAAGGAATGAAGATGATGTTGGCCATCAACGCCCCATAAAAGGTGGTGATCAGGGCGATGGACATGTTCGGCCCAATGGCCGAGGTGTCCTCCAGGTTTTGCAGCATCAGCACCAGTCCGATCAGGGTGCCGATCATTCCCAGCGCCGGAGCCAACGCGCCCATGGTGGCGAAAATATCCGCGCCGTTCTTATGGCGCTCCTCCAGATAATCGATTTCATTGGCCATGATGTTTTCGACCACCTCGGGTTCGATTTGATCCACCACCATATTGAGGCCGTTGATGAGAAACTCGTAATCGGTTTCGCTCTCGACGTTTTGCAGGCTGAGCAATCCCTCCCGCCGCGCACGGCCGGCGAAGTCGATGATGGTGGCGATCAGGGTCGAGGGCGACTCGCTCCTGGGGAAGAAAACGATCTTGACCACGCCGCCAATTTTCAGCATGGCCTCAAGCGGAAAAAACACCATGGTCGCCCCCAGGGTGCCCCCGATCACGATCAACAGCGAGGGGAAATTGACGAAGGCGGCAATCGACTCGGCCATCCCCGCCAGGATCAGAATGGAAGCTAGAATCAGGCCGATGACGCTGCTGATATCCATGGACTGGACCCTTGATCCCGGTCGATCCTCTCAAACCGGAACGGTTAAACCCGCAATTGGTGAGAGAACAAGCCGAAACGATACCGTTCCGGGCGGCGGATCGGAATGGACAGGAATGTACCAAGGTGGGGAAACATAACCTCCCGATCTTCCCTGAGCGGATTTTTCAGGCCGGATATTGCAATCGTCTGAAAAGTCTTTTTTTCAGCGGCACAAGATTCCGCGCCCCAAAATGAAAAGCCCCAGGATTTTTTCCGGCCCAAAATGCCGGAACCCCGAATGCCTCACAGATTCTTTCTACCCGGTTTTTTAAAAGAGTTCAAACCTTTCCGGCGCGGGATGCCATTCACCCCATCGATCCCGATTCTCTTCAATGGTTTTCATTGGGTTTTCTTTGGGGCTATCGTGGGAGAAGAACGATGGAAAGTCGCCTCCAGGCGGTACGATGGTTCAGGCGCGGCGAACAGGATCGGGGCCTAAACCGGGCGGACGGCCCGGTATGGCCCACCTGGACGGCGCAATGGGGAAATCCAGACAGCATGAGGAAACCAGACTGCATGAGGAAACCAGACAGCATGAGGAAACCAGACAGCAGGGCGAATCCAAACAGCATGAGGAAAGGAACGGCATGAAAAACCTGGCCGCGGTTTTGGCGGGAGAATTTCAGTTTGAGCCGGGGGGGGTCGCAAACACCCTCAACCTGCTGGATGAAGGGAACACCATCCCCTTCATCGCACGCTACCGCAAGGAAATGACCGGGAGCCTGGACGAGGTGGAATTGCGCGATCTCCGGGACCGGGCCGCGTATCTGCGAGAGTTGGAGGAACGGCGCGCCACCGTCTTGGACTCCGTCGCCGGGCAGGAGCGGTTGACGCCGGAGTTGGAGCGGAAAATCCTTTCCGTCTCCAGCAAGCAGGAACTCGAGGACCTCTACCTCCCCTACCGTCCCAAACGGCGCACCCGCGCCACCATGGCCAGGGAAAAAGGGCTGGAGCCCCTGACCGGTTCCGTTTTCCGGGCGGGGGTTTCGGACGCGGCGGCCGATGCGGCGGTACACGCG
This sequence comes from SAR324 cluster bacterium, assembly GCA_022573975.1. Classification (GTDB taxonomy): domain Bacteria; phylum SAR324; class SAR324; order SAR324; family JACQKK01; genus JACZSY01. The sequence continues at coordinate 19,168 of JACZSY010000011.1, read as the reverse complement.
TTCGTATCGGCCCGCGCGGGCACGGAGCGGGAAATGGATGCGGAAACAGCCCTGGCCGGCTGCCGTGACATCATGGCCGAGACCGTGGCCGAGGACGCGGCCACCCGCGCCTGGACCCGCCGCATGACCTGGAGCGAGGGAACCTTGGAATCGCGGGCCGCCCGGGGTTTCATGGAGAAAAAAACCAAATTCAAGGATTACTACCAGTTCAGCGAAGCCCTCAAGTCGATCCCCGCCCATCGCTATCTGGCATTGCGCCGGGGGGAGTCGGAAAAGGTGCTCAAGGTGAGCGTTTCACCGCCCAGGGAGGATATCCTGACCCGCCTGGAAAAACAGTGGGGGCGGGACGCCGGGGAGAAACTGCGGGAACAATGGAGGCAATTGCTGCACGATGCCTACACCCGGCTGATCGCTCCCTCGATCGAACTGGAACTGCGGCTCCGCCTCAAGGAAGCGGCCGACAAGGACTCCATCGCGCTCTTCGCGGAAAATCTGAATAACCTCCTCTTGCAGGCCCCGGGGGGGCAGAGCGTGGTGCTGGGCCTGGACCCAGGATTCCGCACGGGCTCGAAATGGGTGGTGGTGGACGCCACGGGCCGTGTGCTGGAGCATGGCGCCATTTTCCCCCTGCCACCCCAAAATCGGGCCGGGGAGGCCGCGGAAACGCTGAAATCGGCCTTTGCCGCCCATCGGGTGGAGGTCGCGGCCATCGGCAACGGCACCGCCGCCCGCGAATTGATGGCCTTCGTCAAACAGACCGTCTCCGGCATGAAGACCAAACCCCGGCTGGTGATGGTCAGCGAAGCGGGCGCTTCGGTCTATTCCGCTTCCGATTTGGCGAGGGAGGAGTTCCCCGATCTGGATGTCACCATCCGGGGCGCCATTTCCATCGCGCGCCGTTGGCAGGATCCCCTGGCGGAGTTGGTGAAAATCGATCCCAAATCCATCGGGGTGGGGCAATACCAGCACGATGTGCAACAGGGTCTGCTCAAAAAGGCTTTGGACGAAACGGTCGAATCCTGCGTGAATCGGGTGGGCGTCAACCTGAACAGCGCTTCCTGGGCGCTGCTGAGGTATGTGGCCGGGGTGGGGCCCGCCCTGGCCAAGGAGATCGTCATTCAGCGCGATGCGCGGGGCCCTTTCCAGGATCGCGCCGATTTGTTGGGGGTGCCCCGCATGGGGGCCCTGGCCTATCGCCAATGCGCCGGGTTCCTGAGGATTTCAGCAGGCGGGAATCCCCTGGACCGCACCGCGGTTCACCCCGATCATTACCCCATCGTGGAAAAGATGGCGGCCGATCTGGGGGTGGAACTCTCCGGGCTGGTCGGCAATCCGGCGCTGGCCGCGAAGATCGATCCCGATGCCTACATCACCGGCGAGACCGGAAGACCCACCCTGGAAGACATTCTCGCCGAACTGGCCAAGCCCGGCCGCGATCCCCGGCCCGATGCCGAAGCCGTCCGCTTTCATGATGACATCACGGAAATCGGGCACATCCAGCCGGGACAGCGCCTCAACGGAGTGGTGACGAATATCACCCACTTTGGCGCATTCGTGGATGTCGGGGTGCATCAGGATGGCTTGGTGCATATCTCACAGTTGGCCGATAAATACGTGAAAAATCCTCATCAAGTGGTCAGGGTCGGTCAGGCGGTGGAGGTGACGGTACTCTCGGTGGACCTGGATTTGGGACGAATCGGCCTTTCCATGAAAAAAAACCCCGAGTTCAAACGGCCAAAACGCTGAGCCGGGGGGGGGAGAATCGCCAACAACCGGCCAAGATTTTGCCGGGCAAGAAGGCCAGGAAAAGCCATCCTCGAAACAGGCCTTCCATCCAATGGCGGAAGGCGTGCGGAAATCCGGAAATGGCGGGGCAAACCTCGGGGAAAAATCATTTGGCGGCGGATTGATGATTGCACCCTTCTGGAACCCGGCCTGGAAAACAGCCTGGAAAACGGTCTGCAAAGAGAATTGCCTGGGTGCGGAGATTTTTCCTTTTTCATGCATTGGCCGTCTCCCCCTTTTATGACCGAATTTTCTTTCTGACGATTATTTTTTCGGCCCGCACACTTCCTCCGCTTCAGCAATTCGGATTATTGCCCTTTTTCGTTCAATATTTGATATAAATAAGAGACAGGTTGGTGGGGATTCTTTTATCCGCCGGTCCCTTTGGTTGGGGCCGTGTTCACTCGCTGTTTCATCAGGGATTGTGACCAAATTCAGGTAATACGACGTTTAATTTTCTTAAGGTGCCGGTAATGGAAGGAACAGCCATTGCATCCATTGCGGCTCAATATAAAACGTCGTTCCCATAATATATTATCCTTCGATGGGAAATTAAATTTTAATGCGTTCTCCTTGGAAAGATTCCGGAGTTCGATCAGGGCCTGATTCAACCGGGTAACGGAAAAAACCCTCCGAAAGGACAAAGGCAGCATGTTCGGGAAAAAAGAAACCAATACCGATGAACCGCCCCCTTTCATGGAGCGGGAGGGGCGGGTGTTGGCCCAGCTCAATCAGGAAGGGCATCAATGGCTCGGCCAACGATTCGCCTGGTACAACAAGGTGCGTACGGCGAAAAAGGGCGGGCTGAGAATATTCAAGGACCCTTCCCTGGAAGAACAAATGGAGGCCACCCGTGGCGCCTTGAATATGGTCACCAATGTGCTGAACACCAATTTGATGATGGCCTTCAACGCCATGGTGGACCAGGTCAAGAACGTGAAGGCCAATCCCGAGGATTGGCCGGTTAAAATCGAAGGCGATCGCATAAATGCCCCCACCCTGACCCACGAGCAGGATGCGGGGATAATTTCCTGGGTGCCCCTGAAATATCTTAACGTTGTCAAACCGATCCGTGAAAAGGGCAAGGGGGTGGACTATTATGTGGACGGCCTGATCAAGAAAACCTATTTCAAGATCATCGGATTTTTCGCCGATCCCCGCAATTGGGACGCGGAGAAATTGGGCTTTTTTTTCCATGGGCTGGAACCCGATGCAACCCTGCAGGAGGTGCAGGGACGGCTCGCCCCCCTCAAGGCCGACGCCGACATGTTCGCGCTCACCCTGTTTCCCTTTCGGTTTGGCAAGGCGACCATGCGTCAGGAGGCGGGGCAGAAGAATACGGTCGACGAGTCCTTCGAGATCAGCGACGAGGAATTGCGGCGGGATTTATATTTTCAGAGTTTGCTTTGGCTTGGGCTGGATAAATTCATTTTCCGGTATTACCTGACCCTGCTTTCAGCGACGGACAATCCCCGGGCCTTACGCCAGCTTTCCCTGATCTTCAACCCCATTATCGCCAAGATCATCGAATTGAACCTCCGCTTTCAATCCTCCTCGGCCACCGAGCGGGAAAAGATCCGCATCCGTCCTTCCTTTCTGGAATTCTACAAGGCCCGCGAAGCCCTGCCCGCGGTTGAAACCGTGGAGGTCAAGGGCCGGTCGGTGCGGAAAATCAACTACACCCATCGCATGCTGGAAGGCAATTCGTTTTCCCGTGGCCAAAAATTCCAGGAACGGCATCGGCAATTGTGGAAGGACTACCTGTCCAAAAACGTAGTGGGCAAAGGCGATATCGAACAAAGCGGCGCCCTGCTGTTGGAAGTCCTCAATATGATGATCTGGGACACCATGTGCGCCATGGAAGGCAAGGTTAAAGCCGCCGGAGAATTGCGGGCCTTCGCGGACGAGCAGGAAAAGCTGGGCAAGGTGCAGATGGCCAAGAACAAGAAAGTACTGGACGAAGCCAAACGGAAGAAAAGGCGTACCCTGTCCAAGTTCAAGGCCCAGCAACAGAAGAATATGGTGGAAATCGTCTCCAAGGAAATGGAGGAAATGGAGCTGGCCGGAACGGAGAAACTGGAAAAGATTGCAGCCGCGATCCAGACCCGCCGGGAGGGTGTGATCGCCCGGGTCGACAAAATGGAACAGGCTGCCCTGCAGGACCGCGAGGAGAACCTGGGGAAAAACGCCGCGGCCCTGTATCAGGTTTTGTTGGAAGTGGACACCGATAAATCATTCCGCAATGGCCTGGTGAGCTTTCTGATGCACCAGATTCAGGAAGACAAGGATGAAATCGGCCATAACCTCTACCGGAATTTGTTCAACGTCTTCAGCGACCTGTTTCCAACGGAAAAAATGATGCTCCGGAGCGCCATCGCCCAGAAAATCGACCTTGAGGAATACGAGTTGAAGGTGTCCGAAGAGGATATGCAGGCTTACCAACAACAAATCGTTTCCAGAAAAACCGAGCTCCAGGTGGAAGTCCCGGGTATTCTGGAGCAAAAACTGGCCCAGGGGCCGGTGCGCGCCAAGATCGACCAGTTGCTGAACATGAACCTGACACCCGCCAGCTTGCGGTTGTTGTTCCATCTCAACTTTTCCGCCCCCAACAAAGCCGCGGCGAAGATACCCGGAGAGGCAGTGAAAAAACTGCTGATGCTCAATCAATTGGTCAACCCGCTGCCGGAAAACGATATCTCCCTGCCCAATGTGGAAGAGAATGCCCCGGCCATGAAGCGGGTCAATTTCAACCGCCTGCAAAAACTGATGGTCTGAACCCCTCGATGCGTATCCACGATTTTCGTTGGATTCCATATGCCTTGCCGTTCCATCGTCCGTTCCCCACCGCCTGGGGAACGTTGGAAAGCAGGGAAGGATTCCTGGTGGGCGTTCGTGACGCCGAAGGGCGTTGGGGAATCGGCGAAGCGGCCCCTTTGCCCGGCTTTGGAACGGAAACCACCGGGGAGACCCAGCGCCGGCTGGAGGAATGGGAACGGATGCTGCCGGGGAGCGAAATCGAACCGTTTGATCCGCCAGGTGGAAAATCGGCGCCCGATCCCGCCCCTGGATCGTTTGGCGGGAAGTTGGCTGCCTGGGCGCGAAACACCCCTGCCGCGGCCCATGCCCTGGAAACCGCATGGCTGTCCCTGACGGCGGAAGAGGCGGGCCTTTCCCTCGCCAAATGGATGCACCCCGAGTCGCCGGATGGCGTGTTGGTCAACGCCACCCTTGCCGCCCGTTCGCTCGCGGAGACGGTTGAACAGGCGCGCCAAGCCGTGATGGCCGGCTTTTCCACCCTCAAGATCAAAGTGGGCGCCGATAGCCCGGAGGAGGATTGGGCGCGGCTGCATGCGGTGCGGGAAAAAGTGGGCGGGAATACCGCCTTGCGGGCCGATGCCAATGGGGCGTGGGAAGTGGAGCGGGCCTCGGCCATGCTGGCCAGGTGGCGTGATTTGGAGCTGGAATACATCGAGCAACCCCTTCGGGCCGATGATCTGTCCGGCATGGCACGGCTCAAGGCCGATGGAAATGTGCCCATCGCCGCGGACGAGAGCGTAAATTCGGAGGAAGGAGCGCGCAGGGTGCTCGACCATCGGGCCGCCGACCTGTTGGTTCTCAAGCCGATGGTGCTGGGCGGAGTGTTGCCCGCCCTGCGCATCGCCCGCTCGGCCTTGGCGCGGGGCGTGCGTGTGGTGGTCACCTCGTCGCTGGAGGGCGTGTTTGGCCGCACGGCGTCCTTGCATCTGGCTGCCGCGGTGTCCGGGGCCCATGCCGAGGCAGGGTTGGGCGGCAACCCGCCGGCCTGCGGCCTGGCCACCGGCGGCCTGCTGGCCGCGGACCTGCTCGATCATCCCCCCGAGCCCCAATCGGGAAGATTGGCCCTGCCCAAGGGGGCTGGCCTGGGGCTCCCGGTTCCGGGCCGGCCTTTCGACTAATCCCGCCGGATGGTTTATCATGGGAAATAGGTTTTGGTGTATTTTAAACCCTTGCCCGGAAAGCGCGGAGATGGTGAAGTCGTGGTGAGGTCCTTCCTGGAAAATTACTTCCGTTTACCAGCCGGTTTAAAGCGGGGTAACACTGCCCCTGGAACCGGGCCGGCCTGATATTTTTTTTTGAGATGCAAAAAATTGGTGTCCTCGCTGCGATGAAAATTGGCATACCCAAAGAAATCCTTCCGGGAGAAAACCGGGTCGCTCTGATCCCGGATTCCGTCAAAAAATTGAAGGAACAGGGCCTGGAAATCGTGTTGGAGAGCGGCGCGGGGGCGGGTTCCAATCATTCCGATGAAGACTACGCCGGCTGCGGAGCGGAAATCGCATCGTCCCACCAGGCCGTGCTGGGCGGCGCCGACCTGATCGTCAAGGTGATGCCCCCCGCCACGGGGGGAGACGACGGCCCGGATGAGGTATCGCAGATGAAGGAAGGCGCCGCGCTGATCGGGTTGCTGCAACCTTTCAACCGGCGCGGAATGTTGGAAAAACTGGCCGCCCGCAACCTGACCGCCATGAGCATGGAGATGGTGCCGCGGATCTCCCGCGCCCAGAACATGGACGTGCTCAGTTCCATGGCCACCGTGGGAGGATACAAGGCCGTATTGATGGCGGCCAACGCGTTTCAACGGTTTTTCCCCATGTTCATGACCGCCGCGGGCACGATCGCCCCGGCCCGGGTTTTGATCCTGGGAGCCGGCGTGGCCGGATTGCAGGCCATCGCCACGGCCAAACGGTTGGGAGCGGTGGTGGAGGCTTTCGATACCCGCCCCGTGGTCAAAGGGGAGGTGGAAAGCCTGGGGGCGAAGTTTATCGCGCTGGACGCCTCTCACGAGGAGGCGCAGGACGCGGGGGGTTACGCCAAGGAACTGAGCGAAGCGCATCACCGCAAGGAGTTGGAACTGATCGCTTCGCGCATGGCGAGAACCGACATCATCATTACCACGGCGCAAATCCCGGGAAAGAAAGCCCCGGTCTTGATCACCGAAGCGATGGTAAAAAGCCTCAAGCCGGGTTCGGTCATCCTTGACATGGCCGTGGAGGGCGGAGGCAACTGTGAATTGACCGAATACGACACCACGGTGGTCAAGCACGGGGTGACCCTGATCGGAAAAACCAATTTGCCCAGCCTCATGCCCGTTCATGCCAGCCAAATGTACTCCAGGAACATTCTCAACCTGATCGACCATTTGATGGGTGAAGACGGTCTCCAATTCGATATGGAAGATCCCATCACGGCCGGAGTGGTGGTGACCCAGGGTGGGAGCATCGTCCATCCCGCGTTGCGGGGGGGTGAAGGGTAACCCGGACCCATGGGGCGCGCTTCGGGCGGCCGCCATGGGGAAAAATATTTTTGCGGGGCCATTCCCCGCCGCTGGCGGCGAGGGGGTCGATGATCTCCCAATAACCTTAGATATGGAATCGGACCATGGTATCGGTTTTCCTCATTGGCATTTACGTATTCGTCCTCTCGGTGTTCGTGGGTTTTGAAATCATTTCCAAAGTGCCGCCCATGTTGCACACGCCGCTGATGTCCGGCACCAACGCCATTTCGGGCATCACCCTGGTGGGTGCGGTGCTGGCCGCGGGCAAGGGGGAAAGCAATCTGGCCATCGGTCTGGGAATCGCAGCGGTGATTTGCGGGATGATCAATGTGGTGGGCGGTTACATGGTCACCAACCGGATGCTGCAAATGTTCAGGAAAAAAAAGGAAGCAGGGCAAAGCAATGGATGAATTGCAGCAATGGGTCAACAAGGATGCCGTTTACCTGATTTCGGCCGTCCTGTTCATCGTTGGCATCAAGATGCTCTCCTCGCCGGAATCCGCCGCGCTTGGCAATTACCTCTCCGCGCTGGCCATGGTTTTGGCGGTGGGTGTGACATTGTTGCAAGGCGGGATCACCGATTTCCGATGGATAGCGATCGGCATGGCCATCGGCGCCATCATTGGTTTTGCGGCCTCCCGGCTGGTGAAGATGACCGCCATGCCCCAGATGGTGGCCATCTACAACGGCCTGGGGGGAGCGGCCTCCGCACTGGTGGCCATCTCCGAGTTTCTGCGGTTGCAGGGCCAGCTTGCGCCTTTTCTCACCATCGTGATCCTGCTCTCGCTGTTCGTCGGCACGCTCACCCTTTCCGGCTCCCTGGTGGCCTTCGCCAAGTTGCAGGAACTGGTCTCCGGCCAGCCGGTGGTGTTTCCGCTCCAGCATCCCATCAATCTGCTGGGCATCCTGGGCGCCTTGGGGTGCGGCGTTTGGCTGGTGTTCCATCCGGGCGGCATGGAATATTTCTGGATCGTGGCCGGCGTGGCCCTGGTGCTGGGGGTGCTGGTGGTGATCCCGATCGGCGGGGCGGACATGCCGGTGGTCATCGCATTGCTCAATTCCTATTCGGGAATCGCCGTCTCCCTCACCGGGTTCGTGCTGGAAAACAACGTCCTCATCATCAGCGGCTCCCTGGTGGGCGCCTCGGGCATTTTCCTCACCACCGAGATGTGCAAGGCCATGAATCGCTCCATCTGGAATGTTCTTTTCGGCGGCTTCGGCCTCACCGCGGAGGGCGCCCCCGCTCCCGCCACGGAGATCCCCGGCGGGGGGGCGGTCAAATCCTACTCGGTGGAAGACGCGGTCACCATCATGGAAAATTCCAGCTCCGTGGTGTTCGTTCCCGGATATGGCATGGCGGCGGCCCGGGCCCAGCACCAGGTGCGGGAACTGGGCGACGCCCTGGAAGCGCGCGGGATCGACGTCAAGTACGCCATTCACCCCGTGGCCGGCCGGATGCCCGGGCACATGAACGTACTGTTGGCCGAGGCCAATGTCCCCTACGACCTGCTCAAGGACATGGACGAGATCAACGACGAGTTCAAGCACACCGATGTGGCCCTGGTGATCGGAGCCAACGATGTGGTCAACCCCGCGGCCAATGAAGACCCCAGCAGCCCCATTTACGGGATGCCCATCCTCAATGTGGAGCAGTCCCGGCATGTGATGGTGCTCAAACGATCCATGAACCCCGGATTCGCCGGCATCGAGAACATGCTGTTCTACCGGGAAAATACCCTGATGGTGTTCGGGGACGCCCGCGCCACCCTGAGCAAAATGGTCGACGCCATCAGCCAGGACTGATCCGCAATCACCGCCCCTCCACCAGGGCGCCATGGGAGAACGGCTTCATTCCATGACATATTCCAGCCGCCGATTCCTCATTTGGCTGGAGGCCCCAAAGGGTTGTTATAAATCCTGGCCATTATTCTTTTTTACACCGTCCGAAATTTGGTATATGCAATAAGGTCATCCTATCGCTTCGCTGAAAATGGGTCTCATTCCTTCACATGGCAGGGGTTCGGCACGGGGAATCACAGACGGTCTCTGGCCCCAATGGGATGGTTCGATGGAGCAGCGGGATTATGATGGACCCCTCCTGGCCCTGCCGCTTCGGTTTCCGGTTTCCTGGGTGTAAACAGGCCGTGGCGCCAGGAGGATTGCAGTCCTTGTCGTTTATCTTTCAGACTGGACAGGTGAAACGCCAGCCGGTTTTTTTTTAGCGAAGCTTCCTCAATTCCTGAATGGACGCGCGCCCATGTCTGGGAGACATTGGGAGAAGGAACGGAAAATCCACCAGGGAAAGCGAGTTGCACGATGGCCACCGAAGGCGAACAAGGCGACAGTTTTTTTCAGACCGTATACGAGGAAGGTGAAAATTTCGATTCGGTGCGCTTCCTGATAGAGGTGGAAGCGCAATTCAAATCGGAAGAAGTCATCTCCCAGGTTCGGAAGCGGCTGGACGTACTCAATGAAATCACCTCCAAACCGGGTTTGGAGGATTTGGGCGATGCCTTGCGCCACCGGCTCACTCAAATTTTTACGGGGGGCGTCGATGAGGGTGAGGTGGTGCAGCAACTCAAGGAACTGACCGAGATCAGCACCCCCACCGGCCAAAAGCTGGACCTGCGAAGTTTCTTCAAACGGGACCGGCGGGTATTGAGCGAGCAGGAATACCGCTCCCTGCTGGAAAAGAAAATCAGCAACACCCACACCCATGTGATCAATCTGATCGCGTACTATCCCGAAGCGGAAAGGGACCTCAACAGACTCAGCCAGACCATCCAGGGACTCTCCGACCAGATCGGCGCCCCTGAAGTCGCCACGGGAGAAATCAAGCAACTGGAAGAAGAGTTGCGTGAAACCACAGCCTTCGATCTCTATGAAGAGCTCAAGGAAAGGTTTTTGAAGGATTGGCTGGCCCGCTTCACCGGAATGAATTCCGGGGAAATCGAAGGCCTGACGCCGGGCGACATTCAGGAACTGATCCAGGAACATCAACGCCATCAAATGACCCAACTCCTCAGGGGAAAGGTCAAGCTGGTGGAAACCGACATGAGTTCCCATCTCGGCCTGCACGACACGCTGGAGGGAAATTTCCGGGATCAGGAATTTTGGAAGGGGGCCAGCGTGGCGGTGAAGACGGCCTTCATCAAATGGATCATGGATGTGGTGCAAGCCCACGGAATGCTTCGCGGCCTGCGCTACGCATTTTTTCAATCCGAGGACGACAGGGAGCTTTACCTGCTGTTCGGGTTGGGAATCAGCGAGTTGCCGGATTCCACCAGCAACGATCCGATTCGGATGGTTCCCTACATCAAGCCGTTCACGAGGAAAGGCACCTATCTGCTGGAAATCCGTAAAAGAAACATTGGGGATGCCGATTCCTATTTTCACGAACTGCTGCACTACACCATGCCCTTCCTGTATGCCTTCGATCAAATGCGCGATTTTGAAATCCGGAAGGAATTGACCTCCTTTTTCACCAGCAAATACTAACTTCCCGCTGCTTTCCTTTCCCCTGAATCTTTTTTTACGGGTCCATTTCCCGCCCCTGGCGGCGAAAAAGAAGCCGGAGGTTTGATTCCCCGCTGCTCGCGGTGAGGTCATTCATCCCCTCCCCCGCGCCGCGGCGCCTGGTTGGTTGGAACAGGTGGATTTCCTGGAGAGCGTTTTTCCGGAACTGCCCCGATGTCCTGTCTCCAGCCGCCCGGAAGAGAAGCCCAGCCCAACGAGGCATTACTTTTGTGGAGGCTGGGCCGATGCGGGCAGCCGCACCACCTTGCCCCGGGGCGCTCCAGAGGAATGCCCCCTCCCGGTCAGGTGAATGGTCAGGCGGGTGCTGCTTTTTTTGACCAGGGCACCGACCAGAACGGCCTCGACCTCGGCCCGGGTCAACTTTCGTACCGCTTCGATATCCCGGCTGACATAATCGAATTGTTCGTCGTTTTGAAAGGCCACCCAAAAAAGCCGGTTGGCGATTTCGGCCAATGTTTTTTCGCGTTCAAGCTTCAGTTTAATCACGGCTTCGCGAAAGCGCTCGAAATTTTCTTTGGGCAGAGCCTTGAAATGTTCCACGAAGTCCGGGATGAAGGATTCCATTCGGGTCATCAGCACGTCCGCCGAATATTGCCCGGACTGAATCAGGAAGAACAGGAAAAGCTTTTTCCGGATTTGATTCATCCCGCCCCAGACGATGTATCCCAACTGTTGGCGGGTGCGCATGATGGAATAAAACTGCTGGCCCAATGGCTTGCTGATGATCAGCAGGGCCCCGCGCAGGGCAGGGTCGGTTGGTCCCAATTGATACATTATACTGGTGACCGAATTGTTGACCGCGATTTTTTTGCTGAAAATCAAATCGGACCCCACCGGCACCAGGCGCACCTGTTCGGCAACCCGTTTTTGCTGGGGCAACACACCGGCCTGGAGTGTGTCCAAGGCCTTGCGAAGACCTGCCCTGGCTTCCTCTTGAGAAAGGTTCCCAACCACCACCCCTTCCAGATAGGTGCGGCGCAGAAACCGATTGGCGTAGCCCTTGACGTCGGACAGGGTCAAGCCCCGCAAGGCGATGAGCAAAGCCTCGCGGGTAAAATTGGGGGTTTCCAGCAACATTTTTCCAAAATATTGGGCCTGGCGAAACGGTTGCGTCAGCTTCTGATTCTCCAGCCCGCGCACCATCCCCTCGCGGATGGCGTCGAAAGTCTCCTGCTTGATATTGATTTGGCGCAATCGTTCGATCAATAACTGAAGCAAATCCAACATGCGGGCAGAGTAGCCCCCCAGGGAAATGGCGATCCCGCCTTTGACGGCGGAAATTTCGTAATGCAACCCCGCTTCCTTGATGGGGTAACTCAACTCGTTCAACTCCTCCTCGATAGCCGCTTCATAAAGCCGGCTCAACATGGCTTCCCGCGGGGAGGCATAGGCGTTTTCCACATAAAATTTGAGCACCATTTCGGCCTTGGGTTGGCGGAGCCGCCAATCCGCCAGCCACCACACCTTGGCCTGGGACGTATCCAGCAGGCGCTGGGGCAGTGGCAAGGCGTCCTTCATGATCAACGGCAGCCACCGCTTGGCCTCCGCGGGCGCCAAGGACGATTCCACCGCCTTGATAAAGGCCCCGGGGCCTGGAAAAATGTTCCCCTTCAAAGGGAGGAGACGTTCCACCACCGTGCTGGGAATCCGGCCCTTGTACCTGTGAAGAAGGGACACCCCGGCCATCTTGAGCGGACCTTTGGGGAATTCCAGCGCTATTTTGCCGGGAATGAATCGATTGGGCTGGGGGAGGTGCCAGCGGGGATCGGGTTTCGCCTCGTTCAATGCCGAATAGGTTTTTCCGCCGATATCCTCAAAACCATAGCTTACGCCGTAATAGAACTCCCTCTTGCTCGTGGGCAATCCCTTGGCCACCAGGGCCACCAGCATGTTGTCGGCGGTCAGATGGGCCATCAGGGCCTGGTACAAATCCGGCTCATAATTGGTCAGCAGCAATGGCTGATTCGGTAACGATGCCAGTGGGTATTTGAGCATCATCGCCGAAAGGCGCCTGGCCATTCGACCGCTCCCGGGGATGGATTTGAATCGCTCATTGAGAGCGGCCATGGTTTTCCGCTCTTCGAAAAAATACCTGGGGATGCCGCTTTTTTTCAGCCCATCGATCACGCCCAAAACCTTGGCGACCACCTCCTGGTACCGGGCCAACCCTTTTTGTGTCAGGCCAACCGTGATATCCAGGGAGGCGTAATCCGCCGTGTTTTCTCCCCCGCCCGCGGACAGCGAGGTGGCCAATCCATCCGCTTTCAACAAGGACAACAAGCTGCCCTTCCCTTCATGTCCCAATATGGCGCTGATCAGGATCAACGGTTTGGAATCGTAATTCTTCACCACGGGGGGCAAGGGGAAATGCAGGGAAATCTGACGTAAATCTGCCACCGGCACGATTCGCAAAAGACGCAACGCTTCTTTTTTCCGCAAATAATCCGGGGAATACCGGAGCGGGGGGAGCGCGTGGTTTGGAATCTGGTTGAACCGCTCGCGCACCAGTTTCTCCAGCTGGTCCAGGGAACGGTTGCCCACCACGGTCAGTGTCATCCGGTTGCTGGAATAACTCCGCCGGTGGAATTTTTGCAACTCCTCCCGCCCCACTCCGCGCAAGGTGGCCGAATTCCCCGTGGAAAAACGGCTGATAGGATGATTCTGGTCAAAATGAATCCGCTTGACCTGTTGCATGCGCCAATAATCGCTTTCCATGTTTTTGGCATGTTCCGAATCCACCGCCTTCATTTCCCTTTCGGCGTAGGTGTCGTCAAAAAGCGGGTCGATGAAAAAATGGGCGAAGCGGTCCAAACCTTCCTCGAAGGCCTTATTGGATATTTGGAAAAAATAATTGGTGTGGTCGTCCGCGGTGTATGCATTGGAACGGCCCGTATTGGCGGTCATGTATTTGGAAAAACCGCTTGGGTCGGGATATTTTTTCGTGCCCAGAAACAACATGTGCTCCAGGAAGTGCACCAAACCCGGCCGATTCTCCGGGTTGCCCAGCGATCCTATGCCGACGGCCAGGGCCGCCGCGGAGAAGAGTGCATTGGGGTTGGAAACAAGGATTACCTTGAGTTGGTTGGGGAGTACCAGTTTGCGATACCCGATGGTATCCCGCTCCGCGGGCAACAACTGAGAGGTGGAGTGGGAATAGAGTTCGCGCGGCTGACACCCGCCGGTCACTCCCAACAAAAGGGCGAGGCACACTGTGACGGCGGCGAGGCGGAAAAAATGCGGAGCGCCATTCAAGATCCGCTGCGGTGGAATTTGTTTCATCTCAAACGATAATAATAATTTGGGGGTTGAACCGGTTACCAAAAATCCTGTCGATGGCGGACCCATGAAATTTCAGGCTATCGATCATTTATATCATACAAATCAGCCCGGCAAATGGAAAAATTTCCCGCCATTCACGCTGGCCGCGAAAAGGCTCCCGGCAGATCGCAGTCCTTGACACGGAACGGCCCTGAGGCAATATGAAGGGGATCGATGCGGCGGCCAGGGAGCACCCGGATTGGTCATCGCTTCCCCGACCATGCCCCCGGCGCCATCGGTAAGGAAAACGCCATGCCGGCCAATCAACGTTCCAGCTTTTCCCACGTATATGGGAACGAGGCGGTATTAAGCCGCCTTGAACGGTTGGGACGTTCCGCCCGAATCTTCCCTCACCTGGTGCAGGTGGGGTTTCCCGCTCCGCAATTGGAGGTGGCCAGCAGGTGGTTCGCCGAAACCGCCGGCTCGCCGGTGGACCGGTACGCCAGCCGGAAAATGGCCAAGGGAATTTTTGAGGATGAATCCCTGCTCACTTTGTTTTGCCGGTATTTCGAATGCACGGACTGGAAGCTGGAAAACAGTCCCTGGTTTTTCTCCCACGAGGATTATGACCGCTTTTTCGGCGCCCTGCTGGAGCCGTTGGAAACGGCCTTGCGGCAGTTGGAACAGGGCCAGGGCGGGGATCGATGGAGAGCCTTTTTCGAGAAAATGCCTTTCGATCTGGCGATGGAGCGGGTCAAGCAGGCGCTCTGGAGCGAGGTGGCCCAGCAGGAATTTTACTGGAAGCCCCAGGCCAGTTACACCCATTTGCGGGCCGAAATGCTGTTCGCTTACATGACGCGTTCGGTGAACATTCTCAACATCGACCCCGCCGCATACAATTACGATTGGGAGCGCCGCTTCCGCGAACGCCTTCATCACACCCTGCGGGCGATCGAAAAGCAGCTGGCCGCCGCGGCCCCGGCTTGGCTGGAGCCGAAACATGAGCGCACCCGCCGCCGCCGAAACCGCCGGGGGCCGGGCGCCAAGGTGTTGGTTTTCGGGCCGCGGGACGTGTTGCGGGCATTCTCCGCCCTCAACCTGGAGGCGGGCAGGGCGACGGCGCGCCAGGTGCGGGGCGCCTTCCGGCGGCTTTCCAAGGCCGCGCATCCCGACAGCGGCGGTTCTCCCGAGGCTTTCCGCGAATTGACCCGCTGCAAGGAACTGGCCGAGGCCTGGCTGGCCCGCAAGGGGGAGAAATGAGTCCTCCCCCATAAAATCGGAATTGTGGAACCGGGCATCCGATAATTTTCCAACCGAAATTCGCCATCCGATTTTATGGGAAGGGGCGCCAAATTTCCGCGGCCTATCGCTACTGAATGGGCGAAAACGGCGCCGCCAGCATGATCTTGTTGGCTTGGGAGAGCCAGTTTCCGCCGCCGCCCTTGGGGGGCCAGATACCCATCTCCACCACTTTTTTGCGGATGTCCGCGCGGGCGTTCAGGCTCTCGTAGGGCCAGATGTGGATGTACTTGTTGAGGGACCCATGCTCGGTGTAGCCGGCGAAGGCCAGGGAGGAATGCTCCAGCCGGGGCGCCAGGGCTGCTTCGGTGGTCTTCATCGCTTGATGAATCGCCCCCCCGGGCTTGGCTTGGTAGTAGCGCATCTCGAAGATCGGGCCGGCGTTGCCTGGCTTGATTTCCGGGGCGAAGGCGGAGGGAATGACGATCTCCGATTCCTGGGAAACGATAAATTCGTGAACCTTGGGGGGCCAGTTGGGGTCCTTGACCGACTCGTCGCGGACGCGGTCGCGTTCGGCGGCGTCCGCATACGGCCAGACATGGATCACCTGATTGAGGGGGCCGATGTCGGTGTACCAGAAAGCCGCCAGTGCGGAGTACTTCTTGCGGTGCTCGTAGCCCTCCTCGAAGCGTTTCAAAAACTCGCGCAACGAGCCGACCGTGAGGGTGTAGGTACGGAATTCATAGATCATGGGAAAACTCTCGCTCAGGAATGGGGATGAAGGAAAATATTATCGCCGCCAACGTTTCGCTCCCACCCAGTGAAACCCGGAAGGATACGCAACCCACCGCTCTTATCATCTCACCGCTGGAGGCGTCAATTCGCCGGTGAACCCGAGGCGGGGCCAGTATCGGACAGGATCGGCCATGCCCGCCAAAAGGGGGAACCCGATCGTTGAACTCACCATGCCAGGACGGCGGGGGGAGAGTCCCCGGCCATTGCGGTGAACAGCACGCGGTTATCGGCCCGCGAAAAAAACCATCGCGGGAAGCTACGGGAAATGGGATCGGGAGGCTTGGTTAGTTGGGATGCGCCTCTCGCCAGATGGGGCCTTCGCTTTCCAACAGGGTTTTGGCCAGGTCGGAAAAATCCTCACGGAAGAGGTAATTGCGGTCCGGGAGCGTTTCCACGATCCAATACTCGTGAAACCCATGATCCAGGCACTCCACATGGTCCTTGCGCAGGCCGAAGGGCGCATCCTGGCCATGTTTGTCGAAGGCGCGGCGCAGGGTGTCCGGTGGAACATCCAGGTAGGTGTGCAGCATCGATTCGAAGCGGCTGATTTCGGAGGGGTCGGACTCCTCCTCCTGCTCGAACAGCTCTCCCTTGTCCGGTATTTCCTCATTCTTGGGAATGCGGATGCTTCCCTGGTGGATGAGGGAGAGGATCATGCGGATGCCCTGGACGTTGTTCAGGTATTCGGCCTGTTCCTCCAGGAAATCCAGGCTGATGGTGACCGACTCGCCCTTGGTCAGCGCGTCGAAAATCATTTCCTCCGCCGCGGCGACCTGGTCGGGGTAATCGCAAGGGAATACCAGCATGGGCCGCAAATCGCCGTTCTTTTCCGTCTGAGGTTGCAGGGCCAGCACTTCGATTCGGGAGTCCTCGGATTTGAATAGCAGATGGGTTTCCTCGGCGTTGACCACGGCCGAATCGCCGTTCTCGAACCGAAACCTGATCCAGGTTGCCATTGACCTAACTCCGAAAAAAAGCGTGGGAAAAACCGGGCGCCGCGCCCCGGAATTCTGGCCGGCGGAGGGGGCATGCCCGTGGGCGCGGGACGGCCGCGTTGGGATGGAATGGAACCCTTTGCGTTCGAAAAACCATCATTTCGATCGAAAAGCATTCTGAAGACGAAAGGACGGGATTCCGCGGCATGCTCAAATTCAAGGCGATTAAAATGCAGGGTGATAGGCGGCCGGGGCCGCGGCGGCTTCTTCCCGCCTTGGCGCTATTGCAACAGGATTTCGTCCACCATCGGCGGCGTATAGACCAACTGGCTGACCTTGAGGGCCTGGTGGCCCTTGTAGGCTCCCTGGAACCCCTTGAATTTCGTGATCCCCTCCACCGTCACGATGAGTGGTTTGTCCACCTCCTGGTCCAGGGAGACAATATCCCCCACCTTCAGGTTGAGAAAATCCTGGACGTTGATTTCCACCCGGCCCAGTTCGGTGACCACTTCCACCTTCGCGCCTTTCAGATTGGTGCGGAAGCGATTGATCCAGGTGGTGTCCACCTCGTTCTGATCGCTTTGAAAACCGGCGTTCAGTTTCGCCCGGATCGGCTCGATCATCGAATAGGGAACGCAAACGGTGATCGACATGGGGGCGCGGCCCATCTCCACGTCGAAGGTCACCACCACCACCACCTCGCTGTGAGGAACGATGGCGACGAACTGAGGGTTCACCTCCGAACGCGAATAGGTGATTTGCACGGGGAAGACCGGCCGCCAGGATTGTTGCATGTCCTCCAGGGCGCTGATCACCACCCGTTTGATCATGCGCTGCTCGATGGCCGAAAAATCCCGGCCTTCCGCCTTCACCTCCAACTCGCCCGTGCCTCCGAAAAACAAATCGATCAGGGTGAAGACCAGCCGGGTCTCCAACACCATGATGGCGTTGCCGCGCAACGGGCTCATGCGGAACAGGTTGAGGGAAGAGGGAACGGGCAGGGTTTTGAGAAACTCGCCGAACTTGATCAACTCGGTGGAGCGCACCGAAATGTCCACCACTTTTCGCAGGGCCGAGGAAAGCGTGAGCCGGAAGTGCCTTACGAAGCGGTCATGGATGATCTCCAGGGTCGGCATCCGTCCCCGGATGATCCGGTCCTGGCTGGTCAGATCATAGGGGATGACGTCATCATCATCCATATCCCCTTCGCCGTCGCTGACCTCGAATTCCCCGCCGGATATTCCTTTCAGCAGGGCATCCACTTCATTTTGGGATAGCACCGAACTTTCACTCATAACGCCTCCACGATTTTTTCCAGGCCCAACACGTCTGTCTCGCCGCCAGGAAAATTTTTGGAATTGCCGGCCCGGCATGCCTGCCTTGGAACCTTCACAAAATAGACTCCACCAGCAAAAATTATACGGCAAATACCCGCAAATGCAATGATCGGCCAAAACCCAGCGAAAATTGCGCGCGCTCGCCTTTTCCAGGTTTCAAGCAAAACCCGGTCCATCCAAATTTATTCATCCTTGCGCGGCGATCGCGGCGATCACCGGCGCGTGATCGGAGGCTTTTTCCCGCGCGCGTTCTCCCCGCTCGATGAAACAAGTCCGGCTTCGTTGTGCCAGGGGTGGCGAGGCCCAGATGTGATCGATCCGCAGCCCCGCATCCCGGGGAAATGCCCCGCTGCGGTAGTCCCACCAGCTATAATGGCCGCCGCCGGTTTCGAAGCGCCGGAAAAGATCCGTGAATCCCCATTCCCGCAGGGTTTCCAGGGCTTTGCGCTCGTCGGGATGGTAGCAAATGGTTCCTGCCAGCTTTTCCGGATCGTAAACGTCCTCCGGGGCGGGGGCGACGTTGAAGTCGCCCACCAGCGCCAAGGGCTCGGTGGGGGCATGCCGCTGGTCCAGGTAGCCGCGCAGACGGGCCAGGAAGGCCATCTTTTCGGCGAATTTCTCCGAGCCCACCTTGTTGCCGTTGGGCACGTAGGCGTTCACCACGCGCACACCGGCCACGGTGGCTGCGATGAGGCGTTTTTGTTCCTCATCCCCCTGGCCGGGAAAGCCCAGCGCGACCTCCCCGAGGGGGTGGGGGCTGAGAATGGCCACGCCATTGTAGGTTTTCTGGCCCATGATGGCCAGGTTGTATCCCAATTGCTCAATGGGTTCGCGGGGAAAAATCTCGTCGGTGACCTTGGTTTCCTGCAGACACAGCACATCGGGCCGCCATTCCACCAGGAAGCGCAGCAGGTGCTCCATCCGCGACCGGATCGAATTGACGTTCCCGGTGACGATGGTGAGGTCGC
>JACZSY010000396.1 GCA_022573975.1 SAR324 cluster bacterium | reverse complement strand
AAAACATGGCGCGGGAAACGGGATTCGAACCCGCGACCCTCAGCTTGGAAGGCTGATGCTCTAGCCAGCTGAGCTACTCCCGCTTTTATTTTACGGTAGACAAGGCTCCGGTTGTTGTCAAGAAATCCCCCCGCGAAAACCCAGGGCGTCCACAAAGTCGTGGAAGGCTTTGCCCCCGGTATAAATTGGACGGTTTCGGGCATCGCCACCAAGCCTCATCCTTCCGGCCCGTGGTCTCCCCCCCTTCTCCATCCCTTCGGCAAGCTCAGCACAGGCTCGCTGGAGAGGGAAAAAGCGTCTTGTTTACAAAGATATAGCGAAGGAAGTCTCCCGCTTCTCCATGGAAAGAAGATGGGGACAGGGGGAATCAGGCTTGCTGGGAATACTCGCGGCCGCCCAGAAAACACCGCCCAGAAAACACCGCCCAGAAAACACCGTGCGGAAAAGCCCTCACCGGCCTTGCCCTTGACCTCAAGAGAGTAGAAAGCCTTTATTCCCCGGAAAAGGTCGATGGAAGAGCGCCCAGGTGGCCGGGAGGCGGAGTCTGGAAGGAAGGCGCGGGGCGCCCGCGCCCGGAGGGAAACCATCGGTGTGCATTGGCGTTCATCCGTGGTTCTTTTTGCGGTTGCGGGTCTTCGCGCGTTTTACAGCCCAGCAATGGCGCCCCGCTCACTCCATCCAGAACCACTTGCTGGACTCGTGGTGCAGGGTGGCGCGGGACAACCCGATGTCCTGAAAGAAATGGTCGCCACAGCCCAGCACCTGCCGCAATTCGCTCCGCTGCCGCGAGCGCCGCGTCCACAGCCGGAGCGTGCCAAGACCGCGGAGAAGAAGCCGCTTGTTCCAATCCAGGAAGGCCGCAAGGTGCCCGGAAACGATGCCGGCGGTCTCGTTTTGCAATAGATTACTTGAGGTGTTGTTTCCGTATTGCATGATGCCCTCCTCGCCTTGCATTTGATTTAAACGCTTTCTTCTCCTACGATGGTATGAGACTTGGTTTGGCCAGGCAAACGATTTTACTTGAGGTTGTAATTTAGGAAAACTAAATATGGCCGGATTGAACGAAATTCCCTCCCTCAACGCCCTGAGGGCCTTCGAGGCCGCCGCGCGCAAGGGGAGCATCAAGGAGGGCGCAGCGGAGTTGTACGTCACGCCGGGCGCGGTGAGCCAGCAGATCAAGGGTCTGGAAGCCGCGCTGGGCACGGTGCTTTTCATCCGGGACAAGCGGGGGTTGCAACTGACCGCGGCCGGCGCCTCGCTCTATCCCGTGTTGCGGGAGGCCTTCGCGGATATTGGCGCCGCGCTGGAGCGTCTCAAGGAGCAGGAACAGACAGGGCCGCTGACCGTGAGCATGGTGCCTTCTTTCGCTTCGAAATGGCTGGTGCCGCGGCTGGGGCGGTTCCGCGAGCGGCATCCGGAGATCGACGTGCGGATCAGCGCCTCCCACCACGCCGTGGATTTCGCCAAGGAAGGCGTGGACATGGCGGTGCGGCTGGGTTTGGGGGACTTTCCGGGATTGCGCGAGGATTGGCTGTTGACCGAGCCGTTGTACGCCGTGTGTTCGCCGGCGCTGCTGAAAGGCCCCTTGCCGTTGGGGACGCCGGAGGATTTACGCCGTCACACGCTGCTGCATGACGAGACCCACCGGGAATGGAAAATGTGGCTGGAAATGCACGGGGTGAACGGCGTGGACCATACCCGGGGGCCTGTTTTCAACGATGCCTCGATGGCCCTCAACGCCGCCATCGAGGGCCAGGGGGTGGCCATGGGGCGGGGCGAACTGGTGGCCCTGGACATGGCCGCCGGCAGGCTGGTGCGCCCTTTCGATCTGACCATGCCTTTCCGTTTCGCCTATTACGTGGTCTGCCCGGAGGCCGTGGCCGAATGGCCCAAGGTCGCCGCGTTCAGGGAATGGATTCTGGAAGAGGCGGCGGGAGAACAGGCCCGGGCGGGGGGGAGACCACCGGCCGGCCCGGCGTGAGGCGCGGTATGGGAAAGCGGCGGGGAGCGGCAGGGAGTTGCCGGGAGCGGCAGGGAGGTATATTGCCTGCGCGCGCGGTCATTCGCCGCGCAATCCGTCGACCGGTAGAATGGACGCCGCCTTGCGGGCGGGAATGTAGGTGGTGATCAGGCTGATCACGATTGCCGCCCCCGCCACCATGGCCACGTCCAGCCATTCCACGCGCACCGGCACCCGGTCGCTGCCGGGATAGACCCCCGAAGGGATGGTGAAAATGTCGAACGTGTCCAAGGCCCAGGATGCGCCCAGGCCGAGGGCCACCCCCATGCCTGTGCCCACCAGCCCGATCAGCAGCCCCTGCACCATGAAAATGCGGTAAATGGCTCCTCCCCTGGCGCCCAGGGCCCTGAGGACGGTGATTTCGCGGGATTTCTCGGCCACCATCATCACCAAACCGCTGGCCATTCCGAACAGGGCCAGGATCACGATCAGCAGCAGCACCCCGAAGAGCATCCACCGTTGCAGGTTGATCGTTTCAAACAATTGACGATTGTCGTTGATCCAACTGTATACGTGGGCCGAGATGCCGCGCCGCGCCAGCGCCAGGCGCAACTCGCCCTCGGCGGTCATCGCATCGAGGGGATCGGGGAAACGGAATCCCACCGCGCGCTGCAATCTCGCCTCGGGAAATACCTTCGCCACCTGGTCCAAAT
>JACZSY010000395.1 GCA_022573975.1 SAR324 cluster bacterium | reverse complement strand
AGCCCCAAAACCAGCACGATGAAGAAAATCGACATCACCCAAAAACCGTAGAATCCCAGTTCACGGAACTTCACCGCCCAGGGATAAAAAAAGATGATTTCCACATCGAAGATCAGGAAGGTGAGGGCCACCATGTAAAACCGCACCGAGTAGCGCTTGAATTCCGAGCCCTTGGTCGGCATGCCGGACTCGAAGGGCATTTTCCTGGCGGCGGTATCGTTCTTGGGCCCGATCAGGATGGAAAGCAGAGTGAACATGGCGCCGAGACCCAGGGCGACGAAGATCAGGAGCAAAACCGGTAAATATTGCTCGGCAAGCATGGCGCGCTTTCACCAAAGGTTCGGGCCGGGGGTGTCCGCCCCGCGAAAAAGCTTCCCGCCCGGCGCGGCGAAAGCACGGGGGGCTGGAAGTAATGGCATAGTCTCTTCTTGTGGTCGAGGCTATCATATGGCGAAGGGTTGTCAACGAAGGCAAAGGAGAGACGCCGGGGGAGAGCGGCGCCCGAAGCCTCCCCCCTCCGGCCTGCGGCCCAGCGCTCGAAGCCTCAACTCCCGGCCTCCGGCCTCCCTCCCTCTCCATTGGCATGGAGAGGGAAAAAGCGTCATGTTTACAACGGTATGAGCAAAGAAATCACCCTACCCCCGGTGAGGTTGAACAGCCCAATGGGGAAGGGACGGGGATGGGGAGTCCCACGCCCGAATCCTCCCCCTCCGGCCTTCGGCCTCCTCCCCCTCCACCGAGTGGAGGGGGGAAAAGCATCGTATTTGCAATAATGCAGGACAGGTAAAAACCCTCTCCATGCCGATGAAGAGGGTCAGACGCGCCATGCAGTTTATGGCGGGTCTGGGGTGAGGCCCGCTGTTCGCGGTTAAATCCGCGTCCATCTGCGTTCATCTGCGTTCATCGGTGGTTCCAAAGCAGTTCGCGGTTCTTTGCGCCATGGCGTGAGGCTGGCCGAGGGGGGCCTGTGGAAGGAGGCCCGCGCCAGGCGATCCGGTTCCCGAAACCCCTTGCGGTTGCCGCCCGCGTGGGATAACCCCATACGGAACGGACGCCGCCCCCCTTGCCAGCAGTCCGGGCGGTCCATTCCGGCAACCTTTCGGCAACGGGAAGCCATGCGCAAGTTGATCATCACCTTCGGCGGCGGGGAGCAGGACACCGTCGTGCTGGAAGCCGAGGTGCTGGACACCCCGGCCGGAAACGCGCTCTACCAGGCCGCCCCCTTTTCCTCCAACGCCAGCACCTGGGGAGACGAGGTTTACTTCTCCACTCCGGTGGCCCTGGCGGAAGAACCCGGCGCCAAGGACGTGATGGAGCCGGGCGAGTTGGCCTATTGGCCCAGCGGCAACGCCATCGCCATCGGATTCGGGCGCACTCCGGTTTCCCGGGGCGATGAAATCCGGCTGGCCTCCCCCTGCAACGTTTGGGGGCGGGCCTTGGGAGACGTGAAAACCCTTGCGGCCGTTCCGGCCGGCGCGCCGATCCGCGTTGAGCGCGGTTGAACGGCCGTCCCGCGATTTCGCCCTGGGACATCCCCGCCGGCCCGGCGCCCCCATTCTTGAGGAAAACACCCCGTGACACACCCGAGGAAAACGCACCCATGAGCACCGAACCGATCCTGATGGAGGTGTCCGAGCATGTGGCCACCATCACTCTCAACCGCCCGGAGCGCCTCAACGCCCTGGGCGGCGCCATGCGCGAGCAGCTTTTGGCCGCGCTGGAGACGGCGGAAACCGACCCCGCGACGCGGGTGGTGGTGATCACCGGCGCGGGCCGGGGTTTTTGTTCCGGGGGCGACGTGAAGGAAATGTCCGAGCGCCGCAACCGGGACGGCCAGAGCGGCATGGAACACCAGCCGGGCAACTTCCTCCCCATGCGGGACCGCATTCTGGGCAAGATGCAGTCCCTGCAAAAACCGATCATCGCCGCGGTGAACGGCATCGCGGCCGGCGCGGGAATGAACCTGGCCCTGGGCTGCGACCTGCGCATCGCTTCGGATCGGGCCGCCTTCGGGGAAGTGTTCGTCAAGCGCGGCCTGCACCCGGACTGGGGGGGCACCTGGCTGCTGCCGCGGCTGGTGGGCGTCGCCAAGGCCATGGAGCTGATTCTCTCCGGCGACATCATTTCCGCCGAGGAGGCCCTGCGGCTGGGCATCGTCAACCGGGTGGCGCCCCATGCCGAATTCGCCGGGGCCGCCCGGGACTGGGCGCGGCAGTTGGCCGAGGGACCGCCGGTGGCCATGGGGCTGGCCAAGCGCGGCATCTATCGCAACATGCACACCGACCTGGCCGCCGCGCTGGAGTACGAAACATTCGCCCAGCAAATCGTCTGGTCCTCCCAGGACGCCGGGGAAGGCATCCAGGCCTTCCTGGAAAAACGCCCGCCTCAATTCAAGGGGCGGTAATCGCCCCCCTTTCCCCTGGATCGCCTTCCGGCAAAGGTGCGAAAAGAAGCGCGAACCGCATTGGACCCGCCGTTGAACGCGGAAAAACGCCGATAAACGCGAACTGCGAAAGCATCCACAGATTACCCAGATTACACAGATTGGGTTCATGATGGGCACCGGCACCCCTTGTTCTCTCTCCCGCAAAGGGCGAAAAAAACTGCAAAAAGCGAACTGCTTTGGAACCACGGATGAACGCCGATGAACGCGGATTCAAATGCGAACCAAAAA
>JACZSY010000394.1 GCA_022573975.1 SAR324 cluster bacterium | reverse complement strand
AAGCTGGTGCCCAGTTGGGAGAGTTGCTCGTGAAACCCGCCGAAGATGCGCAGGGCGTCCCCGGCGAAATCTTCTCCCCCCCCGGTTCCGCCCCCATCCATTCCCACCCCGTAGGCCCGCAGCCGCAGAAAAGCCAGGGCGGCGCTCCGGTGGCCGCGTTGTCCTCGAAGTTTCGCCCGGACATCTGCTTCAACTTCCCTCTGCTCCTTCATAATCCACTCCTGCATGGGGCACCCGATTCTACCTGGGAGTGTCTCTTTTCTCACAGCTCAAATCTTTCTCACGAGTTCTGATCTCCTAAAATTCCTTCCGTCATGATCGGGCAAATCTCAAACCATGCGCCCCATGTCGGACGCATACGTGGGATAAGCAAAAATGATGTCCTTTATGGCATCCGCGCTCATGGACGCATTGATTGCCATTGTGAAGAGATTGATAAGTTCCTCCGCGTTGGGTCCAAGGATGTGCGCGCCCAGAATTTTTCCGCTTTCTGCTTCCACCAGTATTTTGTAGCCCGAGCAATCCTCTCCGATCCGTTTCGAGGAATACCAGGAACCGGTTTTTCCAAACTGGGTTTCAAACCGCAGTCCCTGCTTCCTGGCTTCGGATTCCTGAAGGCCCACGGTGGCCAGCGGAGGGATGGTGAATACCGCGCTCGGCATGGGCGGATGGGATACTGTGTGACGATTGCCCTCAAGCATGTTTTGCGCCGCGATCCCCCCCTCATACGCACCTACCGGCGTCAAGGGCAAACCCACGGTATCCGCACAATCGCCAGCGGCAAAAACAGCCGGATTGGATACACTCTGCATATACTCGTTTACTTCTACCCCTCTCGGCCCATGGACAACACCTGCCGCATCGAGCCCCAGGTGTTCGATATTCGGAGAACGGCCGGCACCATGAACGACAAGATCGCCTCCATATCGTTTCTCACCCTCCGGTGTGGCGGCCACGACTTCAAAGCCATTTTCGGTTTCCCTGATTTCACGAACCTCGGCTTCAAGCTGTATCTCAATTCCCAGGCCCCGGCTTTTTTCTACCAGCATGGCTACAAGATCAGGATCAAACCCTTTTAGAGGCGTAACGCCGCGGTGAAGAATCGTCACCCCTGCGCCTGCGCGGGCGGAGATGTGGGCAAACTCGAAGGAAATGAATCCGCCGCCGACGAACACAATCCTGGCCGGTAGGGATTCCAAGTCCAAAAAGCCGGTACTGGTCGTCATATGCTCCTGGCCCAGGATTTTCAGGTCTGCCGGAACAGCCCCCGTGGCGAGATGCACATGCTTCGCCTCAAAATGCTCGCCCTCAACATCAACTGTGGTCGCTGAGATGAAACGTGCCTGCCCGTGGAGAGTTTCGACTCCCAAACCAGCAAGCCAACTTTCATTTCCTTCGGGGGCCGGATCGACAATGCTTTGCTTGAATTGCAT
This sequence comes from SAR324 cluster bacterium, assembly GCA_022573975.1. Classification (GTDB taxonomy): domain Bacteria; phylum SAR324; class SAR324; order SAR324; family JACQKK01; genus JACZSY01. The sequence continues at coordinate 1,243 of JACZSY010000394.1, read as the reverse complement.
CAGAGTCGGCCAGTCGATTCGCGCGCTGCCAGGATCTATTCCCTTTCCCTGCAAGCGCCGCACCCAGTCCATGGCTTCGGCGGCGCCCACGAGCACCTTTTTCGGGTCGCATCCCCGCAACTGGCAGGTTCCTCCATAGGGGAGCGCATCAACGATGACCACCTGCCAGCCGGCATTTTGGCAACGGCTTGCTACACCGGCGGCCGCCGCGCCGGTACCGATTACGATCAGATCGAAGAATCTCGTCATGGTTTCCTCCAAATCCCGTTTAGTGAGAAAACGTTTCATGCGAAAATTAGGCTGGACCCCGCTGCGCAATCGGGTACGGCGATGGCTTCCGCTTATTTACCACCCTTCCAGGGCGGTTAGAGTCCCATTCGTCAGGCATGTTCCGTTTCGGGTTGCGCGATGATGGAAAGTTTGCCCAGAACCTGGGCAAGGGCGTTCAACTCTCACCCAGGGGAGGCAAGGAAGGCGGAAGATAAAAATCCAATTCCAATGGATAGCGCGGTGAATTGCTGCATCAGATAGACCAACCCTCCCTCTGGGGGCCCCCAGAGGGAGCCGAACAAAAACCAATCGGACGCTACGGCCGCGCCGAGCAGAAGCAGAAATGCGTATTGGGGCCAGCGTCCCCAGCGGCGATTGAAGCCGATGTTGAACACGTCGCTGAAAAAATAAAACAAGATGACGACCCCGATCCATTTGCCCCAGGGAATCAGCAGAAAATCCCTTGTGAGAAGCACATCGTAACCCGGGAGTTGCCAAACAAAATAGGCCATAAAGGCCACGCCAAATGTCAGCCGAATGGCCCTTTTTTCTGTGGTGAGACGGGTGAAAGTTCCTTTTTCCACGAAATTGTTCTCAAGCATGGCTGCTTCCCAGGCGCATGGTTCAACAATTCTAGTTCAACGATAAATGTTCACCCAAGGCAAGGCAAGGCTGCTTATCCCAATTGTTCCGCCAAGGCCTCCGGCGTGTTCACGGGGAGATTGCAGGCCATGTTCTGGCAAACGTAGGCGGTGGCCCGCCCGTTTGTGGCGGCGCGCCCGGCCAGTAGCGGAATTTGGGCGCCAAGCCCGTCCACCGCATCCGGCGGGGCCAGAGCCAGCACGGTGTTGGGCAGATGCCGCCGGCGCACCACTTCCAGCAGGGCCCGGGTGTCGGCAGCGGCGGGGTCGCCCACGATGGCGATTTCCCGCACCGGCCCCAGGTGAAAGGCCAAGGCGTTGAGCATGGCGGA
>JACZSY010000393.1 GCA_022573975.1 SAR324 cluster bacterium | reverse complement strand
TTTTGGCCTGTTAGTCGTTATTTGGAAAAAAACGCTAATGAAGGATGGTATTTAAATGCTAACACTTTAACATTAAAAAATTAATAAGCCGTGACTTATAAAATTTTATAAATTGCATGAAAGCGGAGTTAAGAAAATTTTTATAAGTAAAGAACTAATTTGTAATATCAATTTGGAATTAAAATGGATCCAACCACAAAAATTTTGGTTATTAATACAATAACTGCTCTCGGTTCTGCTCTAATAGTTGCAATTACATCAATCATAATCACCGTATTTGGAAATTCATTTTTAAGAAAACGAGAATCAAAAAAAATTAAAAGAGAGAAACTTGAAAGAGCAATATTGTTATTAATTGAACTACCTAACTGGGCCAACGATACAGTTTCGGATGTTTTATTCGGAGCCGGGATAAACGCGTTATCGAAGACTGGGGCCATCGGACCGGAATCGATGATGACTCAGGCGCGGGCCTCAGCAGAAAATATTAGGAAAAACATTGATTCGGAATTTGCTATACTATTGAATTTATATTTCAAAGAAATCCTTCCCAAATTCAACGAATTATTTTTCGCTATTGATCGATTTAAAAGACACAGGAACCGAATTGCGTTAGTTTTATTGAGAAGTCAAAATCAGAATGCGTTTAAAGCGCAAAAATTACTCAGAAAAGATGTAGATTTGATTTTAAAATTAGTTCATGAAACTCAACCAATTCTAGCAGGTGAAATTACAAATTTATTATGAAATTATCTTATAACGTCACAATCATCGTACAGAATATTAATTACGGTGAGCCTTTCCCAAGGTGATTGTCGACCGGGGTAGAAGCAATTTCCCCATCAGGCACGCGTCCGCGCCCCCACTCCCCAACCCTGTTGCAAAATCCCTCCCGGTGTGGTGGCCTTTCGATTCCTTTGTACCTTCATCCCGGCCCTGATCGGAGTGCCATGACATGAGCGATTTTTCCCTGGCGGATGCGCCCTATCTCACCCTGGTCGAGTTGGGCCGGGCCTACCGCGATGGCAGCTTGAGCCCGGTGGAGGTCACCGAGCATCTGCTGGAGCGGATCGACACCTACGACGGCAAGCTGCACGCCTTCATCGAACCCACCCGGGAGCGGGCGCTGGCCGAAGCCGCCGCCGCCGAGGCGGCCTTCAAGGCCGGGCTGGAGCGCGGGCCGCTGCATGGTATTCCCTATGCGGTGAAGGACCTCTACGACGTGAAGGGCCTGGCCACCACCGCCGGGACGCACCTGTTGGAAGACAACATCGCCGGGGCGGACTGCGCTGCGGTGGAGCGGCTGGCGGCGGCGGGAATGGTCTTGCTGGGAAAGACCCATACCGTCCAGTTCGCCCTGGGCATCATCGGCGTCAATCACGACCACGGCACCCCCCACAACCCCTGGCACGAGACCCCGCACGTTCCCGGCGGCTCCAGCAGCGGCTCGGCCGTCGCCGTGGCCTCGGGCCTGACGCCCATGGCCCTGGGCAGCGACACCGGCGGTTCGGTGCGCGCGCCCGCCGCCCTCTGCGGCACGGTGGGCCTGAAAACCACCGTGGGCCGCATCGGCCGCCATGGGGTCTTCCCCCTGTGCTGGACGCTGGATTCCGTCGGCCCGCTGACCCGCTCGGTGGAGGACGCCGCGCTGGTCTACGACGCGTTGCAGGGGGAAGACTTGCGGGACGAATCCACCAGGGGCGTGGCTCCCCATGACGTGCTGCGCACGCTGCGGGGGGGCGTGAAAGGCCTGCGCATCGCCATCGGGGAGGGGTCCTTCTTCGACGACGCCGACCCGGAGGTGGAAGCCGCCGTGCGCGAAGCGGGCAAGGTCTTCGGCGCCCTGGGCGCGCGGGTGGAGAGCATCGGGATTCCCGAGGTGGAACGGGCCAACAACACCCCCGAATTGCGGGCGATCATCCTGGCCGAGGCCGTCACCCTCAACCAGCGGCTGATCGAGGAGCACGCGGACCAGTTGGACCCGGTCGTGTTGCAGCCGCTCAAGACCGGCCAGGGCCTGACCGCCGTGCAGTACGCCACGGGCCTGCGCGCGGCCAGGCAACTCCAGGCAGACGTGCTGGATACCCTGCGCGACGTGGATGCGGTGCTGGTGCCCACCACGCGGATTCCGGCGCGTCCCTTGGCGCAGGTGGACGCCAGCATCGAGAGCTATTTTGAGCATTATCCCGGTTACCTGAACAACACCCTGGTGGGGAATTACCTCAATTTGTGCGGGGTGGCGCTGCCCTGCGGGTTCACCAAGGGCGGCCTGCCCATCGGCCTGCTGGTGTACGCCAAGCCCTTCCAGGAGGACGTGGCCCTCCGCGTGGCCCGGGCCTATGAGCAGGCCACCGATTGGTTGACCCGGCGCCCCGATCTGTCCTGGGCGCGGTAAACCGGCCACCGGGATTCGGAACCGCACTTTCCATCCATTCCGGCCGGCCCGTGTTTAATCCCATCCCGGCGGCACTCCTATCGCCATCCTCAACACCACCCAGTGGCCGCCGTGAAAACGGATAAAAGACAGCTCCTGTCGCTAATTCTGCGGGATCCCGCGGAGGTTCCCGTTGCCCTGCCCAGCAACTTGCGGGAAAAAGAACAGCCCTTCCCGGAATTCCCGGATTGGATGGCCGGATTGTCGCAATACCTGCCCCCGGATGTGGATGAAGCGTTGGGGGAG
>JACZSY010000010.1 GCA_022573975.1 SAR324 cluster bacterium | reverse complement strand
CCAGGCTCGGAAACGGGGGGGGGAAAGCCCCGGGAGACGACACCGGGCCACTTTTCTGTATTGCTGAATGGTGGATTGAACCAAGGAATGAAGAGGACTGGAATCCTGTTGACAATCGGGGTGAGAGGATTCGAACCTCCGACCTCATCGTCCCGAACGATGCGCGCTACCAGGCTGCGCCACACCCCGAAAACATGGCCTGAATTCCAGTCAAAATCGTGGAAAAAACGATTCTCGATCCAATAAGGATAGGAGATGTTGACTGAGGGTGGCAAGGGAAAACACGGCAAGGGAGCCATGATGTGCGCTGGGCGATAGCTCAATCACCGTTGGAGGGCGCCCGCGTTCCCAGATGTCTTGGCCGAATGCCGCTGCTTCCCTGCTTCCGCCATCGATTCGCGAGCCATGGATTCCGAAAACCCCCTCAATGCGGCGACGGCTTCATCGAGATTGTCGCTGGAAACCGTCAGCGCATACTGGTAATCGCTCATGGAATGCCGGTATTTTGGATCGTAATAGTCCACCAGCAAAGTTTCCACCACCGGGTGAAACTCATTTTTGCGCACCCTTGAGATCATATCCTTCACCTTGGCTTTGCCAAGGGCCGACGTAAGCGACCGCAAGGCCTCCTCCCACTGGCGGTGGGTGGCCTCATCGGTTGCGGCATACTCTTCCACGATCCGGCCCACCCGCACCTCCAGCGAACCGGTCACCAGCACGCAGGGAGCCTCCCGCATGACGGCGCGCAAGGTTTCGGGCATGGTCACCGCGCCAATCTTGCGGCTTTCCCCCTCAACCCAGACCGGCCGCCGATGATCGAGCCGGCCCAGGGCGGCCAGCAGGTGCGCATCGAACTGCTGCTGCGTGCGAGGCTCGAGGTTGATCGCGCCGAACACCGAGGAGCGATGCCGCGCGCAATCCTCCAGGTCCAGGGCGTTGGGCAGCCGGTTGAGAATTTGCGTTTTCCCGGTGCCGGTTTGGCCATGGATCACGACCGGCCAGGGTGGCAGGCCATGCTCGAAAACAGACAGCAGATGCGCGCGGAAGCCCTTGTATCCCCCGGGAAGTTGCCGCGCATCGAAGCCGAAGGCCGAGAGCAGGCCGGTCACCGCCGATGAACGCATGCCGCCCCGGGCGCAATATACCAGCAGTCTGGTTTTCCGGAACGGCTCGAAGGATGCGATGTAATCCGACAGGCGGGCGCCGAACAGGTCCAGCCCCTTGTGGATGGCCTTTTCCTTTCCCAGCAGCTTGTAGAGGATGCCGATTTCGGAGCGTTCGCCATCGGAAAAGAGAGGCAGGTTCACCGCGCCGGCCACGGCTCCCTTGGCGAATTCGCCGGGCGAGCGCACGTCCACCACCGTGGCGCCTTCCAGCAACGCCTCCAGCGGCTCACCCGGTGTTTCACCCGGATCGGGCGCTTCTTCCTTCGGCTCACTTGGTGTCAGGCCGGCTTTCATCGCATTCTCGCACCCCGCCCTCCCCGCCGCGGGGCGGTTTGTCTCCTGGTTCGATCTCGCGGTTTTTCCGTCAAGCCGGCCCGGGAACGGCCTTCAGTTTGGCCGGCTCGGCCGCCTCAGCGTTCTTTCCGGAAGATTCCTGGCGGGCCGGAACGGTTCCGGGCTCGGTTTCCAGGCCGTGTTTGCTCCGCACCAGGGCTTCGATCCGGGTGCGCAGAGCGGGCTGTTCGGCCAGCATCTTCTTCACGTTTTCCCGCCCCTGGGCCATCCGTTCTCCCTCAAAGGCGTACCAGGTGCCGCTTTTCTGCACGATGCCGTCGTTGGTGGCCAGATCCAACAGGCTGCCCTCGCTGGAAATGCCGCCGGTATGCATGATGTCGAATTCCACCTGCCGGAATGGCGGCGAGACCTTGTTTTTCACCACCTTCACCCGCATCCGGGCGCCGATCACCAGGTCGCCGTCCTTGATGGGGCTGATTTTCCGCACGTCGATGCGGATGGTGGAGTAGAACTTGAGCGCGTTGCCGCCGGTGGTGGTCTCCGGATTGCCGAACACCACGCCCACCTTCATGCGCAGTTGATTGATGAAGATGACGAGGGTCTTGGACTTGGCGATCACCGCCGTCAGTTTGCGCAAGGCCTGGGACATCAACCGCGCCTGCATCGCCATGTGCGGGTCTCCCATGTCTCCCTCCAACTCGGCTTTGGGCACAAGGGCCGCCACCGAATCCACCACGATGATGTCCACCGCCCCGGAGCGCACCAGGATTTCCACGATTTCCAGGGCCTGCTCGCCCCAGTCGGGCTGGGAGATCAGCAATTCCTCGATCTTCACGCCGATCCCCTTGGAGTAGCGCAAATCCAGGGCGTGTTCCGCATCGATGAACGCGGCGATGCCCCCTTTTTTTTGCGCCTCCGCCACCGCATGCAGGGCCAGGGTGGTCTTTCCCGAAGCCTCCGGGCCATATATTTCGGTGATCCGTCCGATGGGATACCCCCCCACGCCCAGGGCGATGTCCAGTCCGATATCCCCACTGGACACGGAGGGCACGGGATCGATGGCGCCATCGCCGATCTTCATGATCGCACCCTTGCCGTAGGCGCGTTCTATCTGGGCCACAGCCAGTTCCACTGCCTGTATTTTTCCTTTTTCCATCATTGCTCCTTCCCGTGTCGATAAAGCCCCGGAATCTGCCGGAGACCGGTTTCAGCCTAGCCGACCCGCAACCGAAAGCCAATGGCCGCAATACCGGACAATCCGTTGCCAGTGGGTTCGGGTCAAATCGGGGTATTCAATAAACAATAAAAAATACCAAAAAGAAAATAGTTTGTTAGCAACAGAATGCACCTTAAGCGGACCCAGGCGGAAAAGCAAGCAAAAAAAAATACTTCGCCTGGAATTGTGGCACCCCTCTTCGATCGCCCACAAACGATGCGGCATTGGGGAGAACGAAATTTTTTATTTCGAAAAGCTGGATTGAAGAACCGGCCGGCGCCGGGAGGATGGAAAAGGAATTAAAAACATTGAATGCCTATTCCCTTGGCTCAGGAATATAGGTTTGAATTGGAAGCCAGGGCCGGACCCCTCCCCTACGTCCCCTCCCCCCCTCGCCGGCCCTCCCCCGAATTCGAGCAATTTCCAGTTATTTAGAAAAACAGAGGTAAAACATTGAATTCATTCATCATACGCCCTTGCAAGGTGATTTAAAAACATAGTCGCAAAACATTAATTAAACAAAAAACTTGGCATTGGGTCTTCTAATTGGTAACTCACCGGAGAGGAGTTCCCCAGCGGGGAGGACGAACCATCAATATACAGCAAGGCATCCAACATCGTGATCGTCACCGGTGAAACGGGGTGGAGGAAGTTGGCAATCCATGGGGCAACGCTGTTTTTTAACCGATGCAAAAACACGATTGTTTGAAATCGTGCTGAATGCGCCCCTCGCCCAATGGATGCAGGAACGATCTCCAGAGGGTGGGGGGAAATCAATTGAATGATCGAATGGAAAACCTGAGAGAGTTCGAGCGGGTTCCCGTGGATGCGGAAATCCGGTTCCGTTACCCCAATCGCTTTATCGGACGTATTCGCGACTTCTCCATTGGCGGCATGGGTGCGACGGTTCCCCAAAAAATCGCGATGGACAGTCCGGTGGAGATAGAAATTTTCCAGGGAAAATTGCTGGCCACGGGCCATGTCCGGTGGTTCAAGATCGAAGAGGACGTGATCAGCATCGGCATCCAGTTCCGGGAAGGGGAACGTGAATTGATCGCGCAGATAAAAGACTGGAAGGAAATACTGTCCTGAAGGCCCAATAAATTGGCTCGCTCCATTCGGCCCGGCCGGCCGTTTTTTCCCATCTCCGGTTTCCCCAAGGGACACCGTCCGCGATCTCCCCCCACCTGTCTCATAAAGCCGTCCCGCGGCCAGCGCTTTCCGAAATTTCGGCGCCCTGCCTTATCGCCGCCGCCGGAAATCGCCGCCGTTGAGAATCGCCGCCATGGAGTTTTCATCGCGGTGACGGGCCTTCGATCCGGAGTGGGACACAACCCTTCCGGGACTCTTTCGTATTTTCCACGTTTCAAGGTAGGTAAGGTGCTCATTTCCCCATTCCCCCGGTTCGGGGGGCGATGGATGCTCAAGGTTTGCCCTGTTCAAACCTTGCCCCGCACCGGCAAAGACTTCAGCGGCCAGAGCGCCGCCAACAACGCCCCATGACCACTCCTTCCGACAACCGCCAAACCACACGCCACGCCTTTGAGGAGGAAGTGGAATTCATCGCGCCCAGGGCCTGCACCGGCAGGAGTATCGACCTGGCGGCCGGTGGAATTGGGGTGATACTGGACGAACCCTTCCCCGTCGGACAGTCCGTGCAATTGAAAATATTCGGAGGGCGGGTGATCGTCCAGGGCGCCGTGCGGTGGTGCGGCGAAGCGGAAGGGGCCTACAGGGTTGGAATTCAGTTTTCAGAAGAGGATTGGAGCGTGTTGGAACATATCAGGGGACTGCAGGGAGAGACATGAGTCAAAGAGGGGGTTTCCCACATGACCCTTTCGGAGAGCGGCAATGGCCGGCGGGTTCATTGGGGTGGATCCAACAAGGCTATTGGCCTTGCGCCAATTGCCGGTCGCGTTCCAGGTTGAACCGCACCCATTCGTCCTCCCGGTCCTTGCCGGTGATCGGCTCCACCCTCGGCGCCGTTCCCGGGCGAATGACGATCTTCTGATTCTTTCTCACCACCAGCAACCATTCCTCCTCGGTGATTTCCTGTGGGCCGGGAATTTCCCGGGGGCCTTCCACCTCCACCAGCTTGTCTTCATCCCCCGGGGGGACGACGGCCACTTCACCCTCCAACACCAGCAATTGTGAGACCTTGGTTTTCCGGTCGTAATCCAGGCCGAACTGCGTGCCCTTCACGCCGATGGTGGCCGATGCGGTGGAAACCTGGAATTTATCGCCACCCAGTTTTCTCAAGGGGCGGATCAACCCTCCCCAAAACCGTCCCAGGGTCAATCTGAAAAAAGCCCGCAGCCCGCCCTTTTTGGATTCCTCCAATCGCGGGATTTCCAATTCGGTGACCGCCCCCACCCGGAACACCCTTCTGGAGCCGACCGTAACCTCGACCCGCCCGCCAAAACCGGTGCGGATGGAATCTCCGCCATTGACCTTGAATCCCAACCTGAGCGCGCTCCACTCCTTCGCGCCCTTCCGCTTTATCTCGGCCGGCCGTTTGAGGTAGGTCACCCTGGCCGCGGCCGCCAGGGAGGGAAGGAGCATGGAAGCCGCCAGCACCAGCAATAATAAACACATCACCCTTTTAGGAATGAACCGCACAGGCCGGAATCGAGGATGACCCATCAGGAAAACCCGCCCCAAAAATAAGATTGAATCAATGACCCCGCCGCAAACGGCGAAGGTTCAAATTTCGGGGCTCCTTTTTCGCCGCGGGCGGTGGGAAAATGCCCGTCCAAAAAGATCCAATGCTAAAGCATCGCCTCAACCGATCGCACCGCCCCAGCCATCCCCCCGGATGAAATGACACCTCCGGAAGGATATCATCCGGCGGAATGGATTGAAAAACCCTCATTCACCATTCGCCACCATCCGCGGCCGTTAATCACCGCCATGATTCCGCCCGAAGGCATCCTCCCAAGCCGGTTGTGCGGCGATCAATTCCAACGCCTGGGCGACCAATGCCTTGCCTTCCGGCTTTTGAATCCATCGGCTCAGGCCCGAGGGGTGCGGCAGGGGGATCGCCGTGTAGGGATGGCCTTCTTCCTCCATCGCAAAAGCGAGTCCCACCACCTCGTCCAGCCGCCCATGGGGGATCAAGGTTTCAATCGCCATCTTCCCCACCAGGATCACCAGGGAGGGGCGCAACAGGCGCATCTCGGTTCGATGATGGATGCTGCAATTTTCCATTTCCAGCCGGGAGGGTTTCCGGTCTCCCTGTTTGTCCGGCAGCTTGCCCGGAAAACATCGGATCACCGCCCCCATGTAAACCTTTTCCCTGAACCGCGCCTCATTCACCCCGATGGAGGCGAACCAGCGGAACAGGGTGGTTCCCGCCGTCCAGGCAAAAGGGTAGCCGGCTTCCCGCTCCCTGGGGCCGGGAGCCTGTCCGATCAACAGGATGGAAGCGTCCGTCACCGCTCCCACAACCGGCGGCGCGAAAACCCGCGGGCACCGGCGGCAGGCCCGCAGGGTCTCCAGATGAGATTCCCATTCTTTTTTCATCATGCCGTGGTCAACCCCATCCAGCCAGGAGAACAGGCCCGGTCATGATGCATCACTTGGGGCCTCTCACCCAATAGGTCCATCTTCACCCCTTCCCTGTTGAAATTTTTCGGGACTATTTTCCGCGGGTTCATTCCCCGCCGCCAGCGGTGAAAAAGAAGACGGTTTTTTGCATACCTCGCTGCTCACGGCGAGGCCGTTCATTGAGCTGCGAAGACGAAATCGTGTTCCATTTTACACGCGCTTCCCAAATTTGATTTTACAGAACCCAATCTGGCTGGTACCTGTATTCGGGTCCTGCATATTTTTTTTCGATTTCGATTTGACCGATCGAACAGGGACACGATTATTTCCATAATTTTTGGAACCACGGATGTATATTGAACCACGGAGTATATGGAACCATGAAGTTTTGGAACCCTGGAGTTTTGGAACCCTGAAGTTTTGGAATCACAGTGTATCGAATCACGTAATTTTAGAACCAAACGTAAAGGAACACCGGCATGACCACAAGCAATGCGGAGTTGCGGGATTGGGTTGAAGAAACCGCGCGGATGACCAAACCGGATCGGATCCACTGGTGCGACGGGTCCGAACTGGAAAACGAAGACCTGATCCGGGAAATGACCAACGGCGGAACGCTGATCAAACTCAACGATCAAACCTACCCAGGATGTCACCTGCACCGTTCCGACCCCACGGACGTGGCCCGTACCGAGCACCTGACCTATATCTGCACCACAAACCAGGACGACGCGGGCCCCAACAACAATTGGATGCGCCCGGAAGAAGGGCACAAGCAGGTAAACACCCTGTTCGAAGGCTCGATGGCCGGCCGCACCATGTATGTGGTGCCCTATGTGATGGGCCCCGTGGAATCTCCCCATGCCCGCTATGGCGTGGAACTCACCGACAGCCCCTATGTGGTGGCCAACATGCGCATCATGACGCGCATGGGAACGGCCGCCTTGCGGAAAATCGAGGCCAGCGGGGAGTTCGTGCGGGGGTTGCATTCGCTGGGCGATCTCAGTCCGGAGCGGCGTTTCATCATGCATTTTCCCGAAGAGATGATGATCAAATCCATCGGTTCGGGATATGGCGGCAACGCCTTGCTGGGCAAAAAATGCCATGCCCTCCGGCTGGCCAGTTGGCAGGCGCGCAAGGAAGGGTGGTTGGCCGAGCATATGCTCATCATGGGCGTGGAAACGCCATCGGGAGAGATATTCTACCTGGCGGCCGCGTTCCCATCGGCCTGCGGAAAAACCAACCTGGCCATGCTGATTCCACCGGATTCCTTCGAGGGTTACCGCGTGTGGACGGTCGGAGAGGACATCGCCTGGATGCATGTGGGGGACGATGGGCGATTGTGGGCCATCAATCCCGAGGCGGGATTGTTCGGGGTCGCCCCGGGCACCAGCCAGGCCACCAATGCCAATGCCGCGGCCACCATCCAGCAAAACACCATCTTCACCAACGTGGCGCTCACCGAAGACGGCAACCCCTGGTGGGAGGGACTCTCCGAAAACCCGCCGGAAAACCTTACCGATTGGCAGGGGCGGAAATGGGTCCCCTCCAACGGCCCGGCGGCCCATCCCAATTCCCGCTTCACGGTCACGGCCCGCCAACTGCCCAATTGGTCCGAAAAAATGGAAGAACCCGCCGGCGTCCCCATCTCCGCCATGTTGTTTGGAGGCCGCCGGGCTTCCCTGGCGCCGCTGGTCTATCAGTCCTTCGACTGGAGCCACGGCGTGTTCGTGGGGGCCTCCGCCGCCTCGGAAACCACAGCCGCCTCCACCGGCCAGGTGGGCGTGGTGCGCCGGGATCCCATGGCCATGCTTCCCTTTTGTGGCTACAACATGGGCGATTACTGGAGCCATTGGCTCGGCATGGAAAAAAAGGCCTCCAACCTGCCAAAAATTTTCCATGTCAACTGGTTCCGGCAAAATTCCGCTGGCCAGTACCTCTGGCCGGGATTCGGGGAAAACATCCGGGTGCTGCAATGGATCATCGAACGGGCGCAGGGCGGGGGAGAAGCGGTGAAATCCCCCATCGGGTACCTCCCCGCCCCTGGCGCGATCAACAGCGACGGACTCGACATCTCCGCGGAAGCGATGCAATCCCTGCTCACCATCGACCACAAGGAGTGGGCCGAGGAAATGGACGGAATCGAGGCCTATTTCGATAAGTTCGGCGACCGGCTGCCGGCCGTCATGCGGGAGCATGTGCAGCGCATTCGTGAAGAATTGAGTCAGGGCTAACTGGTGGGATCGATGGCGAATCGCCCCGGCAACGTCTTTGGGAGCGCCATGGTAGCTGGTGAAGCCTTCCACCGTCCGTGCCGCATCCCGTGCTGAAACGTCCTTGACTCTTTTGATGCGGGTGCATTCCCCGCCGCCTGAGGCGAGGCCCTTCATTTCGCGGGCTCAATCCCCCCGATTTTTTGACAGTTTCTCCCGCGGGACGAAATCAATTCTTGACACCCGGCGCAAAAATCAAGATCATTTTGTGTTAACCTTTTTTTTCGGAATTCCGTGACCTTTGGGTAAAAGTAAGGTTGGCGGCGCATCTGTAGCACCTGTCCGGGAAAATAATCCCGGTGTTCACGTTTCGGAATAAAACCCCGAACCCCCCAAAACATAAAACCGACGGAAGCGCATTCGATGTACGCGATCATAAAATCGGGAAGCCGCCAGTATCGGGTGCGGCCCGAATCCATTATCGAGGTCAACCGCCTGCACCTGGAGGAAGGCGCGGCTTTCGAAACCGATCAAGTGCTGCTGGTGGACCAGGATGACCAGGACATCCAGATCGGAAGCCCTTATGTTTCCGGGGCCAAGGTCAAGGGCAAGGTGCTGTCCCACCTGAGGGGCCGCAAGGTGATCGTCTTCAAGTTCAAGCGGCGCAAGAATTACAAACGCACCCGGGGACACCGGCAGGAATTGACCAAGGTTTTGATCGAAGGCATCGAGATCGGCGGAAAGGCCGTGGGAGCGAAGAAGCCCGCGGCCGCCAAGGCTACGGAAAAAACCGCCGAAAAAACCGCCGAAAAAACCGCCGAAAAATCTACAGAAAAATCTACAGAAAAAGTCGCCGCGGCGCCCCAGGATCAAGCCGCTCCCCAGGACGGCAAGCAAGCCAAAGACGCCGCCAAGGCAAAAGCCGGGGCGAAGGATGAAAAATAGACCGGAGCAATCCGGCTTCAGAAGAGGGATCAAGCATGGCGCATAAGAAAGCGGGCGGAAGCTCCAGGAACGGCCGCGATTCGATCGGAAAGCGGCTGGGCGTGAAGAAGTTCGCCGGAGAGAAAATCCTCGCCGGAAACATCCTCGTACGCCAGCGTGGCAGCACCTACCATGCCGGCCAAAACGTGGGAACCGGGAAGGACTTTACGCTGTTTGCCCTCCACCCCGGCGTGGTGAAATTCCACAAGGGCCGCAACAACCGAAAATACATCAGCGTGCTCCAGGCCTGATTCCGGAGGCAATCGCCGCGTTCCAGGCGCATCGAGGAACGATCTTGCACCACGCCAGCCGGCCATGACCCTGGGCCGCCATGGACCCAAAGCCGCCGGACCCAAAGCCGCCGGACCCAAAGTCGCCATGGACCCCAAACCACCGTGGGACCCAAAGTCGCCATGGACCCCAAACCACCGTGGGACCCAAAGTCGCCATGGACCCCAAACCACCGAGGGGCCGCCAATGCGGAACCCCCTCCCCAACTCCACCCCCCTCCTATTCGTCCCCGGGATAAATATCCCGCAGGCCAACTCCTGACAGCATTTCGATTTCCAGCGCTTTCATGCCCTGTTCTTCGGCGTCGTCCCGATGGTCGTGGCCGGCCAGGTGGGCGCAGCCATGGGCCAGCAGGCGCAACACCTCGGTCTGCATATTCCACCCGTTTTCCCCGGCCTGGGACTCCGCCCGTTCCAGGGAGATCGCGATCTCCCCCAGCAGGGGAACGGGGCCGGAGTCGTCCGCATAGCGCCAGGAAAGCACGTCCGTGGGACGGTTCAGGCCTCTGAAGCGGCGATTCAGTTCGTGCAGGGCGGCGTCATCGCCGAACATCACCGAAACCCGCGCTTGGGAGCGGCCAAGGTGATTCAGGAAAGACTCCAGCGCGGAAACCAGCGGCGCTTCGCGCAATGAGGGCGGGGGTCCGCCCTGGGCCCAATGCAACCCGATGACAGGATCGGTTTCAGGCGGATTCTTCGGCTGGTTTTTCTGGGGATAACCCGGTGGGTTCCGCCTGGTCATGGTCTTCCGGTTTTCGGAACGGCCCGGGCGTTCCCGGGCGGGGTTGTTCTCCCGCCCCTTCCAGGTCGGGATAGGCGATCCGGTGGTGATGGATGCTGACCAACATTTTGGTGAAGGTTTTCTCGATATAATTGAGATCGTTGAAGGTCATGCCGGACTGGTCCAACTGGCCGTCGGAATAGATGCGGGTGGCCAGGGTCTGCACCATTTGACGGATCGCCTCGGGAGAGGGATCGCTCAGCGAGCGGGTGGCGGCCTCGGTCACATCGGCCACCATCACCAGCGCCGCTTCCTTGTTTTGCGGCTTGGGCCCCGGATAGCGGAAATCGTTTTCGTCCAGCGGATCCCCCAATTCGCCCCGTTCCTCTTGGGCCTTGTGGAAGAAATAGCGCACCAGGGACTGGCCATGGTGCTGGCCGATGATATCGGTGATGGCCTTGCCGAGCTTATAGCGCCGCGCGATTTCCACGCCGTCCTTGATATGGTTGATGATGATGCGGGCCGAGGTGTGGGCCGGCAGGTCGTCGTGATAGTTTTTTTTCCCCTGGTTCTCGATGAAATACAGCGGGCATAACATCTTGCCCAGGTCATGATAGTAGGAGGCCACGCGAACCAGCAGGGGATTGGCCTGGATGCCCTCGGCGGCCGATTCGCTCAGGTTTCCCACCACGATGCTGTGATGGTAGGTGCCCGGAGCGCGCACGGACAATTCCTTCAGCGCCGGATGGTTCATGTTGGAAAATTCCAACAAGCGCAGGTCCGTGGTGATGTCGAACAGTTTCTCGATCACGGGCAGCAGGGTCCCCGCCAGAAACGCCACGCCCAGTCCGTTGAGCGCCGCCGCGCCAAGATTCCAACCCAATTGCCAGGTGAGAGGGCTTTGCTCCAACAGGTTCAGCACGCCCAGCACCACCACGTTGATGGCCGAGATGCGCAGGCCCTGCTGCCAGATGGAAAACCGGCTCTGGTAGTTTTGCAGGGGGATGGAGGCCACGAAACTGCCAATCACGGCAAAAAGGAAATATGACGACAGGCTGCTGTCCAGCATGATGGCCATGCAAAGCGAGGCCGCGAATCCCAGAAATACGGCGATTTCGAAGGAAAACAATATTCCCGCCAGCATGGCCGCCAGCGCGGCGGGCATCAGGTAAATGAAGGAGGTGTCCGGAATGAAAATGTAAATGGTGGTGAGCGCCCGTCCCAATAGCAGGATCAATTGACCGGACAACAACGTGACCAGCACCAGGATCGCCAACAGCACCGGCTGCCGGAATGAGTTCATGCCAGCGGGTTTGTGCTGCCGCATCAACCGGAAAGACAACCCCAGCGTGAGCAGTACGATCAGGAAGGTGCCGATGATCTGCGGGTACTTGGGATTGTTCAGGTAATGGAGATTGAGGGCGCGGATGATCACCGCCTGCTCGGCCGTGGCCACGTCGCCCTTCTTGGCCACCGTGTCCCCCTTTGTCAGCTTGAAATAGCGCGGGGTCAGGTTTTTCAGCAGCTCATTTCTCAGCCTTTCGGTATCCCCCTTGTTCTCGGTGAGGTTGGCCCGGATCAACCGCTGGGCCAAGCTCACCACGCCCCCCCGGTATTCGATGTACTTTTGCGAAAAGGAAGGATCCTTGGCCAGTTTCTCGATTTGGGCGCGAACCTTGGGAACGTCCGAAATGGATTTGAGGTCTTCGAATCGTTCCAGCTTGTTGGATTCCAGGGTTTGAATCTGGATCGCATTGGCCTTTGGAACGATTCCCTCCAGGGAGGGGACAATTTTATCGTCGTACACCGCAATCAGCAGGGAGATGACCTGCTCGGCCAAATCCTTGTTGAATTGGGCCCCTCGGAGCAGATTGAACGCCGGCCCTTCGATCGAGATGCCCAGGGCCGATTCGAATTCGGCTTTGAGGGTGGCCATGGTGCTCTGCTCCCCTTTGCGCAATTGGTCCTCCGCCTTGGACAATCGCAACCCATCTTTCCGCACCTCCGCCTTTTTGGCCTGCATCTGCTTGCCTTCCTCGGCGGCGCTCACTTTTTGGGCATCCACCGCCAACAGGTCGAAGCGCAGCTTTTCCAGGCGGAGCACCTGCAACGGGGCCGGTTTTCCCAGGTCGTTGAGCCTTCCGATTTCGTCGATCAGTATTCTGGACTGATTGTCCAGCACTCCCCGCCGCAGGCGGTTTCCCTCGATGGCGGCCAGGTTTTCAATTTGGGTTTGGGAATTCCTGAGGATTTTATTTTGGATTTCGGTGGTGATTTCCCGGCGTTTGGCCAGTTTGGCGCGCATTTTCGCGAACTCGGCGCGCAACGCTTTCACCTTTTTGTTCTTCAGGCGGGGATCGTAATCGTAGATGGGAGGAAATCCTTCCTCCGCGGCCAGACGCCTGGCTTCGGTGGATTTCTCGTCGATCAGGCTCAATTCGTCGGTGACGATGATTTCCTCGGGAATGATTTGGCCTTCCTCGATATCTTTCGGCACCAGGGCCGGGAACAGGTTCAGGTTCGGTGCGATCATCATCGTGATCACCACCGCCAGGCCAATCAGAAGGCCCACCTTGAATAATCCTTGCCGGGAATTTTTCAGGTTCATAACCAATTTTCCTCCCCACGCAGCCGGGGGGAGGAGCCGCTCCATGTCCGTTTTGGGACCTTCATGCCGACAGAAAATGTCCCGCCAAGCATGCCATTTTTTGGCCGGTTAGGCCAGTGAAGACACTGGGAGGCCGGTTGGGAAGACCCTAAAAAGCGCGCCAGGAAACTCTTGGGAAGTCCCTGTTGAATCTTTTCGTGCGGGGCCATTGCCCGCTCGCTCGCGGCGAAAAAGAAACCGGAGGTTCGATTCCCCGCAGCTTGCGGCGAGGTCATTGATTCGTCAGGTTTGGCCTTTTCATGTTTCTCCGGGCAAAATTTTTCCATATATTCCCGCCAGCTTTTCACCCTGTTTCCCCGATGGATGCGCCGGGAGGGTCGCATCGATGGGGGTGTTTCAAGATTTGGCGGTGGTTTTGCATTCAATTTCACAAATGGCTTGCATCGAAATCGAGAGCGGCGAAAGGATCGAAACTTGGAGCAAGGGCCATCGCCAAAATTCGGAAACAACACGGGTGGAACCCATCGCCCGGATCGCGGCCGGGATTTCCTGCAAGCTGGAACCGGTGCAACAACCGGGAGCAGCGGGGTGCACCGAATTGCAAAAGGATGGGGAATGACAATGAAACACAGGTGGTTTTGGATCGCGGCGATCTTGATCCTGTGGGCGACATCCGCCCTGGGAGAAACGATTTTTTTGAAAACCGGCGAGGTGATCAAAGGGAAGATCGTGCGGGCGGATCAAAACGCCATTTCAATCGAATCGGACAAAGGATTTGGCGTGATTCAGGTCAAACGGGAAGATATCATCACCATCGAGTTCGATCAAAACGAGCGGGACATCTCCCGGTTTTTCGGGCTGGGGTATTTTCACCGTATCGTCCCCCTGCGCATCGACTCGCTGGGCCTTACCTTTGGCATAGACGCCATTTCCCTGAAGATGTGGTTCAGCTCGAAGCGGGCTGCGGAAATCCTGTTCGGCTATTACACCGCCTCCGGTTCCGGGAAGAATTACGATGCTCTCTACCTGGAGGGACGCTACACCCAGGTCTTCAGCCGCCGGGCCAAGCTGGACATGTACTGGGGGTTTGGCGCGGGTATCGTGGACATCACCGACGATTCCCGGGGCATCTCCGAAAGCGGAACGACTTTGGAAGCATTCCTGGGCGCGGAATCGTTTTTCACCGCGATGCCGAACCTGAGCATTTCCACCGAAATCGGGATAAACATCCAGGAAGTGGGTTCCAACACGAGTTCCACCATCATTGCGCCGGCCCTCGTGGTCCGTTATTATTTTTAGCGCCAAGCCTGGGAACATCGATGAGAACGAGGGAGTGACCCGAACGGGCCAGGATTTATATTTCCCTTGCCACCCCGCCAATTTTGGGAAGGAAGGCGAGGGTCCAGGCAGGGTGCTCCCCGCCGCCGCCGGCCCTGAATGCGGAGTTTTGCGGAATGCCCGCGGGTGTGGACCAAACCGGCGGGAGCCGTTCCATCCAATTGTTTGCGCATCGGGCGGAATGGGGTACCATATTCAAGGTCATCTCCAAACCTTCCCCGCCGTTCCGATGGATGGGATGATTTCAAGGGTCCCAGTCCAGTGGCGATTCGTCTTGAGGGGGAACCACTACAAGCCCGATGGGCTCGTGTCCCCGGACCCTGAAAACACGGAGCGGTTCAACGCGGGCCGTTTGGAATTTTTTTGATTTGAAACGCTTATTGATCCGAAGCGGTGGAGAGATTTCATGAGCCAGGCGAAAGGCAACATCCTGCGGTGCTCTTTTTGCGGCAAGTCCCAAAATGATGTGAAGAAGATCATTGCCGGTCCGACCGTCTACATCTGCAATGAATGCGTCGAGCTGTGCAACGACATCATGGAGGAGGAATGGAGCAAGGAGCAACTCAACCAGCAGGAAAGCAAGCTGCTCAAGCCTTTTGAGATCAAGGAGGTGCTGGACGGTTACGTGGTGGGACAGGAACACGCCAAGAAAGTACTCTCGGTGGCGGTTTACAACCATTACAAACGTATCCGGACGGCCGGCGGCAACCACGAGGTGGAGCTGCAAAAGAGCAACATTTTGATGATCGGCCCCACTGGCACCGGAAAGACCCTGCTGGCGCAGACACTGGCCAAGCTGCTTAACGTGCCCTTCGCCATGGCTGACGCCACCACGCTCACCGAAGCCGGATATGTGGGCGAGGATGTGGAGAACATCATCCTCAAGCTGCTCCAGAACGCCGATTACGACATCGAGCGGGCCGAGGAGGGCATCGTCTATATCGACGAGATCGACAAGATCGCCCGCAAGAGCGAGAACGTCTCCATCACCCGCGACGTCTCCGGCGAGGGCGTGCAACAGGCTCTGCTCAAGGTGATCGAGGGCACCGTCGCCAACATTCCCCCGCAGGGCGGACGCAAGCATCCCCAGCAGGAATTCCTGCAAGTGGACACGGCCAACATCCTGTTCATCTGCGGTGGCGCGTTCGTGGGTCTCAACAACATCATCGCACAGCGCATCGGCAAGAAGACCATCGGGTTCGGCACCGAGCACATCTCGGAAAAAACCCAGAACATGGGCGTAATCCTGCGTCAGGTGGAGCCGGAGGACCTGCTCAAGTTCGGCCTGATCCCGGAGTTCGTGGGCCGCATCCCCGTGGTGACCACACTGGATGAACTCTCCGAGGATGACCTGATGAAGATTCTGGTGGAGCCCAAGAACGCCTTGCTCAAGCAATACATGCGGCTGTTCGAGATGGAGAACGTCGAGTTGGACATCACCGAGAAAGCCCGTTCGGCGGTGGCCCAGGAGGCCATCAAGCGCAAGACCGGCGCGCGCGGGTTGCGGGCCATCCTGGAAAACATCATGCTCGACGTCATGTACCACGTGCCTTCCACCGACAACGTGAAGAAGGTGTTGATCGGCGAAGAGGTGATCCTCCGCAAGGCCGAACCGTTGATGATCTTCGAGGATGAATCCAGCGAGGAAGAACGCAAGCTGCGCATCTCCTGATCGCCGTCCAGGCAATCTCGCACCCCCTTTTTTTCCAGCCCATCTTGCCCAGCCCGCCCCCCCAAGGCGGGTTTGTTCGTACCTCCCACATTCCGGGCAAACGTTCCCGGGGCAAGGGGGTTGGGGCTCCTTCCAAAATGCTTCCTTACCCCAACCACGCGGAGCCAAGGGAATGGGACCGCACCCTGTTTCACAGGCCGCGGCCGGAGGGAGGACGGCCCTGGCTCACCGGGTGGTGATTTCGTGGATGTTCAGGGTCTTTTCGATTTCGCGGGTGATATCCGGCGGGAAATTGTTTTTTAACACCGGGTTTTTTAAAACCGAGCCTTTTAAATTCGCGTCTTTTAAATCCGTGGATTTGGAACCCGCGGGTTTTAATTCCGGCAGGGGAGACCCAATCTGGCTCAGGCCGGGATTGGCCGGCACCTTTGCATTGGGAGCGGAAATTTCCATGCCGTTGGGCGTGGAATCGAAGGGGATTCCGGTGGCGGGGTAGTCCGTGCCGCTTACCTCGTTGCTGGCGAACAGCTTCACGGTAAATTCCGATTCGCGGAAAAAATGATCGCTGCGATCGGGGCAATCCTCCTGGGCCACCTGTCCGTCGATGTTGCAGATCTCCACCTTGATGTAGGGCGCCTCGGGCTGGGGAAATTTTTGTCCGTCATAGCGGGGCAGCGCCTGGGTCATGAATTTCCGCCATATTCTGGCCGTGGAGAGTCCTCCGGACTCGTTGGGGAGAATGTCCTGGCCGTCGGTGCCGAGCCAGACCCCCGCGGCCAGGGTGGGGGTGAATCCGATGAACCAGATATCCCGGGGGCCATCGTTGGTGCCGGTTTTCCCCCCGGCGGGACGCCCCAGAAAGGCGCGGGTTCCCGTGCCGCGGGTCAACACGCCGGAAAGCAGGGTTCGCATTTGAAAGGCGGTCCAGGAAGAAATGGCTCTTTTTCCCGGCGGGGAAGCATGCCGATAGATCAAATCCCCCTGGCTGTTGGTCACCTTCAGCACCTGGAAGCGGTCGACCCGCATGCCGCCGTTGGCGAATGTGGCATAGGCCGCGGTGAGGGCCGCAAGGCTCACTTCCGAGCATCCCAATGCGATGCAGAGGCCCATTTTGGAGCGCAGGTTGAGGTTCATCCGCCGGCCCAATTTCACCAGCGGGCGAAAGCCGAGCTTGTCCAGCAGCTGGACGGCGATCACGTTGCTGGACAGCTCAAAGGCGCGCGCCAGGGTCATCCGCCGGTCATCGAACCGGTAATCCTCCGGGTACAACCGCAGCAGGCCATATTTATCGTTGTAATTGCGCGGCGCGTACACGGAGCGGAACCCTCCCTCCTCCGGTCCGGGGTCCCTGTCAAACCGGTCGTCCCTTTGGCTCAAGCGGTAGAAATTGCCGTCCCGATCCTTGGCGTATCGAATGGGTTCATCCACGAACACCGTGTTGGTGTTAAACCGTTTCTCCAGCGCCGCGGCATAAAGCAGGGGTTTGATGGCCGAGCCTGGCTGGCGCAAAGCCTGGGTGGTGCGGTTGAATTGAGAATCCTGGAAGGCGATCCCCCCCACCATCGCGCGCACCGCGCCGGTATAGGGATTGATGGCGATCAGGGAGGCTTGGCGTTTCCTGATGTTTTTCCCGCCGGCGTTTTTCCTGCCGGCGTTTTTCCTGCCTACCTCGGAAATCAACTTTTCCGCGATTTTCTGCATTTTCCCGTCCAGGGTGGTGTAAACGCGGTAGCCTCGGCCGGAAACCTGGGAGATGCTCAATTTTTCCCGCATTTCCTTCAAGACCTCCTGCACAAAGTACGGGGCATTGGTGGCCTCGGTGCGGGGCCAGTAAACCACCAGGGGTTTTTTCAGTTCCCGGCGCAAATCCCGCGGCTTGATCCACCCCATTTGCACCATGGAGCGGATCACCCGCACCTGCCGTTTTCTCAAACGCTTCAGCTTGTACACCGGAATCGTCGGCCGGGAGGTTGCATTTTTCACCCCCCGCAGGCTCAGATATCCTTCGGGTTTTTTGATCAAGGCCGCCAGGAAGGCCGCCTCCCGCAAGGACAGGTCCGCGGCCGATTTCCTGAAATATGCCCTGGAGGCTTTTTCCACCCCATAAACGCCTTTCCCCAAATAGACCCGGTTCAAATAAAATTCCAGCAGCTTGAGCTTGGGGTAGGTCCGTTCCAGCGCGATGGCCATGAAAATTTCCTTGATTTTCCGGGTCAGGGTGCGCTCGGAGGAAAGCAGGGTCAGCTTGACCAATTGTTGGGTGATGGTGCTGGCGCCCTGCTGATAGGACATGGATTTCAAATCGGCCCAGAGGGCGCCCAGCAAGCGCACCGGATCGGTTCCCTTGTGAGAGAAAAACCGGCGATCCTCGATGGCCACCACCGCCTTTTGCAAAAAGGGGTGAATGCGGGAAATGGGCACCATGTGACGGTCCTCGGTGCCCTCCACGGTCGCGATCAGATTGCCGTCCGCATCGAAAATCAAGGTGTTGTTGGAAGTGGCCGAGATGACCGAGTTGAACTGCCGGATGACCTGAGGCGAATACACCGCGAAACCGATGATGACGCCCAGCATCAAGATGGCCGTTCCGCCGCCGATCCAGCCTGCGATGGCCCACCACTTTTTAAAATTCGGAAATTTCCGCGATGTATCGATCATGTCCCGCTTTTCAGTTCATCCGGCCTTCCGGCATGGGCGCCTGGCCCATGCCCGCGGGCCGGATGAGAAGTTAAGACCAGAGTTTTCCGGTTCGCCCAAGTGCCCGCGAACCGGCCGTTTTACCTTTGAGATGGGCCAGATTTTATAAAAATCGGCGCGCTCCGCATCTTTCGATGCAACTCACAGACCGTATTCATCGTTTATAACAAGACAATGGCTTGGATGCCGCCGGTATTATCGGGAAAACCCGCCACACCGTCCCCTCGAGTGGTATTGTGGCCTTTGGCCCCGCATTCGGCAAGGGCAGCGTGTCCGCGGGTTGTTTCCCCCCGGTTTTTTTTCCGGGGAGGATTTTCCGGGGAGCGCTGTCCGGCGGGCATGGACGACTCGGCCGGGATTTCCCATCATGGCATCGGGAGTTTCCCCTGAGCGGAAGCGAAAGCCCCGGGAAGGATGTCTTGAAACACTAAACTTTCCACCTCCGAGAGCGTGTATCGACCCATGGAAAATAAACGGAAATTTTCCCGGCTCCCTTTCAAAACAGCGGCTTCGGCGATCATCTCCGAGGAAACCGGCGAGGTTCCGGTGGAGCTCATCGATATCTCCCTGAAAGGCGCGTTGGTGAGATTCCCCGAGGGACGTGAGCTGTCACTGGCGACACCGGTCGCCCTTCGTTTGAAATTGGAGGATTCGGACATCACCATCGAGATGAAAACCGAGGTGGTGCATGTCAATGGAAAGAAAATCGGGTTGAGCTGCCAGTCCATCGACATGGAAAGCATGACCCATCTGAGGCGGGTGATGGAGCTGAACCTGGGAGATTCCACCATCTGGGAAAGGGAAGTGCTGCAACTGGGGTGATTTTTTATGGATTAAGCCGATTCTTCCCGATTCCAACCATTTGAATCACCCCAGCCCCCACAGGCTTTCCAACGCTGGTATCCATCGATATCCTTCTCATTTCCACTGGTAATTATTCCCGTCCATTTCAAGGAGCGTCGAACCGGCCTCCCCCGCTTCCATTGTTCCCGCCGGTTTGGCCGTTGCCCGGCCTGCCCGCCCCATTTCCCCCGGGCGCCGGAGCGGCCCGGGCTTGTTCCTCGGCCTCCCACTGGCGGAACTTGCGCCGCTTTTGCAGCCATCTCCGCCATACCGCCAGCAGCACCAGCGGAATTCCCAATCCCCCCAGCAGGGTGCTGGAAGTGATCAGGGACCAGTATGAAAACCTCCCGCTGAGCCCCTTTTGCCATTCGGCCTCCAAATCGATGAGGGGGGCGCCGTAGGCCGAGGAAAAGGCGGCTGTTGGAGGTGTTCCTTTTTTAATCATGTCCAGCAATCTTTGAATTCCGCCCATCCCCTCCCGCCGGATCAGGAACCGGACGAAGGAGGCCGCCTGGGCATAGGCCAGCGCGCGGCCCTGGTGGCCCCCGGGAAACCGGTGCATCAACACCTCAAGGGAAATCAACCGGCCCGCCACGGCCGCCAGGGTGAGCCTGGTTTCATCCAGATAGTCCAATTCCCCCGCAACCTGAATGGCCAGTCCCTCGTGCAGCCACAAGGGCACATGCCGCCCGATGGAAAGGTCGATCACGGCATGGGCCAGTTCATGGCGCAGCACGCCGCGGGGATCCCAGCCGCCCCCCGGATCGGTGCGGGGGGCGCGCACCACGATCACGCCCCGGCCCAGCAGGTACACTCCCAGCGCGTCCTGCCCTGGAACCGCCCCCGTGAGCGCCTGGAACGCCTCCCGGGTTGGCGCCACAATCACCCGCAACGTTTTCTGGGGGAACATCCGCAGCCGTTCCATCACTTTTATCCGGTCTTCCAGCAAGGCGGGTTCCAGCAGTCCGGCCAGGATACGGTCCCTGGGGGTGTATTCCAGCTGGATGCCCGTCAGCATCTTTTTTTCCCATACCAGTGGCGGAGACTGGCCCCAGGCCGGATTGGCCGGATGCGCCGCCGCCAAGGCCGCCCACAGCACCGCGGCACACGCCATCCGGCGGAATGGGCCGTCAATGCGGAGCTGGCTGAACCGGCGGAGCCGGCTGAACCTGAAGAGGGTGGCCATCGTTTTTTTGACGGTTGCGAGGATCATCGCCGTGATCGGGCCGGAGGTTGGACTGCGATGGTTTTGGATGATTATACGGTATGTGAAGAAAAGACGGATCCCGGCGCCGGGACACGGCGGCTCGGTGGCTCGGTGGCTCGGTGGCTCGGTGGCTCGGCGGCTCGGTGGCTCGGTGGGTACGGAGTCCCCGGCGGAATAATTTTCACGCGCTGGAAAGGTAACACCGGGCGGGGGGAAATGGGAGATGGGCGGCGCCGGGGAGGGGGATGCCCCTGCCGCCCAACCTTCAAAACTGTTGGCCTAGCGGTTGGCCGCCGTCTTCATCCGCAGCATGGACAATTCGTTCCTGGCCCTGCGTCCCGCGGAGGTTTCCGGAAAGCGTTCCGCCAGCGCGCGGAAAAATTGCCGCGCCTGTGCGAAACGCCTCGCTTTTTTGAAATTTTGGCCCAGGCGATACATGGCGTCCGGGGTTTTATACCCTTCCAAGGTGCTTTTGTGCTCGTAGTTGCGCAGCACCTGCCGATAGGCCTGTTCGGCCTTTTCCGGCCGGTTCAGATAGCGGTGCGATTCTCCGATCCAGAACTGCGCATTGTCACTATAGAAATCGTTCGGGAATCGATTGAGAAAATTCATGAACACCAGGATGGACTGGGAGAAGTCTTTTTGGGCGAACAAGGCGAATCCTTTTTCATACAATCTCTTGGCCGGAGGGTGAGTCGACAGCTTGCGCGGGTTGGCGGGCGCGGAAAGGTCGGCATCCACGGCGATGGACGGCCTCGGTTTCCGGGCGCGGCGCGTTTTGGGAGCCTCCATTCCCACCCGGGTGACACGGGTGGATGCGGCGGGTCTTTTTTCCGCCAATGACGGGGGCGTATTCCGTTTTCCCGCGCTCAACACGGGACGGCGGATGGGATTGGCGGCTTTTTCGCCCGCCGGCGGCGCCTTGCGGGCCATGGCCGGTGGAGTCCGCCGGGCCTTGGCCGGCCGCGCGGGTCTGGAGACCTTTCGATCGGAGCTCGATCGTACCGGCCGCAACGCTTCGGCGGTGCGCTTTGGCGGCCTGTTCGAGGGGGCGGTGCGGGCCGCTTCACCCGTCACCCGCCTGGAGAGGGTAAGCGCCACCGACTGTTCCATCATGTCGAAGTTGGAACGCATGGTGCGTTGAAAGCGTTGCTGCTTCTTTTGCGCGTCGGCCAGCCTCTTTTCCAATTGGGCGATTTTGACCCCATTCCGCGTTTGCTTTTTCCGCATCTCCGCATTTTCAATTTTCAACGCTTCCAGTTGCTCGGCCTGAACGGTGGAACGGCCGGCCTTGCGAATCGACGCCGAGCGTTTTGAAAATGAGCATCCGGCCATCGGCAGGGCCAGCGCCAACAGCAACACGGCGGCCTTTACGGTTCTCGCCTTCATCGCGTTCCCTTTCTCGGTGATGAATCTCCGGCCGGGAAAATTTCCGCTGAAATCCCCTGAAAACGCCGGTTTTTACCTTTAGGGAAAGCAATTTTCAGGCCTAATCGAGCCGTTTTTTCGGCCAAGGATCGAGTGTGCCCGGCGATTTGGGGGGTTGCCGGAGAGCGGATCATGTATTCCGGCGGAACGGTGGAGGAACCCC
Source organism: SAR324 cluster bacterium (assembly GCA_022573975.1). Classification (GTDB taxonomy): domain Bacteria; phylum SAR324; class SAR324; order SAR324; family JACQKK01; genus JACZSY01. The sequence continues at coordinate 13,359 of JACZSY010000010.1, read as the reverse complement.
CGCATTGCGCGGCCGGCTGGAGGGGAGCCGGTTCCGCGGCGATTCCTTCGGGAAGCGGCGCGGGTCATCGGGATGGAATCCATTTTAGGAGGGTTGTGACCAACTCAATAAAAGCAGAAGGGGGTGCCTCCGGCGGCCCTCCGGCGGGAAACTTTGAAAAGTTTCAACAAACTTTTTTACAGCAAAAACAAGTATTTCAACCTCTCATTCCAATATCTTGTTAAAAATTTTCATCCATTTTTTCACTACTGTCCGGTTAAGAGTCGAATAAATTCAGTTGGTTACAAGACTCGTATAGCTCCTCTTGGAGCTTTGAACTTGTAAGTATTTGAGATAAATGAACTTTCTCGAAAAACGTGATGGAGAGAATTTGCAGGATTTCGCTGAGACTGCGCTCGATTTTCAATTCTTTCCTGATGATAGCCACCAGCACGTAAACGCTGATGGCAATCCAGATTTGAGTCTTTACAGCGTTTTCGGATGTCCCAAAGAACGCTTTGATGCGAAGGTTTTGCTTGATCCATTTGAAGAACAATTCCACCTGCCAACGGCTTTTGTAGAGTTGCGCGATGGTCAGCGGAGGAAGGTTGAAATTGTTGGTCAGAAAGACGTAGCGCTTTTTGTGTATGGCATCGTAGAAGCTGACTCGCCGGAGTGCATCGGGATATTCTTTGGATGATTTGTATCCCCTGAGGATGATCGTTTGGTCGCTGCGAACGCCCGTAGTTTTGTCCACGGGCCGCCAGGCTCTTTTGCCAAAATCGAGGTTGGTTTTGGCGCGAACGACGAAGAACGCGAAGCTTTGCGTGAAGGCATACAGGCGGCGGAAATCTATGTAGCCGCGGTCCATGACATAGAATGCTCCAGGCTCCAGAACCAACTCGTCGAGGATATTGACGTCATGCGTTTTTCCATCCGTGATGCTGATAAAACAAGGGATATTTCCACGTAAGTCTATCAGTGTGTGCAGTTTGACGGCGGCCTTGTGTTTGCGAAATCGCGCCCAGGGAAACAGCGAAAGACAAAGATCGATGGTGGTGGAATCGAAGGCGTATGCCGTCTGTTCCAGATCGATTCCGAAGCTTTCCCTGGCATACAGTTTTCTGGCGATGCCGATCAAAACCTGGGCGAAGTCGGCATAGATACGCCAGTCTCTTTTCTCGTTTGCATCGGCAAGAGTGCTTCGAGAGACCTTGCCTCGAATGCCAGCATGATAAAGTTTGGATTCCTGTGCACGCAGACATGTTTCGATATCTCGGAGGCTTTCCCGGTATGTGATTTGCGCGAAGGTCATGCAAAGGAATTGATCGAAACAAGAGAATCTCCGGGTTTGGTAATTGCCTCCATATCGTCGGACGCAATTGTCGAAATCTCGTTTGGGCAAGAAGTCCATCAACTGCGAAAAAACGATTCGTCCCGTGTACATTTCGCATCCCTTTCCGTGTAGAGGTGGAAATAGAAGGGATACCATTTACGGGTGATTTGAAGTCGATACACGAAAAATAATGGATTAACATGTTGATATAATGTATTTATCAGACATTTTTAAAAAGCTAAACCGGACAGTAGTGATCCCGAAACAAAAAGAAGGGCCGGTGAACCGGCTGGAAACCGATGGATATTGGGGGTATGATCAGGGTGGGGAATATTTCCGGTCTGGGTTCCTTCAGCGGATTATCTTTTAAAAAAGCGGACCATGAAGCTGGAAAAACACAATATAGTCGCCAATAAACTGGATTACGCGCGAGGGAAACGCCCCGCGGTGGATTGCATCCTTTGCGCCGTGACCGCCAATGATCCCAAAGTGGACAATCTGGTGGTCTACCGCCACCGCGGCTGGTACGTCACCTTGAACCTCTACCCCTACAATCCCGGCCATCTGATGGTCGTTCCCCGCGCCCACCATACAGATATCCGGCAACTGAATGAGGCCGAGGTGCTGGAATTGCATCACTTGCAGAACCTCTGCCTGCGGGTGCTGGATGAGACGTATCGTCCGGGCGGGTACAATATCGGGTACAATATCGGACCGACGTCCGGAGCGAGCATCGATCATCTTCACTTGCAGATCGTCCCGCGTTATCGCAATGAAGTCGGGTTTTTCGACATTCTGTCCGATTCGCGGGTGATCGTGGAGGAGCCCCAGGTCACCAGGGAGCGCCTGTTGAAAAAATTCGAGCAGGAAGGCGCTGAATATTTCCTGGAAAACGAGACTGGCAGGCCGTGAAAGAGGATGCATCGCATTGGAGTGTTTCCAGGGAAATGCGTATTGTTTTTTCCAATCACACCGAATCCACGCCCAACCTTCCGGGGTGAGGGGAGGACGGACGGGATTTAAAGAAAACCAAGAGGAATCATGGGTGTCGGCAAGCTGACAGGCCCCAAGAAGGCGGCCATCCTCCTTCTCGCCATGGGCGAGGAAGGGGCGTCCGAGGTTGTCAAAAACCTTGAGGACAGTGAAATTCAACAGGTGGGCTACTACATGGCGCGCTTCACCGATGTGGCGCCCGAGGAACTCGATGTGGTGCTGGAGGAGTTCTACAACAAAAGCGGCACCGCCGGGGACGGCTTCCTCATCAACGCCTCCGGCGATTTCGTGCGCAACACCATCTCAAAGGCCCTGGGGGGCGACCGGGCGAAGGAACTGGTGGACAACCTCTCCGCCACGGTGGAGGAAAGCGCCCTGGAATCCCTCAAATGGCTGGACCCCAAGGCCATCGCCAACTTCATCACCCATGAGCACCCCCAGACCATCGCGCTGATCCTGGCCCACCTGGAGGATCCCGAACAAACGGCCACGGTGCTCAAGGAACTGCCGGAGAACCTTCAGGCCGACGTGGTGTACCGGATGGCCATTCTTGAGAGCATCCAACCGGGCGTGGTCTCCGAAATCGATGAGGTGCTTTCCCGCGAGATGCAGGCCTCCGGCGCCATGGGCACATCGAAGGTCGGCGGCATCGAGGCCGTGGCGGAAATGCTCAACTCGCTGGATAAATCCACCGAGACCCGAATCCTGGCCACCATCGAGGAGTCCAACCCCGATTTGGCCGAACAGATTCGCGAGCTGATGTTCACCTTCGAGGATATGGTGCTCATCGATTCCAAGAGCATGCAGGTGGTGGTCAAGGAAATGAACAAGGACGAACTGGTGCTGGCTCTCAAAACCGCCAGCGAGCCTATCAAGGAGTTGATCTTTTCCGCCCAATCCACACGGGCCGCGGAGATGTTGCGGGAGGATTTGGAAGTGCTTCCGCCCACCAAGGTTTCCGATGTGGAACGCGCTCAGCAAAACATGGTGAAAATCGCCCGCGAACTGGAAGAACAAGGCAAAATCGTGATCGGCGGCCGCGGCGGCGGCGAAGTGGTTTGATTGCCGTGGTTTGATTGCCGTGGTTTGATCGCTTCCTCGGCAATTCTCCTTCCTCCCATCATTTTTCCCGGCGCCTGTGGAAACGGTTTCCCATCTCTATTTTTCATGGCGCCGGCCCCTTCCCGGGGCCGATGGCATGGCTTGAATCCATGACGGAATCTTTGCACCCTTCCACCCTTTTTTTCGATGTGTTCAACGGGGATGCGGACGGCATCTGCGCGCTGCATCAACTCCGCTTGAAAGACCCGCTCCACTCCACCCTGATCACCGGGGTCAAGCGCCATACCCGTTTGCTGGAGTCCCTCGAGCCCCCCGCGGGGGCCCAACTGACCGTGCTGGACGTCGCCATGAAGGAAAACGGGGAGGACCTGCGGCGGTTGTTGCGGGCCGGGTGCCGCATCCGCTATTTCGATCATCATTTCCCCGGAGACATTCCCGAGCATCCCGGGCTGGAGGCGCATATCGACACCTCACCGGACGTATGCACCAGCCTGCTGGTGGACCGCGCCCTGAACGGGGCCTTCCGGGCATGGGCGGTCACCGCCGCTTTCGGGGACAATTTGCACCATGCCGCCATCCAAGTGGCCGCGGAACCCACCGGAGCAACTGGAGGCTCTAGAGGCACTGGAGGCACCGCGCCCCTCGGCTTGGAACCCGAGCGCCTCGACGCCTTGCGCGAATTGGGAGAATTGCTCAATTACAACGCCTACGGGGATACCCTGGCCGACCTGCACTTCCATCCCGCCGACCTTTATCGCGCCCTCTCGCCCTACGCCGACCCGCTGGATTTCTTTCATTCCGCTCCGGAGACCGCCACCCTGCGGGAGGGCTACCGCGCGGACATGGCGCTGGCCGCCCAATGCCAGCCCCTGCTCGACGACGGGGTGGGCCGGGTTGTGCTGTTTCCGGCAGCGGCCTGGGCGCGGCGGGTGCAGGGCGTTTTCGCCAACGCGATGGCCAACCAACACCCTGGCCAGGCCCATGCCCTTGGCGTGGAAAACCCGGATGGCACCCTGCGCCTCAGCATCCGTGCGCCCCTGGAACGCCCACGGGGCGCCGACGCCCTGGCCCGGTCGTTTCCCAGTGGAGGCGGCCGGGCGGGCGCCGCGGGCATCAATTCCCTGCCCCCGGACGACCTGACCGGCTTCATCGACCGTTTCCGCCTGGCCTTCACACCATGAGCACCCAACCCGCGCCCTTGTGGCCAAAGGAAAAATCGGCTGGGTGGATCACTTCCGCCAGAATTTCCAGCGACTCCACCAGCCGCGGTCCGGGCCGGTTGAAGTAGTGATGGCCGTCGGCCAGCGCCACCCGCCCGTTCCGCACTGCTTTGAGATCGCTCCAGCCGGGCAGGGCGCGCAGGGTCTCCGCCTCGGCGCGGGTGCGGGCCAGGTCGAATCCGCAGGGAATCACGATGATGGCGTCGGGATCGGCCTCGCGCAGGGCTTCCCATTCCACCATCGGGGAGGGGCGGTCCGCCGCGGCCAACACGGCCTCCCCGCCCGCCATGGCGGCCAGCCGCGGCATCCAGTTGCCCCCCATCATCAAGGGTTCGATCCACTCGATGGCGGCCAGGGTGGGGCGCCGGCTCAGCCCGGCGGCGCGCGCCGCGACGGCCTCCATGCGGGCCTGCAATCCGGTGACCAGGGTTTCGCCCCGTTCGGGCGCGTTCAAGGCCGCCGCGACTTTGCGCATATCGTCCCAAACGGCATCCAGCGAGACGGGCTCCAGGGCCACCAGCCGTGTATCGTCCCGCAGGCATTGGGCGGCCGCCTGTTCCACCTGCTCAAGGGATACCGCGCAGACATCGCATTGGGTCTGGGTGACGATCACTTGGGGCTGGAGGGCCTCCAGCCGGCCCAGGTCCAGGTCGTAGATGGAGAGGGCCTCGCGGAGCAGGGTGCGCACCTGCCGGTCGATTTCCAGGCTGGATCCCGCGGGATCCATGCGGGGCGCCGTACACACCGGCAGCGTTTCCACCCCGGCCGGAAAATCGCATTCGTGGGAACGCCCCACCAGGGCCTCCCGAAAACCAAGGGCGCACACGATTTCCGTCGCGCTGGGAAGCAGGGAGACGATTTTTTCAACCGCGGTGTTTTCAACCGCACTGTTTGCAACTGCATCGCGTTTCACGGCATGTTTTTCCATTGCATTTCTCTCGCGGAACCGCCCCGGAACCAGAAGCGAATCCTCCGCCCACCGTGGCCAGGGGATATCATCGCGAGGTTAGCGGCAACACCGGAGTAAAACCAGCAGAAACACAGCCGATTTTTCCCGGGGTGGGCGAGAGTAAATCGGAAGAAATAAAGGAACCCAGGAGGGGAGGAGAATGCGGGAAAGTGAACCCCCGGAAAATCATTCCAATTCAGGCGGGGAAGCCGGGCAAAAAAACCCCAGGCCGGTTAGACAGGAAAAAAGGAGGAAAAACCCTGCCTGCGGAGGTCCGGCCTGGGGCTTAGGGGGAAATGATGATCTGGAATATTCCCTTTATGAACGGTTCTTGGGGATTTTTTGGTGATCTATGAGGGTTGATCGCTCCCCATTTCGGTATGTCCCCATTTTTTACCGACCAAGCGGCTTTTTCCGGATTTTTGAGCCGGGAGTTTTCGGATGATCCCTCCCGATTTGACGAACTTTCCAATGGCCATTTTCAGTTCTTCCTCGGTGACTGGAGACGCCTTGCGGTCCTTGCCTTTTCGTTTTTCCTTCATACCATCCTTAATAGTCCCTGCTTGCCAATCTCCATTCACCCATGATGGAATGACCGGCATCAGCGTTTTCGACTATCCATTCGATCTTTGCAACGCCCAACCGGTTCAATTTCCGATGCCGGAACTCATTTACCGAAGTCCCAGCAAATTCTCTCCGCGATTCTTGTGACCCCAGCCGCCCCCCTTCCAGAAAACGATTTATTGTTGCGGGCCATCGAAGGACATTTGGTCCCCCGCGCCCCTGTGTGGATGATGCGCCAGGCCGGCCGCTCGGACCCGGAATACCTGGCTTACCGCGAACGCGCCGGGCTTCCCCTGGAGGTGTTGTTCCGCTCGCCGGAGCACGCCATGGCCATATCCCTGCTGCCCCGCCGGTTCGGTGTGGACGCAATAATCATTTTCCAGGATATTCTTACCCCATTGGCGCCGATGGGGGCTGTATTTGAATTTACACCTGGGCCCAACCTGGCCGAGCCGCTCCGGCACGAGCGGCAGATCGGGGATTTGCGAGCCTATCAACCCGGCGATGCGCTGGGCTTCTTCGCCGAGTCCATCCGCGGCGTATTGGGCGAGTTGGGGGGGGAACTGCCCCTGCTTGGTTTCGCGGGCGCGCCGTTCACCCTGGCCGCTTTTCTGATTGAAGGAAAAAGCCCGGGCCGCATGGAGCGCACACTGGCCATGGCCCGGGAACAACCGGCTGCTTTCGAGAGACTTATCGACCGGCTGACCACGATGACCATCGATTACCTCAACTTCCAGGCCGAGGCCGGCGTGCATGCGGTGCAATTGTTCGAGTCGGTGGGAGACCAGATTCCCCGGGATCTCTATGAAACCCATGCCCACCCCAGCCACCAGCGGATTTTCGCCGGCCTGAAGGCCGGCCTGCCCAGCATCCTGTTCGTGCGGGAGAGTCCTTTTCCCGAATTGATGATGGACAGCGGCGCCGCGGTGCTCAGCGTGGGGGCGGGCACGTCCCTGAAGGCCTTGCTGGAACAAGGGGCGGGGCGTTTCGCGGTGCAGGGCAACGTGGACAACCGGCTGCTGGTGGAGGGCACTCCCGAAGACGTGGCGAAGGCCGTGCGATCCTGCCTGGCCGAGACCGGCGGGCGGTCGCACATCCTTAACCTCAGCCATGGCCTGCTGCCGGAAACCCCGTTCGAGAACGTGCTGGCGTTTGTCCAGGCGGCGCGCGACACCCCGTCCGCCGCCTATCTGGAGAGCGCGGCCGAAGCGCCCGCCGGATAGGGCCACCGAAAAGAAGCACCGAAAAGAAGCACCGACAAGAGGCGCCGAAAAGAGCAGCCACGAAAGCCCTCCGCGCCACTCCCTTCAACCCCGCCAGGCAAGGATAGAGAACGATGGAATGGGAAACCTTGAAAATTGAAGGCGAAGGCGCCATCCGTCACCTGGTGCTGAACCGCCCTCGCATCCACAACGCGGTCAATGCCCAGGTGCTCCGCGACATCGTTGGGGCCTGCGCCCACCTGGACGGCTTGTCCGGTTGCCGGGTGGTGATTCTCCGTGGGGAAGGCCCCAGCTTTTGTTCCGGCGCGGACCTGCGCGAGGGTCTGGCCGGCGATGCGGCCTTGCGCGATCTGGTCTCCCGGGCACGGCTGGGCCAACGGGCCATCGCGGCCCTGGCGGGGCTGGTGCCGGTCTCCATCGCGGCGGTGCACGGCCATGTGATCGGTGGAGGCGCCTGCTTCGCCGTGGCCTGCGATTTTCGCATTGGCGCGGAAAACACGAAGGTTTGCGTGCGCGAAACCAAGCTGGGCCTCAGCCTGTCGTGGCATTCGATTCCGGGCTTCGTCCATCTGGTCGGGCCCTCGCGGGCCAAGGAGATGATCATGTTCGCGGAAACCTACCAGGCCGGGGTGATGCTGGACTACGGATTTTTCAACGAGGTGGTGCCCGAGCCGGAACTGCTGGAAGCCGCCCTGCGCCTGGCGGAAAAAGTTGTGGCCCAACCGCCGTTGCCGGTGGAAATGACCAAGGCTTCCATCAACGCCGTGGTGCGGGCCATGGATCAGGCGGTGTTCCATCTGGACCCCTACGGGCTGGCCCTGACTGCACGCAGTGGGGATTCCGCCAAGGCCCGCCGCGCCGCCGCCGGTGAGCCCGCGGAGGATTGGGAGTACGAATAAAAGGCGCTACCCTGGCGCTTGGGTGGGGACGGAACGCCGCCCCTGCCTTGGGATTCCTGGGCCGGGAGGTAAGGCAAAGCCTCACCCTTTCCGACTCCCCACAAAAACGTGGGGAGTCTCCCTTCCCTCTCCATCAGGATGGAGAGGGAAAAAGAGTCGTGTTTACAAAGAATTAGCTGAAGGAGTCACCCCCAACTCCATGGAATGGAGAAGGGGGGTCGAGGCTTCGCTGCAATACCCGCAACCGGCCAAATTACACCTTGCGGGAAGCCCACACCGATATTGCCATTGCCCTGAGGTAACCCCGCCCTACCCTGGGATTCTTGGGCGGGAACGTAACCCCGCCCCTACCCCTGGGGGTCAGACTTCCTTGGCGTGGGGTCCGGCCGGGTCGGGGCCTTTTTCCATGGCATCGTCAAAAATTTCACGGAGAAACCTGAAAGCGTAAAGGCCGGCGTCATGCCCATCGCTCCATTGGATGCGGAGCGCGTAATTGCCGACATAATCGGCTTTTTTGATGTGGATTCCCTCGGGAATGGTCTTTGGGTCCAGCACTTTTTTACCCGTCAGTTCGTCCACGCAATTGGCGCAGGGGCACACGTTCCTCAGGTAGAACAAGGGAAAATGGGAGACCACCCCGTCCCGCCAGGTGATGGTCAGATCGTCCGCGAAAACTACATCGCGAGGTTTTCGTTTGGACAGGCCCAGGCTCATGGTGTTTCCTTGATGGGTTGGGTGGGCTGATCCCTGGCTTTGCGGCTGGCGCGGTAAATGGCCGTTCCAATCGCAATCAGGTCGTTTTTATCGTTGACGAGTTCCATTCTCGCCGCCGAGAGAACCCGCCCCGGACGCATCACCTGTCCCGTCGCGATGAAATAGGTCCCGGAACCGGGCCGCAGGTAATCCACCCGCATATCCACGGTGCCCATGTCATGGAGCGGGTTTTCCTGGTCAAAGGTGGACATCACGGCACAGGCGCCCACCACGTCCAAAACCGAGGAGATCACCCCGCCGTGCAGCACATGGGTCATGAAATTGCCCACCAGTTTTTGCTGGAACTCAAAGCGCAGGCCAGCCTTGCCGTCATCGGCATGCAGCAGGGTGAGGCCGAGTTCCCGGTTGAAGGGCACCGCCTGTTCGGTGATGTGCTTGATCACCTTGAATGTGTCGGATTCCATCGCCTCCTTTTCAATTTTCCATCTCTTTCATGACCTTGCCGCGAGGGTTTCGCGGATGGTTTTCCGCAAGGCATCCGGATTGCCCGGCAGCACTTGTTTCCGCTCGGCAAGGCCCGCGAGACGCGCCAGGGAAGGCGGCAATTCCGGCTCCCTGCCAATGGCCTGGCGAATGGCGTCCGAGAATTTGGCCGGATGCGCGGTGACCATGGCGATGGTGGGCATGCCTTCGCGCCTGTGTTTTTCCCCGGCCCGGAAACCAACGGCGGAATGGGGGTCCAGCAGGTATCCCGATTCGGCATGCACCGAGCGAATGGTCTCCACGGTTTCCCGGTCGTCCACCCTCTCGGAGATGAAATCCTGTTCGACCTTTGCCCGGTACTGGGATGCCAGTGTGAATTTCCCCTTTCGGCTCAATTCATCGAGCCAATCGTTGACCCGGCCGGAATCCCTGCCGGCCAGGTCGAACAGATAACGCTCAAAATTGCTGGCCAGCTGGATATCCATGGAGGGGCTGAGGGTTTGGCGCACCTCGCCCCGCCGATACACTCCGCTGGCGACCAGGTCGTGGAGGATCGCGTTGGCATTGGTGGCCAGGATCAACTTTTCCACCGGGAGGCCCATCCCACGGGCCATCAGCCCTGCGTAGACATGCCCAAAGTTTCCCGTGGGCACGGAAAAGCGCAGCGGATCGCCCAGGCGCATCTTTCCATCGTTCCCCGCGCCCTGCTGGAATTCCACCACCCGGAAATAGGCAAAAAAGTAATAGGTGATCTGCGCCATCACCCGAACCCAGTTGATCGAGTTCACCGCCCCCAAGGACACCTCGGCATTGAAGGCATGGTCATTGAACAATTCCTTCACCAGGCGCTGCGCATCGTCAAAGGTTCCCTCGATGGCGATCGGATGGATGTTGGCGTCTTCGACGGTGGTCATCTGCATTTCCTGGATCGGCGTAACCCGCCCATGGGGATAGAGGATGAACACCTCGATGCCCTTCCTGCCCTTCAGGGCATGGATGGCCGCGCTGCCCGTGTCCCCCGAGGTGGCCCCCAAAACGGTCAGCCGGGCTTCGCGCTGCCCCAGCAAGTGCTCGAACAGATTCCCCAGAAATTGCAGCGCCACGTCCTTGAAAGCCAGGGTTGGCCCGTGGAAAAGTTCGCAGACGTACAGCCCGCCCACGGGCAGCACCGGTGTCACGTCGGGGTGATCGAACACCGCGTAGCTGCGCTCCACCAGCGAATCGAGGACTACGTCTGGTATGCTCCCATCAATAAAGGGCGCGGCCAGGCGCTTGAACAACTCCTGGAACGAACATTCCTGCAAACCCTCCAGGCTGGCCGAAAAATCCGGCAGCGATTCGGGCAGGAAGAGGCCCCCGTCCGGCGCCAGCCCCGTCATCACCGCTTCCGGAAAAGAATGGGGCGGGCATCCACCCCGCGTACTCACATATCGCATGTTCTGCATTCCGGTTTGATCCATGGCCTCAAAGCCCGGATTTTCCGCCCCTCCACTTCCGGTGGGGCTTCGCCTTGGTGGCATGGGTTCAGGGGCCGATTTTTCATTTCCTGCCGATAAAACATATTAACCCTGGAAACCGCCGGGGGGGAAGGTGCATCGATCCGAGGGGAAATGGATCCGCCGGCCGGCTTTTTGGAAGGTGCTCCCCACTGAAGGCCACCCATATCCGCCAAAGCCCCGAAGTTCTTGATGCGCCGCCGCCAAGTCATTCGATTTACAGGAATTTTTTTCTGTGCGAAAATATTGAGCCTGAGGGAAATTCCAGTGCCGGAATTTTTCATGGCTGGAAAATCCCATGGCGAATTTTCCCTTTGCTGAAATCCGAACCCCCGGAAACGGGGTCCGGCGCAAGGTTCCGCAATTATTTCATACCCCTTCGATTCGAAACCCAGAGCCCATGTTGAATCCAGCGGATGTCGAGGCGCGCATTGAGCGGTTTCCCCACCAGTGCCGCGATGCCGGATTAAAGGTGACGCATCAGCGCATCGCGATTTATGGGATGCTGGTTTCGACCGGGCGTCACCCGACCCCCGAGGAAGTGTATTCGGAAATCCGCACCCAACTCCCTTCCATCTCCCTGGCCACCGTTTACAAGGTACTGGACCAGTTTTGCCAACACGGTTTTTTGCGGAAAGTGTTAACCGAAACCCAGGTGGCCCGGTATGACGCCAACCTTTCACCCCATCACCATCTGGTGTGTTCCGCTTGCGGAACCATTTTGGATGTGAAGACGGAAGGGGCGATGGAGGGTCTCTCCGTTTCCGCTGAAAACGGTTTCCGCGTTTCCCATTACGACGTAATTTTTCACGGCCAGTGCGCCGCCTGCCTGGAAACCTCCCGCCCCTGATCTCCGCGGGTTGATTTTGGCGGGCCAAGCCAAATCATCCGCCATTGTCATGTTCCATTTCCGGGGTCAGGCGGACGGGCACCCCTTTGCGGTGGAGGGCGCGTTTCAGCCCCGGAACCGTCATCTGGCCAAAGTGAAATACGCTCGCCGCCAGCACCGCATCGGCTTTTCCGGCGGTCAGGGCCTGGTAAAAATGTTCGATGGTTCCCCCGCCGCCGGAGGCAATTACGGGGATTTGCACCCGGCTGCTGATGGCCGAGGTCACTGCCAGGTCATAACCGTTTTGCTGGCCATCCTGATCCATGCTGGTCAAGAGGATTTCTCCCGCGCCGCGCCGCGCCACCTCCTCGGCCCATTGGATCGCATCGATTCCGGTGGGCCTGCGTCCCCCGTGGGTATACACCTCCCATCCCGCGCCTTCGCGTTTGACGTCCATGGCGACCACGATGCACTGGGAGCCGAACCGTTCCGCTCCCCTGGATATCAGGCCGGGGTCGGTCACCGCCGCGGTGTTGATGGAAACCTTGTCCGCCCCGGCGGTGACGATGTTGTGAATATCCTCCAGGGTGGAAAGACCGCCCCCGATGGTGAAGGGAATGAACAGCACACGGGCCAGGCGGGCCGCCAGTTCCAGGGTCAAGCCCCGGTTCTCGTGGGAGGCGGTGATGTCCAGGAACACCAACTCGTCGGCCGACTGGGCGTTGTAGCGCATGGCCAGTTCCAGGGGATCGCCGGCATCCCGCAGGTCCACGAAACTGACCCCCTTCACCACGCGGCCTGCTTTGATATCCAGGCAGGGAATGATCCGTTTGGCCAGCATCAGAGGTGCACCACATCCGCCAGCTTGAGGGTGCCCTCGTAGAACGCCTTTCCGACGATCAACCGATCCACCCCGGCCGGCTCCAGGGCGGCGATGGAGCGGACATCGGCCTTGCCGGCAACGCCGCCCGAAGCCGTCACGCGCAAACCCGTGGCTTCGGCAAAGTATCGGATGGCGACCAGATTGGGACCGCCCAGCATGCCGTCCGAACCGATGTCGGTGAAAATGACCCGTTCAATGCCCCGCTCCTTCCATTCCAGCGCGAAGACGACGGCTTCCAGGCCGGTCACCTCCGCCCACCCTTTGACGGCGACAAATCCATCCTTCACATCGATCCCGATCTGAATTTGCTCCGGCCCGAATTTTTCCAACGCGGCCATCACCGTCCCCGGATCGTTTACGGCGATGGTGCCCAGAATCACCGAATTCACACCCAGCGCGAACATGGCCTCTATATTCTCCATGGAACGCAGGCCTCCTCCCACTTCCAGCGGAATTTCCACCGACGAACGGATGGCTTCGATGGATTCCAGATTGCCGCTTTTTCCCTGGAAAGCGCCGTCCAAATCCACCAGATGGAGCATCCTGGCCCCATCGGCCAAAAAGCTCCGGGCCATTTTGGCCGGATCGGAATCGTAAACGGTTTCCTGCTCCGGCCGGCCTTGTTGGAGCCGGACGCATTTTCCATTCTTTAAATCTATGGCCGGTATGACAAGCATGTGACTTTTTCAGGATTCTGACATCAAAAAACAACGGCGATGGCTTCCCCGA